>JBGPLS010000240.1:0-4430 GCA_041486565.1 Gemmatimonadaceae bacterium
GTGAGCTTCGCGATCTCAGTCGCCGGATCGTACTTGAACCACGAGATGAGATAAGGCATCACGCTCGGCCGGAACAGCGCGTTGAGAACGGGCGGGACCGAATCGGGAATCGCTCCGCTCGAAAGGCTGGCCAGGATGCGCTCGGTCTGCGCGAGGAGATCGGGAGGGAACTGCGGCCGGACCTGCTCGAGAAGGAGATCCTGCGCTTTTCTTCCCGCGCCTTCGAGCGACACGTACGCGTCGGCGCCCGCTTCGCGCGCGGCGACCATTCCGATCAGCGACCCTTCGCTGTGCCCCGCAACCGAAACCGTCGAGAAGCGCTTGTCGCCCCGAAGCTGTCGAATCCAGCCATCGGCATCCTCGATGAAGTGGTTGAAGCGTATGTCGGCCTCGCTGGTCATCGCTGCCCTGCTCGCCGCGATTCCCCGCTTGTCGTAGCGCAGCGACGCAATGCCGCGCGCCGCCAGTCCGTCAGCCAGCATCTTCAGGCTGTTGTTCGCGCCGGGAAGAGCGGGAGAGTTTCCGTCCCGGTCGGTCGGCCCCGAGCCCGCGATAATGAGAACAACAGGCACCGGCGTCCGCGCCGCCGGCAGCTCGAGCGTGCCGTAGATCTCTCCGGTCGGAGTTTTTAGCGTGTCTGCCGCCTCCGTGACGGCGAGCGGAGCTGGATTATTCACGGTCGTGCCCCCGGGAGTCGCGGACTGCGTCGCGCAGCCGGCGAGAACGAGAGCGGCGGCGGCAATGAAATTCTTTCCATGGTGATTCATCGACTCTCCTCCGCCCGAAGCGGATTGTTTGCCCAGTAAAGAGTGGTTCTCACGGCACGATCCCAGCCGCTCCGCGCCTCAGCCGCGCTCTCGCGACTCATCGCAGGAGTGAATTTCGCGTATTCGCGCACTGAGAGGAATTCGCTCGCTCATCGTCGCTACTTCGGCCGCCGCTCCTTGCGGCGCTCAGGAAAATACTGGGCGAGGAAAGCGATCAGCGCCTTCTCCTCGGGTGTGTTGTCGAAACGGGAAGAACGCCGCGGAGGCCTTCGGCGATCGACGACGATCGTCGACCCGTTCTGGAGATAGCGCGCGATCAGCACAGGATGAACGTACGACTTGCGACAGATCGCGGGCGTGTTGCCCATCTCCGCCGCCACAATACGGATGGCAGTGAGGACCGTCTTCCTGCGTGCCCGCTCATTGGGAGCCTTGCCAAGCTCCTCAAGAACAATGGCCGTCCTGAGCGTTCCGCCCCAGGTGCGAAAGTCCTTCGCGGTGTAGGGGAACTGGGCCAGCTCCTTCAGGTAGTCGTTCACTTCGCGGGCATCGACGTTGGACCACCTGCCGTCAAGCTCATATCTGAACAGGCGTGACCCCGGCGTTCTCAGCAGCAGCTTCACGAAGGCTACCATCTGCGGCGAGTTGATGACCTGTCGCTGCCTGATGGAGCGTTTCCCGGGGTAGTTGAACACCGCCATATCTGCGACGACGAAGACATGAGATTTTCGCATCGTGGTGATGCCGAAGGTATTGTTCTCTCGCTCGTAACGATCGCTGCCCACCCTGAACAACGCGTCCGAGATGAGCAGCAGGATTCCCGCACATACCTTTTCCATTGGGAATCCGCGGCGGCGAAAGTCCTTATCGAGCTTCTGCCGCAGCTCCGGTAAATCGTTTGCCAGCTGGCGCACGCGGTGGTGCTTCCTGAGCTCGCCCTTCTCGACCGCACGCACGTGATACCGATACTGCTTTCTGCCGCGCGCATCGAAGCCCCACGCCTGAATCGCTGCTCTCTCGCTCGCCGCCACATGCACTTCGCGCCACGCCGGCGGAATCCGCAGCGCGTCAATGCGCTCGAGCTGCTCCTTCGAGCGGATCGGCTTCCCGCTGCGCGTGACGTAGCGGAAGCCTGCCGTCTTCGAGCCTTTTCTCAAGATCCACTGCTGCGCCATGCATGGTTGTGTTTGGAGGCGGAGGACTGGCCGGCCGCGTACATTACACCCGTAACAGAGCTACCTCAACTCGCCCGCCATGGCCTACCAATCAGTGACGCTCGCAACAGACGGCGAAATCGCCACGCTCACTGTCAATCGTCCGGACAAGCTGAACGCCTTGAACGCCGCGACGATGGCCGAGCTGGGGAGGGCAATAGACGAGGTGCGCAGCCGCGATGACATCTCCGGCCTGATCGTCACCGGCGCGGGACGCGACTTCATTGCCGGCGCCGACATCTCCGAGCTCGCGACCGAGACGGCGGTCTCGGCCCGGGCGCTTGCGATCGAAGGACAGCGCATCTTCCGACGCTTCGAGACTTCCCGCAAGCCCGTTGTCGCGGCGGTAAATGGCTTTGCGCTGGGGGGAGGATGCGAGCTCGCGCTCGCGTGCCACATCCGAATTGCGTCCGAGCAAGCAAAATTCGGTCAACCCGAGGTGAAGCTCGGAATCTGTCCCGGCTACGGCGGAACGCAGCGCCTGGCGCGCCTCGTCGGCAAGGGCCGTGCGCTACAGCTGCTGCTCACCGGCGAGACGATCGACGCGGCCGAAGCCTATCGGATTGGTCTGGTGAACCGCGTCGTGGCGGCCGATGCGCTGATCCGTTCGGCGACGGAGATGCTTCGACAGATTCTCGCCAACGGGCCGTTGGCAGTGGCCGCATGCATCGAGGCGATCGACCTTGGCATCGACATGCCGCTCGAAGGTGGACTCGCTCTGGAAGCCAGCCACTTCGGCCTGCTCGCCGCGACGGACGACATGCGCGAGGGGACGAAGGCCTTTCTCGAGAAGCGGCCGGCCGACTTCAGGGGGAAGTGAGCACTCCGCGCGTCTGGCTGCGGCACGCGGTAGTTCGCGATTTCAGAAATCTCGAGAGTGTGGATCTGGATTTTCCCGAAGCGGGGCTCGCGGTGATCGGCGAGAACGGACAGGGTAAAACGAACCTTCTCGAGGCGATCTACTATCTCCAGGTACTGAGGAGCGTGCGCGGCGCGCGCGATCAGGACGTCGTACGCTTCGGCGTCCGAGGTTTTCACATTGCTCTTTCTGTACGTACCGACGGCGACCACGAGCTCGGTGTCGGATTCGACATCGCGGGCAAGCGCAAGCGCGTGACGCGCGACGGAGCGGCGCTGCCACGACTGAGCGACGCATTCGGCGGACTGCCGTCGGTGATGTTCTCTCCGCACGATATCCAGCTCATCGCCGGCGGCCCCGGGGAAAGACGGCGCTATCTGGATCTCGTTCTGGCGCTGACGTCGAGGCGGTATCTCGTCGCGCTGCAGCGCTACCGGTCAGCGCTTCACCAGCGCAACGCCGCCTTGCGCGATGCGGCTCGACGTCCCGGCAGCGACGATGCTGTCGCGGCGTGGGAGCCGGCCCTCGCGGAATCGGGAGCGGTGATCGCCTGCGAGCGGGCGCGCTGGGTGCGAGAGTACGCCGCCGAGTTCGCCCGAATCTGTGTCGCGATCGGGGAGGAGGGCGAGCCACGGATGTCATACCACAGCTCGCTCATCCGAGAGGGTGATGCGAGGGAACTGCTGACCGCGGCACTCGAGCGCCAGCGCCCGCACGACATCAAGCGCGGCTTGACGCATTCAGGTCCGCATCGCGACGACCTTCACCTCACGCTCGCCGGCCGGGAGCTCCGCGCGTTCGGCTCCGCAGGCCAGCAGCGGACAGCGGCAATCGCGCTGCGGATGCTCGAGGCGGCGACGCTGCGCGCCGGCTGCGGGCTCGAGCCGATGCTACTGCTCGACGATCCCTTCGCCCAGCTCGACGTCAGGCGGTCGGCGCGAATTCTCGAGCTGTTCGGCAACACCGGACTTGGCCAGACGATTCTCGCTGTGCCACGGGAGACCGATATTCCTCCCGAGCTGCTCCGGCTGGAGCGGGCGTTCATTCGCGCCGGAGCAATCTTGCGGGCGGATCGATGAGCAGAGACAAGCGCGTCAAACCCGAGGCTCTCGGACGAGCGGTGTCGGAGTTTCTGAAGGGAAAGGGTCTTGCCGACCGCGTTCAGCAAGTGAACACGATCGATGACTGGGCGAGTGTCGTAGGACCGCAGATCGCGAGCGTAACGGAGGCGATGTCGATCACTTCCGATGGGACTCTCTTCGTCGCCGTGACGACCAATGCATGGATGACGGAGCTGTCATTGATGGAGCCGGAATTGATCCGTGCGCTCAACTCCCACGCGAGCGCCTACCGGGTTCGGAAAATACGTTTCCGGCTCAAGCGGTAAGTTCTTTTGCGGTAACGGCTTAGTCGGCAGATTTTAGATTGCTTTCGAGTCTCCCGGAGTGTAGATTCAAGGAAATCTGGACAGACACGGTTTCGGTGTGTGTTCGGTCCCTTCCTTTTGGCCCCAACTTGGACTTAATGCCGAAGACTGCCACCGCCAGCGCGACTCGATACGACGCTGGACAGATTCAGGTTTTGAAGGGA
>JBGPLS010000241.1:0-4399 GCA_041486565.1 Gemmatimonadaceae bacterium
CGGAACCCGACGCCCGGACATTCCGGATCCGCTGGCAACGCTGGTGATGTACTGCCTGCAGAAGGAGCCTGGCGACCGGCCACAGCACTCGTCCGAGCTCGTGTCGGCGCTTGACTCCGGCAACATCACAGCCGAAACCACGGCAATCCGGCGTCGTGAGCGCCGAGAGCCTTCGATCGCTGTATTGCCCTTCGCGAATCTCAGCGCAGACCCTGAGAACGAATACTTCTCCGATGGCATTGCCGACGAGATCATCAGCGCTTTGAGCAGCATCGACTCTCTTCGGGTGGCGGCGCGGACATCTTCGTTCGCGTTCAAAGGACGGGGTCTCAATGTGTCCCAGATTGCGAAGGAGCTGAAGGTGGACGCAGTGCTCGAGGGAAGTGTGCGACGCGCAAACAACCGGGTCAGAATCGACGCGCAGCTTGTCAACGCGGCCGATGGATATCTGCTTCTTGCCGAACGATACGATCGGGAGCTCGACGACGTGTTTGCGATTCAGGAGGAGATCGCGAAAAGCATCGTCGGCAAGATGGCGATTAAGCTCACTGGCGAACAGAAAGAGTCACTCGGGCGCCGGCGGACCGATAATGTCGAGGCGTACGAGCACTACCTGCGCGGCCGTTTCATATGGAACGGAACCCGGAAGATGCATGCCGCGATGCAGCACTTCGGGGAAGCTCTCAGGCATGATCCCGGGTACGCGCTCGCTCACCACGGACTCGCCGACTGCTATTCCGTGCTCGGCCTCTACGGCTCCGTGCCGTCACGCGAGGTGATACCGCGAGCAAAGGCGGCAGCACTGCGCAGTGTCGAGCTCGCACCCGATCTTGCGGAGGCGGGGACGTCCCTCGGGCACGTTCAGATACTGGAGTGGGATTGGACTGGCGCAGAGTCCACTCTGCGGTCGGTTATCGCCAAACATCCACGACACGCTCTCGCTCATTCGTTTCTTGCCTGGCTCCTGTCCGATGTCGATCGACCGGCCGAAGCGAAAGCCGTCGCGAGGCGCGCATACGAGGTCGATCCCCTCGCTCCGGTCGTCAACGGAGTCGCTGCACTGGTGCACTATCACGCGCGGGAGTACGGCGACGCGATCGCTCATTGCGAGCGGGTGTTGGAGCTGGACCCGATGTCGTTCATCGGATTGTTTGCGATGAGCTTGTCGTACGCTCACGAAGGGCGCTACCCGCAAGCGATCAACTACGCGAAAGAAGGCGTTCGCCTCTCACCCGGTGTGACATTCATGCAGGCGCTGCTCGGCGTTGTCTACGCCCTTGCGGGGAAGATCGATGACGCGCGAGATGTCCTTGCGAAGATGAAAGAGAAGGCCCGGACGGAGTACGTCGCTCCGGTTCTCCTCTCGTGGCTCCACGCACACCTGGACGAAACCGAGCTTGCCTTCGAATGTCTCGATCAGGCAATCGCCGAGAGATCGTGCATGCTTGCCTTCGGCATCCGGGCTCCCATGTACGATCCGCTCCGGGTCGACCCGCGGTTCGATGTCCTCATCGGCAGGCTCGGACTCTCCTGACCGGCCGCCGCATTCACTCGCTGGACAGCGCTTAGCGCATTCAGTTCGCCGATGTCACAAAACGCATGACGGTCTGCGGCACCGGCATAGCCCACCTCGAACCCGGCGGCAAACCACGTGTGACCCGCTCGATGAAGTCATCGACATTCCACGCCGCATTGAATTGAATCGAGAGCGTACCGCGCCGGAAAAGGGACTCCCAGTGAGTCACCATCACGTTGCGTGGCGCCAGAATCTTGAGAAGGCTGTCCGGTACGCCTGTCAAGTACGTGGAAGTCGCGGCACATATGATTGCCAGATCGACTCCTCGCCCCTCGAGTGTGACGCGCGGAGGAAATCCATGGGGCGGGCTGCTCGGAGCGTCCTGGTAATAGATCCGAAAATCAGGCGTCGTGTCGCCAGGCAGCAGGACATCGATAAGATACGCGTACGGTTCGCCGAGCTTCCATTCGGCCGCGGACACGGGCAGCGCTTTCAGATCCTTCGACAGGCGCCCACTTGCAAAAAGGTAGCTTTGCCCGAGAAGCTTAATGGTCGGAGCATGGGTCGCGACGAGCGGCATGAAGCGGAACTTGCGGTCTTCTGTATATATCCACTCCGCGACATGCTCGCGGGTTCCCGCTTTGCTGATCGGTATTGCAATCAACCTCGATCCGCCGCCCGCTCTCAGCGCGGAATCTCCCATCAACGTGTGCCGAATCGAAGGTCCTCCATAAATTCTGGCGGATTTCGCCCGGTGATTGGCGATGTATGCCACGTCGAGGAGATGGTCGTAGTGCCCGTGACCAACAAGGATACCGGAGGCGTTGTCAGCTGTCGCGGGAAGAAATCGCTCGATCAACCCGGTGTCGGGCGTCAGGCGAAAGCTGCTGGTTCGCCCCAGGGGGATCATCGAGAGAGCGACCCGCTTGAGAACCGGTTTTGAAAAGAACGGCGCGGTAAGGAGTGCTGCTCCGCGATAGCGAATCAGTATTCCCGATATACCGAGGTAAGTCACTTCAACCTGATTCTCGGCCCTGCCGCACGCGTCACCGGTGCAGCCAATTCTGGGGACCGTGTGCTCCATCTGACCTGACGGCGGCGGCATCGTCCAACAGCCGCCAAGCACTGCGACGCAGAGCAGGCCCACCATCTGGCGAAGGACCGCTTGCCGTGCACGTGCAGCACTTGCGTGTTGCATTCCGCTCCATTGGACACATGGCGGCCATTGCGAGCCGCGCGCCCGTTACGCGAGCGCGTATTGCTGGGTTACGTCCCGCCCCTGGGCCTTCACCACCAGCTTGAACTCGTCCGGCTTGAGCAGCGGGTCGTCCCTCAGCTCGAGCGAGAACGAGGCGGCCTTCTGGAGCTTCTGCATCAGCTCCTTCTCCTCCTCGAGGACGTACATCGCCACTTCAGGGTGTAGCTTCACGAGCAGATTGTCCTTGCGGCCCTCGACCACCATTCGTCGCACCGATCGCTCCATCCGCCGAACGATCGTCTCCGGCGTGAAGACTCTGCCCGTTCCCTCGCACGTGGGACAGGGGCCGGTCATGCTCTGGTAGTGGCTCTGCCGCACCCGCTGCCGCGTCATCTCTACCAGGCCGAGGTCGCTGACCGCGAACGCCTTGGTCCGCGCGCGGTCGCGGCTCAGGTGAGTTCGGAGCTCCTGGAGCACACGCTCGCGGGACTGTCGCGTCTCCATGTCGATAAAGTCGCAGACGATGATTCCCCCGACATCGCGAAGACGAAGTTGCCGCGCGACTTCGGCCGCGGCCTCCATGTTTGTGCGAAGCACCGTTTTCTCGGGATCCTTCTTCCCCGTGTATCTGCCCGAGTTCACGTCGATCGAGACGAGCGCCTCCGTCGGCTCGATGATCAGATAGCCACCCGATGGCAGCTCGCATCGTCGCTTGAACGCGTTGCGGATTTCCGACTCGATGCCCACCGTGTCAAAGAGCGGCACCCGCTCCTCGTAGAGACGGACTCGCGGGATCAGATCGGGGGCAACGGTCTTCAGGTACTCCACCACCTCGTTGAACACCAGCTTCGAGTCGATGCTCAGGCCGTCCACCTTGGCGCTGAAAAGATCGCGGACGAGACCTCGGGTAAGCCCTGTCTCGCGATGGACCAGAGCCGGCGCGTGCGTGAACTTGCTCTTGCGCTGGATCTTCTTCCACTGCGCCATCAGCATCTCCAGGTCGCGCGTCAGCGCTTCGGGAGTTACGTCTTCGCTGACGGTCCGCACAATTACTCCCCCGGAACGCTCGGGCAGGATCGCCGCGACCTGCTCCTTGAGCCGCTGGCGCTCGGCGCCCGATCCGATCTTCCGGCTCACCCCTACTCGCGACGAGTCAGGGATGTAGACGAGGAATCGGCCGGCCAGTGAGATCTGGGCGGTTACGCGGGGACCTTTGGTTGAGATGGGCTCCTTGGAGATCTGAACCATGATCTCCTGGCCGCGCTTGAGCGCGTCCTGTATCGGGGGGGCTTTCCGGCTGCGTCTCGACTGGTGCACCGCTGCAGGGACGCGCTCCTCGCCGTTGCCTGACGCCGAGCCGTTGCTGCCCTCAGAGGTCGAATCGTCATCGTCTTCATCGTCGTCCTCGACTTCTTCGGCGCTTTCCCGAACGAGGTCGGAGGCGTGGAGAAATGCGCTCTTCTCCGTGCCGATTTCGACGAAAGCCGCCTGAATTCCGGGCAGAACGGCCTCGACCTTTCCCAAATAAATGTCGCCGACCATGCGGCGGTTGTCTGGACGATCGACGAGCAGCTCTACGAGCTTCTCGTCCTCCAGGATCGCCACGCGCGTCTCACGCGCGCCGGCGTTGATGAGGATTTCTCTTTTCATCGTCGTCCGCACAGCATCCGTAACGGCGACTCGGC
>JBGPLS010000242.1:0-4384 GCA_041486565.1 Gemmatimonadaceae bacterium
GCACAGCGCCGTGCGCAGTGGAGCGCCGTCGTGGGTGCTCTCGGGGCGATCAACGTCCCGATAGTGTACATGTCGGTGAGATGGTGGCGCACGCTTCACCAGATCCAGTCCAATCCGGCGTCGATGGATCCGGCTTACGTACTGGGGTTGCGCGCCAATGCGTTCGCGTTCCTCTTCATAATGATCTACTTCATTCGTCAGCGTTACGTGATCGCATGTCTCCAGCGCGCGACTGAGCACGCTGCGGAGGCGGTTGCACTCGGGGGACAACAGGCATGACCGGTAGTAACTGGATGTTCGTCATCGCGGCCTACAGCGTGACATGGCTCGTGATCCTCGGCTACTTCGCTCGCCTTTACCGCGGTCTTCGCCGCGAACAGTCGGCCTATGACGCGGCGCTCGCCGGGACCGTTGAGGAAGAGCGATGACGCGGCGCCGGTGGGTATTCGTAGCGGCGGGAATTCTGATCGCGACCTTCGCCTGGCTGCTGTACGGTGGCCTCGACAAGAACATCGTGTTCTTCCTCACGCCAAAGGAGCTGCTGGCAAAGGGAGCAGCTGGTTACGACGTGCCGGTTCGGCTCGGCGGACAGGTGAAGCCCGCCTCGGTCAAATGGAACGAGAAGGCCCTCGACCTCCAGTTCGTCGTCACCGACGGCATGGGCCAGATCACCGTCCACACGAGCGGTGCGCCGCCGCAGATGTTCCGCGACGGGATGGGCGTCGTCGTCGAGGGGCGCTACGGTCATAACGGTGTCTTCCAGGCCACGAACCTGATGGTCAAGCATTCGAACGAATACCGTCCTCCCAAACCCGGTCAGCGTCCCGGTGAGATGTACAAGACCCTGCTCGACGGCAGCGGCTCGTGACCGGTTTCCTCGCGCACAACGCGCTCCTCGTCTCGCTCGCCGTCACTCTTTTCGGACTCGTCACAAGCCCGCTCGGAATCCGCCGCGGGCGCCGCGACTGGATCGAGCTCGCCTACGCAGCCGTCTACACGAATTTCCTCCTCGTGACCATCGCCACGCTGTCGATGGTCTATGCTCTCGTCACGCACGACTTCTCCGTCTCCTACGTGGCGCAGGTGGGCAGCCGCGAAACGCCGCTCTTCTATACCGTCATCTCGCTGTGGGGCGCGCTCGAGGGATCGATTCTCTTCTGGGCCTGGGTGCTCGCGCTCTACTCGAGCGCCGCCGTGTGGATCAACCGCCGGCGCGAGGGCAATCTCGTTCCGTATGCCGCCGCGGCATTTCTCGCGATCTCGCTGTTCTTCGTGATTCTCCTCGTCGGTCCGGCCAACCCGTTTCTGCCCGTGTCTCCTGTGCCCCCCAACGGACCCGGACCGAATCCGCTGCTGCAGAACCACATCCTGATGGCCGTACATCCTCCCCTTCTATACCTCGGCTACGTCGGGATGTCGGTGCCGTTCGCATTCGCCGTCGGCGCGATGCTCTCCGGCGAGGTGACGTCCGACGACTGGACTCGCATCACACGACGCTGGACCCTCGCGTCGTGGGGACTGCTCTCGGCGGCGATCATCGCCGGAATGTGGTGGTCGTACGAAGTCCTCGGGTGGGGTGGTTACTGGGCGTGGGACCCTGTCGAGAACGCGTCGTTCTTGCCATGGCTCACGGCTACGGCGTATCTCCACTCGGTCATGGTCCAGCAGCGCCGCGGAATGCTGCGCCTGTGGAACCTCAACCTGGTAGTGGGGACGTTCATGCTCACGATCCTCGGAACGTTCCTCACGCGATCGGGAATTCTCTCTTCCGTGCACGCGTTCACGACCGGTTCGATCGGATACTACTTTCTCGGGTTCATCGCTTTCGTGTTCGCTTCCACCATGGCGATGGTGTGGGGCAACTCGGAGCGGCTGCGAACCACCGGGCGCTTCGATTCTCCCGCGTCGCGAGAGACTATCCTCCTGTTGAACAACCTGTTCCTCACGGCGTTCATGTTCACCGTGCTCATCGGAACTCTCTACCCACTGGTAGCCGAAGCGGTGCGAGGCGTGAAGGTCAGCGTCGGGGCGCCGTTCTTCAACAGGATGTCGCTGCCGATGATAGTCGCGCTGCTCTTCCTGATGGGGGTCGGGCCGGCGCTGCCGTGGCGAAGCGCGTCGCGGGAAGAAGTGCGCGCAAAGCTCGTTCCTCCCCTTGCTGGCGCGCTGATCTTCACCGCCGGAGCGCTGGTCGCCGGCGTGCGCGACGTGTACGCGGTTCTCGCCTTCTGTTTCGTCGGCTATTCCGCGTTCGCCAACCTGCGCGAGTACTGGATCGGGATGCGCACGCGGCGCAATGCCCACGGGGAGAGCTGGCCGACCGCTCTCGCACGGCTGGTTGGTGGCAATCGCCGCCGATACGGGGGCTACCTGGCGCACATGGGCGTACTTCTCGTCGCAGTCGGTGTCGCAGCGTCCTCCTCGCTTCGGACCGAGAGTTCGGGAACGCTGAAGCCGGGTGAGACTCTCAGTGTCTCGGGCAGAACCGTGCGCCTCAGTCGGGTGTGGGGACGCGAGGAGGTTCAGCGCTCGGTCATCGGTGCCACGCTCGAAGTCGTGAAGAATGGTGCTGTCGTCGGCTTTCTCGAGCCGCGGATGAATTTCTATCCGACGTCCGATGCGCCGGTGCCAACTCCCGACGTGCGCAGCACCGTCGCGGGCGATCTATACGTGAACCTGATGGCGTTCGATCCGCGTGGCGCAAGCGCGACGGTGAAGGTGATTGTCGAGCCGCTGACGCCGTGGATCTGGTTCGGCGGCGGAATCGTCGTCCTCGGAGCGCTCATTTCCATTCTTCCCCAGCGACGGCCGAGCCAGGCTGCCGCGTTCGCTCCCGCCACCCCGCCGAGGATCGCCATTCCAGTCAGGGTGAAAGCGTGAACTGGAACCGTGCGCTCATTGCCGTGCTCTTTGCCACACCCCTCATCGCTCTGTTCGCATGGGGATTCACGCGCGACCCGAACGTAATCGTCTCTCCTCTTCCGGGCCATGAAGCACCGGTTTTCGCGCTCGAGGTCTTCGCCCCCGGACAGCCCCCGCTCGCGCGTCCGATCGGCGATACCGTCCGCCTTGCCGATCTTCGCGGGCAGGTGGTGGTGCTCAACTTCTGGGCTTCCTGGTGCCTCGCCTGCGGAGACGAGCACGCCATTCTCACCGAAACGGCGAAGCGCTATGCCGGGCGTCCGGTTCACTTCCTCGGCGTGCTGTACAATGATGTGCCCACCGCCGGCACCGCGTGGATCGCAAGGATGGGTGGACAGAGCTATCCATCGGTGAACGATCCAGCGGCGCGGACGGCCATCGACTACGGCCTCTACGGCGTTCCCGAGACGTTCTTTCTCGATGCCACCGGTCGCGTGGCGTACAAGCACACCGGCGCGGTGACGGAAAAAGTGCTCACCCGCGTTGTGGACTCGTTGATGGCTGCTGCCACTTCATCCAAGACCGGTAGGCAGGGACTGTGAGACCAGGCGGGCTCGTCGCAGCCGTGTTCGGTCTGTGTCTCGGCGGTTTCACGCTCGAGGCTCAAGCCCCTTCCGCCGTGTCCCGGACACAATCCGCGTCGACCGCTGATTCGGCCCTCGAAGCAAGGACGAGTGCCGTCGCCGGGGAGCTCCGCTGCCCGGTGTGCCAGGGAGTTTCAATTCAGGATTCACCCTCCGAGCTCGCGCTCCAGATGCGCGGCGTCGTTCGCGACCAGCTCCGCACCGGACGGACGCCAGAACAAGTGAAGGCCTACTTCGTCTCGAAGTACGGCGAGTGGATCCTGCTCGAGCCGAAACCACGAGGCGTCAATCTTCTGGTCTACTGGCTCCCCGCGGCAGTCGTGCTCGGGGGCCTCGGTGTCGTCTTCTTTGCGGTGCGACGGTGGACCAGGCAGCCGGAATCGCCCGGCCAGGCTGCCGAGTAGCGAGCACCGTGCCCGGCATTCGCATACTCGGCACCGGCCACGCTGTGCCTGATCGGGTCGTCACCAACGCCGACCTTGCCAAGATGTTCGACACGTCCGACGAGTGGATCACCCAGCGCACCGGAATCCGCGAGAGGCGGTGGATCGTCGAGGGCGAGAGCGGCGTCGGACTCTCGAAGCTGGCCACGGAGCGGGCGCTGGCGGCGGCCGGCGTTGGACCGGAGGGCATCGACGCCATCATCTACGCCACCTGCTCGCCCGATCACTTTGCGCCGGGCAACGGCGTCCTGCTGCAGCGCGAGCTCGGGTTCGCTCAGATCCCGGCGATCGACATCCGTACCCAATGCTCCGGCTTTGTCTACGCCCTCTCGGTCGCCGACGCGTACGTGCGCTCCGGCGCGTTCCGAACGGTCCTCGTTGTCGGCTCGGAGGTGCAGAGCACGGGAATGGACGTGAGCACGAGAGGACGCAACA
>JBGPLS010000243.1:0-4324 GCA_041486565.1 Gemmatimonadaceae bacterium
AATGCTCCCCAGTTGGAAGCGTCGGCGGGGATCTCGGTGCGCTTGAGCCACGTGCCGTTCACGAACCGGAAGAAATCATCCTGTGGGCGGACGGAGCGGTCGAAGTTGGTGGTGTCGAAGCCGAGGCCGGTTCCCTGCGCGGGGGCGGCGGCAGAGAATAATGTGAGCGCCCCAATGAGAAAGAATGAGAAGGATTTGGCGACACTGCGTTCCATATGTGTTGGTCCTCGTTGGATTGAGTTGGCTAGTTGAGAATTACAGAGCGGAAAGGCGCTGTCCAGTGTTCGCGCCTGAGATAGTTACTTGCCGGGCTACAGATTCGTGGGGTCGCCGGTGAGGCGGTGAGGCTGTGAGAACTACAAAAAAGGGGGAACTGCACCCGATATCTCAGGCCCCGCCCCGCAGTTGCCGTTCCCCAAAAAAAGAAGATCCCACCCGCCCGTAGGAGTGTGGGATTGTCGCGATGTCGTTCATGTTTTTCCTCACCGTCTCACCGCCTCACCGGCGAACAAACAGAGCCGTAGCCCCAATGAGTCTATCCGAAGCGCGATGATTCGCCGGCGGATTCATCGGCGCGGGCGAGTCTCCGGCGGCGGCCGGTATTCGCTGGTCTCCGACGCAATGTGGCTGGCGGGAAGCTCGATCCCGATGTCGGGGAGCGCGTGAATGATCACCCAGCCGCGGACGAACGGGCTGTCGAACACGTAGCCCGACCCGTTGTCCGTGCGAATGAGGTGACCCTCCCTGGTGAGTGCGGTGGCGGCATTGGTCACACTCCCCGAGCTCTCGAGGCCGAATTTTCTCCGGGTATCGGCAGTCGTCAGACCCGCCGAGCTCCCCGCCACAGCGCGCAAAACGTTCTGCTGCAGAGACGTCAGTGAGTTCCACCAGTTCCTGATGCTGTCGTCCTGATCCTCGACGAGCTCGACGTAGCCGGCGGCCACAGCGTCGTTGCCGAGGGCCTTGCCCGTTGCCCGATCCACGCACTTTCGCGCCAGCTGGACGATGTCGCGCGTTCGGGGGCCGGCGAGGTTCACGCACGCGTCCCCGACGAGATGTGACGACAGTCCGACCGAGGCAATGCGGTCGTCGATCCAGCCGGAAAGATGCTGTCTGTTTATGGGACCGAAGTGGTGTTGGTCGAGCATGTTGTAGAAGGCGCGTCCGCGTTTCAGCATTGCGCGGATGAGATGCTCCTCTGATCCGGCGAAGATGTAGCTCACCCGCTTGTGCCGTTGAACGACGCCGCGCAGATGCCACTCGGCGTCTTCGCCGCCGAACTTCGTTATCTCCTGAAACTCATCAAGCACCAGGCCGATGTGAGTCTTCCTCGATTCGGCTATGGCGTTGAGCGCGTCGAGCACCTGCGCCATGCTCTGGCGCTGCGTCTCGAGACTGTCCTGACGCAGTCCGACGTCGAAGCTCGGCAGCAGCAGTCCGGTTGCCGGATCGGGCGCGAGTTTTACCGCGCCCTGGAGCCTTCCGATGAGATCCTTCGCGATCTCCTGCCACCGCCTGCCGACGGCGCGCGCGGCGCTGGCGAGGATGCGGTTGCCGATGTCGGTGACGGTGGAGGCAGTCGAGATGTCAGCGACGAGCGCGTGACCGCCCTTCGAGTTTGCCTGCCGGACGGCATTCTCGAGGGTCGAGCTTTTGCCCATCCGCCGCCGGCCGTAGACGACCATCTTTGCCGCCGGCTCGCTGAGTATGCGCCGGAAAGCTTCCAGCTCCTCTTTCCGGTTGGTGAAGAACTCGCCTTCGACGGTTCCGTGGATTCGGAACGGGTTCTGGTAAGCCATGGGTGGGCTATGTAGTCATACAGTAGATACTGTAGGTTTAGCTAGTGTAGTAACTATAGTATTTTACTGTTGCTTTGTAAAGGAGCCGCTGGCCAGGTGCTCCTCCTGGCCTTTGATCTGCTGCTGAATCGTCTTGACCAGGGAGCCGAAACTCTTGCATTGTACGGTGTATATCCGTACAACACGAACAACTGGACTAACCAATGAGCGCAACCACCCTTAAACCGAAGAAGCCTCATGCCCGGAAGCGGGAAATCATTCAGCTTTCCAGACGCGATCAACAGGCATTCGTTCGGGCACTCCTCTCTCCGCCACACCTGAGCGAAGCGCTTCTAAAGGCGGCAGGAGCCTACCGCGAAGGAATTCGAACTGGCCAGCCTGGAACGTAGAGCGTGGCTGACCCTTCGCGTCTCCGATTGCGATTTGAGCCGCTCGATAAGCACCATGATCGGGCGGCCTTTTCGTGTGTAAAACACCCTCCGCTGGATGTCTTTCTAAAGACACAGGCCCTCCCAGTGTTCCCGCCACCTTACTGGGTTGCCTGGCTGTCGATCGTCGCTTCCAGGGGCAGGGGAACGGGCCACAGCTTCTGGTCGACGCGCTCATGCGCTCGTACTTGAGCGGAAAGAAAATTGGCTCGACCGCTGTCATCGTCGACGCCATCGATGATGACGCTCGGCGGTTCTATGAAAAATTTGGGTTTGCCGCCTTTGAGGATGAGCCCTATCAGCTCTTTCTAACGATGCCTGCTTGGTGAGCTCTTGAAACAGGCGGGAATGATCAGCTAGGCGAAAGGCGCCGGCCGCTTGATATGCCCCTCCAGATGGGGCAGACAATTGCCCCCTTGCGGGGTACACAGCCCTGAACTATGCTGGTGGACATGCCAGCATCCACAAAGAAAGCGATCCGGCGCACCAAACCGAACTTTCAAGGTCCGAAAAATCCGGTCCCCTCTGATGCCCTTGCCTTGCTGGGTATGTCCCCCGCCGCCGCCCGGCTCCTTCGATACTTTGCGTTACGTCCTGACGCGCGCCCACATGGCCGATACCTCCAGCGTGTTCTGACTCTGAGCGGGTCCCAGATCGAGCGCGCAATCAAGTCGCTCATTGAGCTCGGCGCACTCGAGCGAATCGAGGAGGGCCGTCTCGTTCGCTATGCCGTCATCCCCCATTCAAAACTCTGGCGCGCATTGCGCGTTCTCGTAAGCGAGCGTGCCGATCCTGGCGTGATACTGCGCGAAGCCCTGCGAGACGTCCCCGGAGTTGAAGCGGCTTTTCTATTTGGCTCGGCGGCGAAAGGTACCGCTCGCAAGGACAGCGACGTCGATGTTTTTATGTTGGAGAACCAGGGACTCGACCATCGTACGCTCAACCGACAGCTGCACGAGGCAGAGATGCTCCTCAATCGCGAAGTGAATACAATTCGGTATACGACCCAGACGTTGGCCGAACGGCTCGGCAATCACCAACACCCCGCGGGTAGTTTTGTCCGGGAGGTGCTGGAGGGACCGAAGCTTTGGGTTGCAGGCACCGCAAGTACGTTGTTGCCCGTTACAACGGCAGCGGGACTCCGTTTGACAGATGCGCCCCAATGAAATGAATGAGGAGGAGCTTCCCCAAGGTCAGCGACCTTCCGGGCAGTGTCCCCGTTTCATTATCCGTGATGGCCGCGCGCGAGAAGGATCTCTGTCTGGAAAGAGATCTGTGGGGTCGCCTGTGAGGCGGTGAGACTGTGAGAACTACAAAAGAAAAGGGGGAACAGCACTCGATGCCTCCGACCCCGGCCCGCAGTTGCAGTTCCCCCAAAAAAGGAATCCCACCCGCCCGTAGGAGTGTGGGATTGACGCGCTGCCGTTCATGTTTTGCCTCACAGCCTCACCGCCTCACCGTCGACCCCGCAGATCTGTAGCCGCGATGAGATCCATCCGAAGCGCGCCTCACATACCTCACCCAGCTCTCAACCTGGGCCCGATCTGCGATCTGTTCCTCACTCCCAACTTGGAAAAGATCTTTTCCGTATGGCGACGGGCCGTATGGAGACTGATCCCGCACGACTGCGCCAGCTCCTTGGTGGACTGCCCCTGCGCCAGGCGGCGGGTGATCTCCAGCTCTCTCGCGGTTAACCCGTAACGCTCGTGGAGCGCGCGGTCGGACAGCGCTGTATTGGGGGCGAGCTTCTGGAGTGAGATCGCAATCCGCGACCTGGCGCCGAGCAGCTCGCGGCCGAGGAAGCTTCCGCGCACATCGTAGCTGGCGGTCTGGGTGTGGACCTCGAGCGATACGCGCCGTCCGGCAAGGGCCGATGCATTGCCCTGTCGCTCGCGGTTGAACGAGACGAGGGGCTGGAGAATCTCGTCAATGGCATTCTCGAGCTTCACGACCGCAGGGTCGCCGGCGAGTGCCGCGGTGAAAGCGGGGTTCTGGTGCGCGATCCTGCCGTCGAGGTCGCAGATCCTTATCCCAACGCTTAGGGAATCGAGGTGAGTGCCAAAGCTCTCGCGCTGGTGCGAGTAGCGGACGAGGTCG
>JBGPLS010000244.1:0-4324 GCA_041486565.1 Gemmatimonadaceae bacterium
CGACGATCGCCTCGAGGCGCTTGAGATTGGATTCGAAGGACATGCCTGAATATCGGACGTTGCCAGGGGAGAGACAAGCGAACAACTACCATTGGTCGCAGTCCGAAGTGCAGTCCCACGCCTTGACAACAGGAGCAAACTGAACCAACCTTATATCCGGATATACGGATGCATACTACACCGACCCCACCGATCTTCGACCGGATGACGGCGCTCGCCGACACGACCCGGAGCCGCATGCTCCTCGTACTCGAGCGGCACGAGCTCACCGTCAACGAGATCCGCGCCGTCCTCCAGCTCCCCCAGTCCACCGTCAGCCGGCATCTCAAAGTCCTCGGCGACCAGGGCTGGGTCGTCTCCCGCCCCGAGGGCACCAGCCGGCGCTACCGGATGACGGAGAAGCTCGAGCCGTCGGTCCGCAGGCTCTGGCACCTCGTGCGTGAGCAGGTGGTCGCGACCTCCGCGGCCGCACAGGACTCACGGCGAGTTCAGAGCGTCCTCGCGCATCGGCGGACGCGCTCCCAGAAGTTCTTTTCCTCGGCGGCGGGACAATGGGATCGTCTCCGCGGCGAGCTGTTCGGTTCCCGCTCCGACATCCTGGGGTTACTCGGCCTGGTGGATGAATCGTGGCGGGTCGGCGACCTCGGCTGCGGCACCGGGCAGTTGAGCGAGCTCATCGCCCCATTTGCCGGGAGCGTAGTGGCGGTGGATGATTCGGCAGCGATGATCGGCGCGGCTCGGAGGCGGCTCGCATCGTTCGACAATGTCGTCGTCCGCTCGGGACGCCTCGAGGCGCTCCCCATCGAGGACGGGTCGCTCGACGTCGCGCTGATGTTCCTCGTTCTCCACTATGTGGTCGAGCCGGAGCTCGCACTCGCTGAAGCCCACCGAGTGCTCAGGGCAGGGGGACGTCTGATACTCGTCGACATGATGCCGCACGACCGGCAGGAGCTGCTGCACGACATGGGGCACGTATGGCGCGGATTCTCCGAGGAGCAGTTGTCGGAGTTGCTGCAGGCCGCAGGTTTTCCGGGAGTACGGTATCATCCACTCCCCGCGGACGCCTCAGCGCGTGGCCCGACACTCTTTACCGCGGTGGCGCGCCGCGCCTTCGCCGCCCGGCCGCACGAGCTCGACGCTGACGCAACCGGCAGTCCCGCGCCACTCGCTTTGACCGCATGAGCGGCGATGCACATCCACTCACAGGAACAGAGGAACCGATCGTGACAACCTTAGCTGACTTGACGACCTCTTCCGCGCAATCGGAAACGACAATCGACAGGTTCGCCGTCGCCGGCGGCCGCGCGCCATTCAAGGTCAGAGACCTCTCCCTCGCTGAGTTCGGCCGAAAGGAGATTCGCCTGGCCGAGCACGAGATGCCCGGCTTGATGGCGCTCCGCGAGGAATATCGCGGCAAGCACCCGCTCGCCGGCGCAAAGATCATGGGATCACTCCACATGACGGTGCAGACCGCCGTCTTGATCGAGACTCTCATCGAGCTGGGCGCCGACGTGCGCTGGGTGTCGTGCAACATCTTCTCGACCCAGGATCACGCGGCAGCGGCTGTCGTCGTCGGGAAGGAAGGAAAGGTCGACGATCCGCGCGGCGTCCCTGTTTATGCGTGGAAGGGTGAGACGCTCGAGGAGTACTGGTGGTGCACGGATCAGGCGCTCGTCTGGCCCGACGGGTCGGGCCCGAACCTCCTGCTCGATGACGGTGGCGACGCAACGCTGCTCGTGCACAAGGGCGTCGAGTTCGAGAGAGCGGGCATAGTCCCCGCCTTCGATGAGAATCGCGATTCCGAGGAGTACGGCGTCATTCTCAATCTTCTGCGCACCGAGTTCGCGAGGAATCCCGCGCGGTGGCAGACGATGGCGAAGGATCTGCGCGGCGTTTCGGAGGAGACGACCACCGGCGTGCACCGTCTCTATCAGATGATGGAGGCGGGACAGCTTCTATTCTGTGCGATCAACGTCAACGACTCGGTGACGAAGAGCAAGTTCGACAACCTGTACGGGTGCCGTCACTCTCTCACCGACGGAATTCTCCGCGCGTCGGACGTGATGCTCGCCGGGAAGGTCGCTGTCGTGTGCGGCTACGGCGACGTCGGCAAGGGATGCGCTCAGGCGTTGAGCGGCCAGGGCGCTCGCGTGATCATCACCGAGATCGATCCGATTTGCGCGCTGCAGGCAGCGATGGAGGGCTACCAGGTCACAACCCTGGAGGATGTTGTCGAGACCGCCGACATCTTCGTCACCGCGACGGGGAACAAGAACATCATCACCGCCGCCCACATGGGCCGGATGAAGGACAAGGCGATCGTCGGCAACATCGGTCACTTCGACAACGAGATCGACATGGCCGGCCTCAAGAAGGCGCGCGGCGTCAAGCGGATCAACATCAAGCCGCAGTACGACGAATACGTTTTCCCCGACGGCCACAGCGTCATGATTCTCGCAGAGGGGCGGCTGCTCAACCTGGGCTGCGCGACCGGTCACCCGAGCTTCGTGATGTCGGCGAGCTTCACCAACCAGGTGATGGCGCAGATCGAGCTGCACCAGAACTCGGGACAGTACGAGCGTCGGGTCTACACGCTGCCCAAGCGGCTCGACGAGAAAGTCGCGCGCCTGCATCTCCCAAAGCTCGGAGTAAAGCTCACCGAGCTGACGAAGGACCAGGCGGATTATCTTGGGGTTCCGGTCGATGGGCCGTACAAGCCGGAGATGTACCGCTACTAGCCGTTACCCGATGCCAGCGGCCCATTTGCCGGCGCTGAGCCGACGCGCTCTGACAGATGGCAGCCACTGACCGCTTGGTGCCTCTCCAGTTCGTTACGAGATCAGCGGGCAGCAGCCCCTCACGCCTTGCAAGCTCGGCCCGGTACCATTGCGCCGGCAGCAACGGAACGACGACAATGGTCACATCGCGCCGGCGATGCTCGACTTCCTGCAGGTACCAGACTGGATACGTATCGTTGTCGCCGCGGGAGAGTACGATCGCACGCGGTGGAGCACTCTCGAGAATCCGCAGCGCGCCACGGCGCGCCTCCGACGCCCGAGGCTCTGCGCGGCGGTCGACCGCGCTCCAGTTCAGCACGATCGGAACGAACGCCCCCGCAACGCCGGCGAGGGGAATCCATTTGGCCGCGCGCATGAGTCGCACCATCCCGAACCCCGCCCACAATCCCCAGCATACGAATGCGAGCGAGAAGAAATAGTCCCGCTCACGCGCTTCGTGCGGAGCACCGGCGGGAAGGAACCCTGCTCCGTACGACGGACCGGCTTTCAGGTTGAGATAGACGAGAACGCCGGCTGTCGCAGTGATGAAGAGAATCATCAGCGCCCGCCAGCTTCGCCGGTCGATTTTCCGGTGGCGCAAGAAACCGAAAACGCCGAGCAAACCGTAAAATACGGTAACCGGTGTGCGCGCCCACGAGGGCGGCGGGTCGGGTGAAACGCCGAGGGCGACCTGCCAGTCGGCATACTCGAAGATATTTCCAAGCTGGATGAAGGGGGACGCCTGACGCGGCCAGAGCGGGGCCGGCGCGTACTGTCGCCGAAGGAGAACGTCAGTCAGCATCGCCACGGTCGAAGGATTTCCCTGATTCACCGACGGATCGTGCTGCGCGCGAACGAGCATGAACAACACGGCAGATGCTCCAAGCGCGAACATCAGTATCATCGCCGGGATCTGCCGCACCAGCTCGCGTGGATGGCGACTGCGCGCCGCGAGATACATGGCCGCTGGAACCGCGAGCAGCGCGGTCATGTGCAACGCAAAGCCGAGTCCGGCCACATACGCTGCGAGCAAAAGCCATCTGCGCTCCCCGGTCTCTCCCGATTTGTTCCCGAGCCAGAGAAGTGTGCACGCGCAAAGGAAAGCGGCGGAATAAACCTCGGTCTCGTTGGCGCTCAGCCACAAGCTCGACATCGCTCCCGCGCAAACTGCGGCCGTGTATGCAGCGAGCCGATCGCGTGTCCATTTCACGAACAGATTGGCCAGCAACGCGCACCCGAGAGCCGTGCAAACGGCAGACAGTACATTGATCGAGTAGGCAAAGCCGACGAGGGGCGCCCATATTAACGCCCAGACGTGCGCGATCAGTATGTAGAGAGGCGTGCCAGGCGGATGCGGAATCCCAAGTGAATGGATCGCGGCGAGAAACTCGCCCGAATCCCAGAGCGTAACGCCGGGCGCCAGCGTCGCGAGGTAGACGACGAGCAGAGTCGTTCCGGCCGCGAGCTCAGTGCGCCCGGCTCTGATCACTTCCCTGCTGGCGGACCGCCGCGGAAGCGGTTCAGCTCTAACTTCCGCGGAGGATCGA
>JBGPLS010000245.1:0-4302 GCA_041486565.1 Gemmatimonadaceae bacterium
ATATCTGGTAGGGGTTTTCGCGGTGATCTTTCATTCGCCGACTTCGGTGCTGGATTTGTGTGGTGCTTCGTGGTCTTCCAGGGGAGGCACGCAATGATTCATGCTCGCATGCTCGCGGCGATAACGATTCGGCGCTAGCGTCGTTTCCCCGCGCCAGGCCCGCTTCAGATGACACTCACCAATCGGCGGGCCGTTCGATCCGCGCAGCTCGGCATGATCGTCAATGCCGTGCTGGCGATCACCAAGCTCGTCGCCGGCGTGCTGGGCAGCACCTACGCGCTTGTTGCCGACGCGGTGGAATCGACGGCGGACATCTTCTCGTCCCTCATCGTGTGGGGCGGACTCAGCGTGGCGAGCCGCAATCCCGACGAGGACTATCCTTTCGGCTACGGAAAGGCCGAGTCGCTCGCCGCCGCAGTGGTCTCGATCATGTTGATCGGCGCGGCGATGGGAATCGCCTTCGAGGCGATTCTGGAGATCAGAACTCCGCATCACACTCCCGCATGGTGGACGCTGATCGTCCTCGTCACCGTGCTCATCATCAAGTACGTGTTGTTCCGGCGGACAGCCGCCATCGGGGTGGATGTTGGAAGCACGGCGGTGCGGGCCGATGCGTGGCACCACGCGAGCGATGCGTTCACGTCGGCTGCGGCGTTTGTTGGAATCAGCATCGCTCTATTGGGCGGTCCGGGATGGGAGTCGGCCGACGACTGGGCAGCTCTTTTCGCCTCCGGCATCATCGCCTATAACGGTGTACTTCTCGCGCGCCCTGCGCTCTACGATCTCATGGATAAGATGCCAGGCGTCGAGATCGTCGAGCCCGTGCGCCGCGCCGCCGAGTCGGTTCCCGGAGTTCGCGCGGTCGAGAAGCTCACCGTCCGCAGGGCAGGGATGGTGTATTACGTGGACATCCACGTGCACGCCGACCCGGCAATGTCGCTCCACGATGCCCATGAGCTGAGTGGCGCCGTCAAGGCCACGATCCGCCGGGTGGCGAATCGCGTGCAGGGAGTGATCGTGCACATGGAACCGTACAGGGAGCCCGCGATGTAACAATCGCCGGCGACATCCGGCGTAGTTGATTCAGGCCGTTTTCAGCGCTTCCCCGATTTTTACCAGCGACTGCCGCGCGTCGCCGAACAGCATTCGCGTGTTGTCGTGATAGAAGAGAGCGTTGTCGATTCCGGCAAAGCCGTGTCCCATGCTCCGCTTGAGGACGACGACGTTTCGCGCCTTGTCCACGTCGAGGATCGGCATTCCGTATATGGGGCTCGATGGATCGTCGCGTGCCGCGGGGTTCACGACGTCGTTGGCGCCGACAACGAGGACGACGTCGGTCTGGGCAAACTGACTATTGACCTGGTCCATCTCCAGAAGCTGATCGTACGGCACGTTCGCCTCAGCGAGGAGGACGTTCATGTGACCCGGCATACGTCCCGCGACGGGATGGATTGCGTACTTGACGTCTACGCCCCGCTTCTCGAGATCGGTGGCCAGCTCGCGGACTGTGTGCTGCGCCTCCGCCACCGCCAGTCCATATCCAGGCACGATCACGACGCTGCGCGCATACGCCAGCGCGATCGCCGTGTCTTCGGCAGTCGTCTGCCTGACCGTGCGCTGTGCTCCCCCTACCTGCACCGCGGAGCTGCCGCTCGTCGCGCCGAACGCGCCGAACAGAACGTTCGCCACCGAGCGATTCATCGCCGTGCTCATCAGCAGCGTCAGCAGCGTGCCCGATGCACCGACGAGAACACCAGCGACCACGAGCATCTGGTTGTGGAGGACGAAGCCCGTCAGCGCGGCAGCAAGTCCGGTGAGGGAGTTGAGTATCGAGATCACCACTGGCATGTCACCCCCGCCGATGGGAAGGACGAACATCGCGCCGAGGACGAGTGCAGCGGCGAACACCATCCACAATGAGAGCGTGCTCCCAATCCCGAGCGCGATTGTCGCGCCAAGCCCGATGATCACCAGCAGGATGAGCCCGTTCACCGCGCGCTGGAGTGGAAACTGCAGCGGCTTTCCCGGCAGGATCTCCTGGAGTTTTCCGAACGCGATCAGACTCCCGGTGAACGAGATCGCGCCGATGGCAGTGCCGAGGACGATTGACGTTGCCTCGCCGGCGCCGACGCTCGCGGTGCCCGTCGAGGCGACAATGCGCAGATACTCGGCCACTGAAACGAGCGCGGCAGTGCCGCCGCCCATTCCATTGAACAGCGCGACCATCTGCGGCATCGCGGTCATCTGCACGGTTCGCGCGAAGTAGATTCCTATCGCGGCGCCGATGATCATCCCCGCGGCGATGATCCAGAAGGAAACGATCTGACGATCGAGGAGGGTCGCGCCGAGCGCGATGGCCATGCCGACCGCAGCGAGACGGTTGCCCGATCGCGCCGTGGCCGGCGAGCTGAGGCGCTTGAGCCCGAGTATGAAAAGAACCGCTGCGACGATGTAGGCAATCGCGATCCCCGACGCGCGGGCGTCAAGCATCCTTCTTCCCCTGCTTCTCCGGCTCGCGCTTGCGGAACATCTCGAGCATCCTGTCGGTGACCACAAATCCGCCGAAGACGTTGGCGGCTCCGAAGACGACCGCAACGAAGCCCAGTATGCGGAGCAGCGTCGTGTCCGCAGCGCCGGCGACGAGCATCGCGCCGAGAACGACAATTCCGTGAATGGCGTTTGTTCCCGACATGAGCGGCGTGTGCAGCACCGAGGGAACGCGAGAGATCACCTCGAAGCCGACGAACATCGCCATTATGAAGACATAGATACCGAGTACGAGCTCCTGGCTCATGCTGACTCCCGCCTCACGGAGGCTAGTCTTTCGCGCGTCGGCGCGTGGCGGATCTCGCCGTTCGCCGTGACGCAAACCGCGGCGATGATGTCATCGGCGAAGTTGAGCGCGAGGGTTCCCGCTGGTGCAAGGAGCGCCACCAGCGCCGAGACATTCTTTGCGTACATCTGGCTGGCGTGGAATGCGAGCTCGCTGGATATGTGGAGTGGCGCGATTATGGTCACGCGGTTCCTGACTACAGTCTCACCCGGAACCGTGAGCTCACAGTTGCCGCCTTGTTCGCCGGCGAGGTCGACGATCACCGCGCCGGGCCGCATCGCCGCGACTGTCGCGGCGGTCACAAGCACGGGTGCGCGCTTTCCGGGAACGAGCGCGGTGGTGATGATCACATCCGCCTGAGCGGCGTGCTCGTGGATGAGCTGCTTCTCGCGCTGGATATGCTCGGCCGACAGCTCCTTCGCGTAGCCGCCTTCGTCCTGCGTCGCGTCCGAACCGACGTCGAGCTCGACGAACGTCGCGCCGAGACTCTGCACCTGTTCCTTGACTACCGGACGAGTGTCGAAGGCTTCGACGACGGCGCCGATTCGTCGCGCGGTCGCGATTGCCTGCAGTCCGGCAACGCCGGCGCCGATGACGAGGACCTTCGCCGGTCTGACTGTTCCCGCTGCCGTCATCAGCATCGGAAAGAATTTTTGCAGGGCGTTCGCGGCAATGAGGACAGCCTTGTATCCGGCGACGGTACTCTGCGACGAGAGAGCGTCCATCATCTGCGCGCGCGTGGTGCGCGGAACGAGCTCCATGCTGAGTGCGGTGATCCTGCGTTCGGCCAGTCGCCGGAAGAGTTCGGGATCGCCTCCGGGCTGAAGAAGCCCGATCAGCAGGCTTCCCGGATTCATCAGGCCGATCTCGTCACGCCCCCCCGATTCGCTTGTCGTCGGTCGCTGTATCTTGAGTACCATGTCCGACGCGGCGTAGAGCGTCGCCGGATCGTCGATGAGCTGTGCGCCCGCCGCGCGGTACGATTCGTCCTGAAACCCGGCTCGGTCGCCGGCGCCGCGCTCGACGAGCACTTTGTGCCCGGCCTTTATGAGTTGGGGAACAACGTCCGGAGTCAAGGCGACCCGTGTTTCCCCGCTGACGATCTCACGCGGTACTCCTATCTGCATCATTTCCTCGATTGACGTGATTACATCGCGCAACTCTCTGCTTTTGCAGACGAACTAATGGAAATGGTCCGGTCTGCCGTGCGAAAATAATACTCTCGTCCCAAAAACGGCGCGCCTGCCAGGCGCTGCAAATAAGTCGCGGATTGCACGACAGCTGGCATTTTGCGAGGTGATCGGGCGCATCAGCGGTTTCTGGCGAAACGTGCCCAAACGATTGATCGTCAGACAGTTGAGCTCGCAGGGACGATATGGCCCGGGTGCTGCCAATAAGTGGCGCCGCGCGGGCCACCCCCCCCGGCGCCACGCTTCCTTTTTTCTTTGGCAAGGAGACAGTATGGTACG
>JBGPLS010000246.1:0-4297 GCA_041486565.1 Gemmatimonadaceae bacterium
AGTCCCAGGCCGAGCATTCCAGCGGGGAAGAAGCGTATGAGCATCATTGGAACGGAGAGATCGTAGTCGAGCACCACTCGCCCCGTCTGATCGAGCAGCGCAGCGCCCGTCCCCGGGTCGATCTTCGGCGGGATTATTCCCTGCCCGCCCGCGATCATCCCGGCCAGCTGTCCTGTGCCAGGGGCGTGCGTATCGATGCTGAGCGCGATCATTCCCGGCAGAATGACAAGAAACGGGAAGAGCACTTTCGGAATCGAGGCAATGAGTGGAGTACGCCGTGCCGCCGCCATCGACTCGGAAGCCATCGCTCGCTGTACGACGAGGAAGTCCGTGCACCAGTAGCCGAACGAGAGCACGAAGCCGAGTCCCATCACCAGACCGAACCACTCGACGCCGATGGGATTGCGGGACGCATCTCCCATGTACTGCCAGGCGTGTGTGTAGGCCCCCGGCTCGAAGCCGCGTTGGACGGCGACATCGGCAAGCCTTGCTTGCAGACCAGTCCATCCACCCGCTGCCCGCAGACCGAGAAATACCAGCGGGGCGAAACCGAACACAATGAGGAAGAACTGAATCACCTCGTTGTAAATCGCGCTGGTGAGACCGCCGAGGAATATGTAGGCGAGCACGATCACGGCCGCGACCAGGATGCTGACGTCGAAGCTCCAGCCAAGCAGCAGGTTGAACAGCTTGCCCATCGCGTACATCGAGATCCCGGAGGACATCACCGTCATCACGGCGAACGAGATCGCGTTGACACTGCGTGTCTTCTCGTCGAAGCGCAGCTTGAGGTATTCGGGGACGGACCGGGCGCGAGAGCCGTAGTAGAACGGCATCATGAAGAGGCCGACGAAGACCATTGCCGGGATCGCGCCGATCCAGTAGAAGTGGCTGGTGGCAATTCCGTATTTCGCGCCCGAAGCCCCCATGCCGATGACTTCCTGCGCCCCCAGGTTGGCGGAAATGAACGCCAATCCGCAGATCCACGAAGGTATCGAGCGTCCCGAGAGGAAAAAGTCGGTGCTCGTCTTGTTTGACCGCCTCAGAGTGAAGCCGACTGTGAGGATGACCGCGAAGTACACCAGCATCAGCAGGTAGTCGATCGTCGTGAGATGGGTCACGAGGCGGTTTCTCCGCTTGGGTGGTTGGCGTCAGGCCAGGCCTCGCGGGTGCGTACCCGCGCAGGGCAGATTATACGCACGCCAGCGGTCTATGGAAACCCTCGGGAGGCAAGACTATTCAATTCGAGATCTTTGCGGCGGCCGGTCGGAAGGATGTCGAATGAGAGCTGGGTTGCGTCCCCTGGTGTTCGTCGTTGCGGTGGCGGCGCTCGTCTCGGCCGCGTGCGCGGGCAAAGCCGACAGCCGCGGCACGGTCCTCACGTTCTCGGGAAGCGCGCTCGGTGCCGAGGGTACGCTGGTCGCTCGGCAGCTCAAACAATTCATGCGGCTCCATCCCGACATTCGCGTCGAACTGCAGCGCACACCCGACGACGCATCCCAGCGGCACCAGCTGTACGTGCAGTGGCTCAACGCGCGCGTCGGGAACCCCGACATCCTCCAGCTCGACGTCGTATGGACGCCTGAGTTCGCGGCTGCGGGGTGGGTCCTTCCGCTCGACCGCTTCGCGCCGGCGACCGGCGACTTCTTTCCGGCGACAATCGAGGCCAACAGCTGGGCGAAGAGACTTTACGCTCTGCCGTGGTTCGCCGATGTGGGTCTTCTCTACCGGCGCACCGACCTCGCCCCCGACGAGCCGAAGACACTCACGGAAATGGTGGCACAGGCTCGCGCCGCAATGTCCCGTCCCGGGGGCCCCCCGTATGGAATCGTCTGGCAGGGTGCCCGCTATGAAGGGCTCATTACGACGTTCATCGAATATCTCGGCGCGTTCGGAGGCCACATCCTTGATGCGCACGGGAAGGTCGTCGTAAACCAACCCGAAGCAGTGCGCGCTCTCGAATTCATGCGCGACGAGCTGTACGGCTCTCGTGTCGCGCCACTCGACGTGCTCACCTGGCATGAGGAGGAGGTGCGCTATGCCTTTCAGAACGGAAACGCCGTCTTTATGCGCAACTGGCCCTACGCATATGAGCCGATGAGCAACAAAGCGGACTCGCGCGTCGCCGGCAAGTACACGGTCTCGCCGATGCCGGGCTCGGGCACAGGTACTGGCCGTTCCACGGCCGCACTCGGCGGCGCGCAGCTGGCGATCAACGCGTACAGCGAATCTCCGGAGGCAGCGTATCGGCTGATCGCCTATCTCACAGCCCCCGAGCAGATGCTCCAGCGCGCGCGGGCGGTGGGCCAGTATCCCACTCGCCCCGCCTTGTACGATGATGCGCGACTTGCCGCGTCGCTCGCCATTCCCCTCGCTCAGGCGCGGCGCGCGATCGAAAGCGCAACGCCGCGGCCGGTGACGCCGATCTACACCGAGCTGTCGGAGATTCTCCAGATCGAGCTGCACCGGGCGCTGGTGAGGCAGGCGACGCCGCAGGAAGCGCTCAACTCCGCAGCCGCGCGCATCGATGCGCTGATGGAGCGCACGGGAATGCGAAAGTTGTTGCCGGAGCCCACGCAATGAAATCCGAGGCGCGGCTCGGCTGGTTGCTTCTGTCGCCGGCGCTCGGAGTCATCGCGCTGATCGCGATCTTCCCGCTCGGCTGGACCCTCTGGGAATCGCTGCACATGCACGAGCTCAGAATGCCCTGGCTCGGACAGCCATTCATCGGATTCGACAACTACCTGGAGATAGCGCACGATCCCCGGTTCTGGGCGGCCCTCGGACACACTGCCTTTTTCACAGCAGTGTCGATCGCGCTCGAGCTACTCATCGGGCTTTTTCTCGCCCTCGCGATAAACCGTGCATTTCGGGGCCGAGGGTTCGTGCGGGCGGCAGTGCTGGTGCCGTGGGCGATTCCGACCGTCGTCGCCGCACTCCTGTGGCGATTCATTTTCGAGTCGCAAGGCGGCATCGCAAACGCGCTGCTGGTTGACGTGGGAATTCTGGACCAGCCGATCGTCTGGTTCATCCAGACGGCAACCGCATGGGTGCCGGTGATTCTCGCCGACGTCTGGAAGACGACGCCGTTCGTTGCGCTGCTCCTCCTCGCCGGCCTCCAGAACATCGATCTGACGCTCTATGAGGCGGCGGCGGTGGACGGCGCGAATGCGTGGTGGCAGCTCCGTCACATCACTCTTCCACTTCTCAAGCCGGCAATACTCGTAACACTCATCTTCCGGACGCTCGACGGGTTTCGGGTGTTCGATCTCATCTACGTGCTCACGGGCGGAGGTCCGGGAACATCGACCGAGCCGGTCGCTCTCTACACGTTCAACGCGCTGCTGCAAAACCTCAGGTTCGGCTACGGCTCGGCCCTTTCGGTGGTGATCTTCGCGATCACCTTCGGCCTCGCTCTTGTGTACGTGAAGGGACTCGGAGTCCGACTCGGCGGAGAGGAACAATGACTTTCCGCTGGCAGCGTTGGGCGTTCGGTGCAGCACTCGTGGCACTGATGATGTTCACGCTCTTCCCGTTCTACTGGGCGATCGTCGCGTCGCTCACGCCCGAGTCCGCGCTTTTCCGCGACCCGTCGCTCTGGCCGAAGGAGATCATCTTCGATCACTACCGCGCGCTGTTCGACGATCGGGATTTCCTGACGCCGATCCGCAATTCGCTGATCGTGGCGGGAACGACCACGGTCTTCTGCCTCGTTGCGGGGACGCTCGCCGCCTACGCACTTGCGCGTCTCGAGTTCAAGGGGAAGGCGGCAATCATGGCGTTCATTCTCGCGGTGACGATGTTTCCGCAGATTTCGATCGTCAGTCCGCTCTACCTGCTGCTCCGCTCACTGCGACTCATCGATACCTATCCAGGCCTCATAATGCCGTACATGACCTTTGCGATGCCGCTCACGGTCTGGGTGCTTACCGGTTCGATACGCCAGATCCCCAGGGACCTCGAGGAGGCTGCCCATGTTGACGGCGCGTCGCGCCGGCAGAGCTTCACGAAGATATTGTTGCCGCTGGCGGTGCCGAGTCTCGCGACGACAGGCATCCTCACCTTCATCTATTGCTGGAACGAGTTTTTGTTCGCGCTGTCGTTTACCCTCGGCCCTGAACGGCAGACGGTACCGGTGGCGATTGCGTTGTTCCGCGGCCAGTACCAGGTGCCATGGGGCGAGATTCTCGCCGCTGCCGTCATCGCCACCGCGCCGGTGGCAGTGATGGTGTTGGTCTTCCAGCGGCGGATCGTGCAGGGCCTGACCGCCGGCGCGGTCAAGGGTTAGGAGAGAGTC
>JBGPLS010000247.1:0-4276 GCA_041486565.1 Gemmatimonadaceae bacterium
ACCCGCTCGGTGACAGTCTACGTGCAGGTGCCCAATCCGACGGGCGCACTCAAGGGTGGCACGTTCGCGACCGGGACCGTCCTCACGCGGACAATCAGCAATGCGCTCGTTGTTCCAGTGTCTGCGCTGCACCAGTCCTCCAGTGGCACGCAGCTCGTCTATAAGATCGTAAAAGGGAGCGTCGACACCGCAACCGTGCAGCTCGGCGTCATTGACGACCGCGCCGGAATTGCCGAAGCTGTATCAGGAGTCGCGGACGGCGACAGCCTTGTGTCGGGCAACGTCGGCAGCCTCGGGAAGGGAATGAAGGTTCAGATCATCGGCGCCGGCGCTCGGGGCGCTGGTAGCCGCGGGGCGGTACCTGCAGCCGGCGCGCCTGGCGGCCGTCCGTAGCCAGGAGCAGCGATGTTTCTCTCCAACATCTCGATCAAGCGCCCGGTGTTCGCCACCATGATGATGGCGGCGCTTGTCGTTCTCGGAATCGTCTCCTATAACCGGCTGGCGATCGACGAGTATCCTGACATCACCTATCCGATCGTCATCGCCCAGACGACGTATCCCGGTGCTTCGCCCGAAGTCATGGAGCGCGACGTCTCGCGGCCCATCGAGGAAGCGCTGAACACGGTGCAGGGACTCAAGGAGATCGGATCGACTTCGCTCAACGGGGTGTCGCTCGTTCGCCTGACGTTCAATCTCGACGTGGACGTCCTCGCCGCGCAGCAGGACGTGCAGGCCAAGGTCGCGCGCATCCGGCGGACGCTACCCCCGGAGATCGAGGAGCCGGTCATCAATCACTTCGATCCCAACGACCGGCCGATCATCTCGGTCGCGCTGCAGAGCAGCGACCGCCCGATGCGCGAGCTTACCAGCCTCGCCGACGAAGTAATCTCGCCGAGGCTGCAGGCGATTCCCGGAGTCGGCGGAATCAACGTCTCCGGTGGCGAGACGCGCCAGATCAGGATCGAGCTCGATCCGGCCGCGATGCGGTCATACGGAATCGGTCCGCCGCAGGTGATCGCCGCGCTGAGCCGCGAGAACCAGGAAGTCCCCGCCGGACGAGTGACGCAGGGGCCGACAGAACAGCTCATCCGCGTGACGGGTCGCGTAGTAAATCCTTCGGCGTTCGCCAATATTGCGGTCGCCATCCGTGGCGGAGTTCCCATCCGTCTCGGCGACGTCGCCAAGGTCGTCGACGGTTCCGCTGACAAGCGGACCGCCGCTCTCCTCGACAAGACGCCGGCTCTGGCGATGGACGTTCTCAAGATTTCGGGGTCGAACACGGTTGCCGTCGCCGATTCGGTTCGAGCCGCCGCCGCCGAGCTGCAGCGGCAGCTTCCAGGCGACGTTCAGCTGCGCGTGATCCGCGACGACTCGCGCCGCATCCGCGACTCGCTGGCCGACGTGAAGCTCAACATCATCCTCGGCGCCGTCCTGACGATTGCGATCATCTACCTGTTTCTGAACTCATGGCGCTCGACGATCATCACCGGACTGACGCTGCCGGTGAGCATCATCTCGGCGTTTTTCATCATGTGGGTGTTCGATTTCACCGTGAACACGATGACGCTGCTGGCGCTGTCGCTGGCGATTGGACTTCTGATCGACGATGCAATCGTCGTCCGCGAGAACATCGTGCGGCACGTGCACATGGGTAAGGATCACGTCCGCGCGGCGATTGAGGGAACCGACGAGATCGGTCTCGCCGTAGTGTCGACGTCGCTGGCGGTGGTGGCGGTGTTCGTCCCGGTCGCGTTCATGGGAGGAATGATCGGAAAGATCTTCTTCCAGTTCGGCGTGACAGTCACTTTTGCGGTGCTGGTCTCGCTGTTCGTGTCGTTCACGCTCGACCCGATGCTTTCCAGCGTCTGGCCCGACCCTGCCGGCGAGAGGGCGCACAGCGGTGGGGCGGAGAGAGCGAGAAATCCGATTCGCAGAGTTGGACTGGCATTCGACGGCTGGTTCGAGCGCACCGCAAACAAGTATCCGACGCTCCTCGGGTGGGCGCTGACGCACCGCGCGATCGTAATGGGAGCGGCCGCGACGTCGATCGTGATTGCCGGCCTCATCTACCCGCACCTCGGATTCACCTGGCTGCCCGATGTGGACGGAGGCGAGTTCAACGTTCAGATCAGGACTCCGCCCGGATCGAGTCTCAGCTATACGGTCGCGAAATCGCAGGAAGTGAGCTCATTCCTGAGGACGCTGCCCGAGGTGGAGTTCACGTACACGACGATCGGTGGCGGCTTTCGCGGGTCGCCGAATACGGGCGGCATCTACGTGCGCCTGGTCGACAAGAAGAATCGCAAGCGGTCGCAGGACGATATCCAGACCGCGCTTCGTGGAAAGCTGTCGACGATGGCCGGCGTGCGGCCGGTCATCACAGGGACGCCGTCCATCTTCGGTGGATTCAGGCAGCCGATCATCGTCAACGTGCAGGGCCCCGAGGAGACGCGTCTCAAGGTTGCGGCCGCTCAGGTATTCTCGCTCATCCGCGAGACGCCGGGTGCAGCCGAGCCGAACTCGAGTGATGAGGGACAGATTCCACAGCTCGACGTGAACGTCGACCGGCAGCAGGCGTGGGCCGCGGGGCTAGGGATAGATGCGATCGGCGGCACGCTGCAGCCGCTGTTCGCCGGACAGCGCGCCACTCGCTGGGAGGATCCGCAGGGCTTCTCGCACGACGTTGTAGTGGTGTATCCTGACTCGCTTCGCGCAACCGCCGCCGACGTCGCGAACATCGCGATTCCGTCGAGCACGGTTGATCCGACTACGGGCCAGGCTCCGATGATCCCGCTGTCACAGGTCGCCGATGTGAAGACGAGTCTCGCCCCCCAGCAGATCGACCGGCGCAATCTCGAGCGGCAGGTGTCGATCTCGGCTGGCGTGATGCCCGGGTTTGCGATGGGTTCCGTCGCTGATGCGGTGCGCTCAGGGATCGATTCGCTTGGACTGCCGATCGGCTACCACGCGGTGTTCACCGGCGACGTGCAGAATCTCGACGAGACCAAGGGATACGTTCTCGCCGCGCTCGGGCTCGCCGTCGTCTTCATATACCTGATCCTTGCGTCGCTTTTCGGATCGTTCTTCCAGCCGATGGCGATCATGCTTGCCTTGCCGCTCAGCTTCATTGGAGTCGCGCTGGCGCTCCTGGTGACCCACGGCAACATCAACGTCATGACGATGATCGGGATCATCATGCTGATGGGGCTCGTCACCAAGAACGGGATTCTGCTGATCGATTTCGCGAATCAGCAGCGGGCGAAGGGGCATTCGCGAAACGAAGCGCTGCTCATCGCCGGCCGCATCAGGCTCCGTCCGATCATCATGACGACGACAGCCATGATCTTCGGCATGATGCCGCTCGCCCTCGCGCTGGGCGCGGGATCGGAACAGCGCGCACCGATGGCGAGGGCGGTCATAGGCGGACTCATCACTTCGACAATGCTGACGCTGCTTGTCGTGCCGGTGATGTCGACGCTGCTCGATGACGCGGTGACGATCGTCAGGTCACGCGTCCCTCGCGCGCTCCGCAGACTGACGGGCAAGGGGAAAGGCCCCGGCGCAGCCCCGACGCGGGCGCCGGTGCGACAGCCGGCGCCGCGGCCCGCGGGTGAGCCTGGAATTGCGGCAGCTTTGGAGATTCCCGAAAAGGTGCCTACGCCTTCTCCGATTCGCGCTGAAGCGTAGTCTGGATGGGGCGCCGGGTTCGAGCACACCAGTCGCCACGAACTGGCTGGCGGTGGTGTGTAACTCCGCGGAAATCAATCGTGGCCGCCGCCCAACGCACCATCGTGCAGCCCCTCGCTTGCTGGGGTGTTTGGCGGCGTCTAATTTCATAGGCCCTCCTCAAACCTCTCCAATCCATTGCATGCCCGATTACAAACTCTCGACCGTGCCACGGCAAGGCGAGCCGATATCGTACAGCGGCGGCAAGCTCTCCGTTCCCAATCAGCCGATCATTCCTTTTATCGAGGGTGACGGCACCGGCCCGGACATCTGGCGCGCGTCGGTTCGGGTCTTCGATGCGGCGGTTGCCGAGGCGTACGGCGGTGAGCGCAAGATCGCCTGGATGGAGGTCTTCGCCGGCCAGAAGGCGTACGACAACTTCCAGACCTGGCTCCCCGACGAGACGGTCGACGCCTTCCGCGACTACCTGGTCGGCATCAAGGGCCCGCTGACGACGCCGATCGGCGGCGGCATCCGCTCGCTGAACGTGGCGCTGCGCCAGATGCTCGACCTCTACGTCTGCCTGCGGCCGGTGCGCTGGTTCCACGGC
>JBGPLS010000248.1:0-4274 GCA_041486565.1 Gemmatimonadaceae bacterium
CCGAGCTCGCGCATCGCCCAGTCTATCGTGGCGAAATCGGCGATTCCTTCCTCGTAGATGCGGAGCGCCTCACCGTAAAATGGGCGGGCGACGCGGTTGACGATGAAGCCGGGCGTATCGGACGCGATCACGGTCGTCTTGCCCCAGTTTCGAATCAGCTTGGACACAGCCTGAGTAACCGGCTCAGCCGTGACGAGGCCGGGCACGATCTCGACGAGGGGCAGAATTGTCGGCGGGTTGAAGAAGTGGATGCCGATCACCCGCTCCGGATGCTTGCAGCCGCGCGCGATGGCGGTGACCGAGAGCGATGACGTGTTCGTTCCGAGGACAGCATCGTCACCGACCGCTTTCTCGAGCCGGGAGAAGATGTCGCGCTTCACATCGAGCTCCTCGAGCACGGCTTCGATCACGATCGTGCAGCCGCGGAACTCATCAAGCTTGGTGAAATCCGCCGTATCGACGCCCGCGAGAGTGACTCGATCCCGAATGTCGTTTGCCTGGCCTGCGGTGAGGCGTCCCTTCTCCATCGAGCGCGCCAAGCTCTTTTCGATGCTGGTTATTGCTCGATCGAGCGCGGCGGGACTGGTGTCGTACAGCAGCACCTGGTGGCCCGCAGCGGCGGCGACCTGTGCGATGCCCGTGCCCATCGCGCCGGCGCCGACAACGCCAACCCTTGAATCGCGGCTGAGCGGCGTCACCTACTCGCCGGTGAAGCTGGGCTTCCGCTTCTCGAGGAAAGCATTGACGCCCTCGACGAAATCGTGCGTCCGCCCTGCTTCGCGCTGAAGGTCGGCCTCGAGGTCGAGCTGGGCGTCGAGATCGTTGGTGAGCGAAGCGTTCAGTCCGCGCTTCGTGAGTCCGAGCCCCCGAGTCGGCATCGCCGCGAGCTCGGTTGCGAGAGCCATCGCTTCCTGCTGGAGGGTGTCAGGCGGGCAGACGCGGTAGACCATTCCGATCTCCCAGGCACGCTGGGCCGTGATCTTCTCTCCGGTCATCATCAGCGCCGTCGCGCGCGCCAGACCGACGAGCCGGGGAAGGAGGAAGGTCCCGCCGCTGTCGGGGACGAGTCCGACCTTCGCGAACGACTGAATGAACGACGCATTCTCCGAGGCGAGGACGATGTCGCACGCGATCGCGAGGTTGGCACCGGCGCCGGCGGCGACACCGTTGACGGCGCAGACCACGGGCAGCTCCAGCTTGCGAATCGTGCGGATAACCGGATTGTATGTTCCGCGAACGGTGGTGCCGAGGTCGAGTGCGCCACCTGCGGTGGATGCCGGCACCTCGGAGAGATCCTGGCCTGCGGAGAATGCGCGCCCAGCCCCCGTCAGGAGAACGGCACGGACGGACTTGTCGGCCCGAGCGTCATCGAGGGCCGTCCGGAGCTCGCGTGCCATCGCGGCGTTGAAGCTGTTGAGGACGTCGGGACGGTTGAGCGTGATCCGCATCACGCCGGACTCGATGTCCACCAGAATGAAGTTATACGCCAAGACGTTAATCCCCAATGACAGTTGTTTGACGAGGAATATACGCCCACAGCTCCGAGTCGTTCTATCGCATCCGGACCAGATTTGACCATAATACGGCTGGCCTGTCCGCTTCTGATCGTGAAACCGTCAGCTAATGGGAGACGCCGTGAAGAAGAGAAACCTTTCGCGCCGTGATTTTGTCAGTGTCAGCGCCGTTGCCGCGGGTGTATCGCTCGCCGGAAAACCGGTTTTCCCGAATGTCACATCACAGGTGAGCTCTCCGAAAGCGCCGGCAAGTGACCGTGTGCGCTTCGGGATGATCGGAGTTGGTATGCAGGGTAGTGGCTTGCTGGCGACATCCATTCAGCTGCCTGACGTCGAATGCGCCGCCGCCTGTGATCTCTACGACGGGCGACACACTCTGGCCAGGGAGATCGTGAGACCGGACCTGCCTGTCACCAGGCGGTACCAGGAACTTCTCGACAACAAGAGCATTGACTGCATCGTCGCGGCGGTTCCCGATCACTGGCACAAGCAGATTGTCGTGGACGCGGTGAGCGCGGGGAAAGACATCTATTGCGAGAAGCCGATGTCGCACAGCGCCGCCGACGGCGTCGCAATGGTGGAAGCGGCGAAGAGGACCGGTCGCATCGTGCAGATTGGATCGCAGCGCGTCAGCTCCCAGATCTGCGCAAAGGCAAAGCAGACGATCTCAGATGGGATGCTTGGTGAGCTGATGCTCGTGGAAGGCTGGATGGGACGAAACGATCCCACCGGCGCGTGGCAGTATCCGCCGCCATTTGACCTTTCTCCCCAGAATCTGGACTGGGATACCTGGCTGGGAACGGCCCCCAAACGATCGTTCGATCCCAACGTGTTTGCACGCTGGCGTTGCTGGAAGGAATACGGCACCGGCGTGGCTGGTGATCTGCTCGTGCACCTGATCAGCGGCATGATGTTCATGTTGGGAATCAACGAGCCGCCCAAGCAAGCCGCGGCAGTCGGGGGAATCCGCCGCTGGAAGGACGGCCGCAACATGCCCGATGTCCACGCGGTCGTCTACTACTACAGTGATCTCCCCGTCTACATGCGCCTGAATCTCGGCACAGACATGCCCGAGACGTACCGGTTCCAGGGGTCGAAAGGTATCCTGGAGGTCAACGAATTCGGGATGACCTTCACGCCACAAAATGGACTGGACACCGCGCCGAGCTACTATACCGGCAGCTTTCCGGGAGCGATGCGGCAGGAATACGTCAGGCGATGGCACGAGGAAAACGATCGGAAGCTGAGCGAGCTGCCGATGGCGGAAACTGTTTCATTCCGCGGAGGTGACTACGATGACGTCAGGCCACACCTCAAGACTTTCTTCGACGCCGTGCGCACCAGGACACCTGTGGTTGAGGACGCAGTCTTTGGGCACAATGCCGCGCTCGCGTGTCACATGGCGAACGAGTCTTATTTCCGCAGGAGCACAGTGACCTGGGACGAGGCGTCGAAAATGATCAAGGGCTAACCTGGCTGGAGGCGCCATCGCCGCACTCCGTCCGCGCTCCCGATCCCTCCAGCCATGCGAAGGTACCCTATTGCGACCTCACAACGTGGCCGCACGAACTGCCATTGAGCGAGTAATCCCACGAAAGCGCCTGGCCCAGGTTGTTGTACTGGATGTTGGAAACGCGTCCGGCCTGGCGCTGCGCTCCGTTCGAGCAGCCATACGTGTAATCGTACGACGTGACACGGCTGAACTGATCGTAGGTGGCCCCGGTGTATGAAGCGTCGTAGCTGTTGTTGGGGCAGGGGCCGAGTACGAACTGGATTTGGGGCCACTGCTGACTCCCCGGAAAGCTGAAGGAGGCATCGGTGCACTTGATCGAGGGTCCCGTGGCGCCGTCGCTCCCGCCGCCGCAGGCCGCAATGGCACTGCCTCCGAACAGGAGCGCGCCGAGCGCTAAAGCGCCCGCGCTGAACCTAAGTACTCTGGCCATCGGGACACCGCCGGTCGACTCTTTGGCGTAAGACTTTATCTTCGCTGCGGCACGCTGTCAAGAATCCGGGCGTTGGGCACGAGTGCGCAGCGATCAGCTCACCGATGCACGAACTCCGCCTTCGAGCGGGGGCCGTTGGCGAGGAAGTTCCCCACGCCGATTCGCATGTCCTCGGTCGCACAGCACTGCCCGAACATCTCCGATTCGAAGTGCAGGCCATCACCGAGGGGCTTGCTGCATCCTTCGAGCAGCGCGCGGCACATCAGTGCGTCGATGGCGCGGCTCCTGTGGCCAAGCTCGACCGGGGGAAGCTCCGCGGGCGTCGCCATCGGACCTGGATCGATCACCGGGAGCGTGACGTCGCCGCGCGCCGCCGCGCGCGCCAGTTCGATCGCCCGGTCCACGACGTCGCCGTCAACCTCTTCGCGAATCAAGCCGCAAGCAACGGCATCCGGTCCTGAGAGACCGCTCCCCATACGCAGCATCTCCGCGGCCTTTTCGATTCCCACCAGACGCGGGAGGCGCTGCGTCGCGCCCGCGCCGGGGATGATGCCGAGGTTCACTTCCGGTTGTGCAACCACCGGCGCCAGGCCCTTGCGCGCGATGCGCGCGGTGCAACACATGGCAAGCTCGTTGCCGCCACCGAACGCCGCACCGTTGAGTGCGCAAACCACGGGTTTTCCCAAACGTTCGATCAGATTCCCGGCGCGCTTCGAGCGCTCCGATGTCATCGTACCATCCGCCGGACTTTCGATGCGCGACAGGAAGTTCACGTCGGCGCCGGAGACGAATGACTTCGTGCCGAAACCGGTCAGCA
>JBGPLS010000249.1:0-4244 GCA_041486565.1 Gemmatimonadaceae bacterium
GTCCCGATATTGATGGCGACATTGCTCCCGTCTCCACAGTACACGCCGGGGTTTACTGAGTAGCTGGTTCCACCTGAGCTGAGAAGTCCCTCTCCCGTGACGCCGAATGCCGTCGACTCTCCACCTGCAGTTGGAAAACTCACGCCCGTCCACCCGCACGTCCACGACGTCCCGAAAAGGGCCGCCTGATTCATGTCGCCGAATGGATCGGGCGAAGGGGGGACGTTGTAGCTCTGCACTGTAGTGGAGGTGATCGTTCCCGTGCACGAGGTGCAGCTCGACGCAGAGACATCGAGCGCCTTCGCATCGACAGTGTTCCCGCTGCCCACCGTGACATTGCCATTGGAAACGATGGCACAGTTGGGAACGCTGATCGACGTGCCGCTGCTGCCCGTTATGTCGAGCTCGATAGGGAATTTGGTATCTGCCTGGTTGAGCGCGTAGACGCATCCGCTCGACTCGTCGGGCCCAGCCACGGCCCGCGCGTTCAACGTGACACTCGTTCTGCCGATGACCGTCGCGAAGAACGTAGTCATCGGCTTTGAGATAAGAACCTCTACGTACTTGGTGTCGCCGATGTGCAACCCGGTTGTCGGAGGGTGGCGTATCGTCAGGGTGATAGTGCCATCAGCGTCGACGTCGAAGCCGTTTCGCTTCGCGTCGTCCTTGACGTAGGTTCGGAGATTTTCGTCGGAGATGCCCGGGTCCCGCTTGACTTCGAATGCGCCGGCTACCGCAGCCGCGTCAGCAGCGGCACCCATTCGCTGCTTGTAGTCGAAGAAATATCCCATGTCGATGGCAAGCGCCGTGACGCCAAGCAGCACCGGGAGTGCAATGGCAATCATCATCAGTACGGAGCCCTTCTCGTCGCGCAGAGCGTTCGCTCTCACTGCCTTGCTACCTCAATCAAGTCACGGGTTGTAATAAACAGGAGTATTATGATACACCCGCGCGAGCGGCGAGTCTACAAAAAAAACAATTCAAAAACATATGACTCACCACCCCGGCAGCCTGAGCGTTTCGAGGACGTTCGAGTAACTGTCAGTCCACGACCTCCCCCCCAAATCAGCCGGCAGCTTCAGCCACCTCGAGTCGCCCGTCAGCGGTCCAAAATCCGCCGCCGAGCGCGCCACCACCACCCAGATCGACGCCAGCTTCCCCTCGTACGCTTCGAGCGGCGTGACGTCCTGATCTGTCCTGACATACGCGACGAGATTCCCGTCCCGCGCCAGACGCGCGAGCACTCGCCGGAGATTGACGTAGCGGTTGGAGATGTGAAACGCCATCACCCCGCGCGGCGCCAGCTTGCGAAGGTAAAGACCCATCGCTTCCCGTGTGAGAAGGTGCACCGGAATCGCATCCGAGCTGAATGCGTCGAACACGATCACGTCGTGCACACCGTCGGGCTCACGCGCGAGCGAGATGCGGGCGTCGCCCAGCACCACCCGTGCCTGCGGCGCGCAATCGCGCAGGAAGGTGAAATACCTCGGATTGCGCGCGATGCGCTCGATCGCCGGATCTATCTCGTAGAAGGTCCAGCGCTGTTGCGGCTGCGCGTAGCCTGCGGTCGAGCCCGTGCCAAGACCGACGATCCCGATGTTCGATTTGGCGTAATCACCCATGAAGGTCGAGAAGAGCTGGCCAAGCGGCCCCGTGGGATAGTAGTAGGTCAGCGGAACGCAGCGTCGTGGCGGCCGCAGCGACTGCGCGCCATGGTTCGTCGTGCCGTGGAGGAGCACCCGGTACGACATGCGATTGGCGATGCTGTGCACGCCATAGAAGCTGCGCTCCTTCGCCACCACCGACTGGCTCCAGTCGGGATAGAGCCAGGCTACGAGCGCAATTGCGCCGAGGGCCAGGCCGAACTGGATCGGTCTCTTGCGAAGCATGAGAGCGATGGCCAGGGGCGTAGCGAACACGAAGACGGCAAAGGGCGTCGTACCCGCCGGTATGCGCGCCAGCTGCATGCCCAGTTCCAGCGCGAGCACCAGGATGCCCACTACGACGGCAAAGGGGATGTCGCGCCGCCACAGCGGACGCCCATCGCTCGACGATGGCGCGATTGCCGGCCTCAGCAGGCACGCGAGCACGAGCCCGAGCGGATACTCGGCCTCCGTCCGGAACACGAAGGGCGCGACGAGGACGTTGAAGATTCCACCCACCGCTCCGCCGATGGATAGCCACACGTAGAACTCGGTCAGATGACGAACGCCAGGCCGGCTCGCCGCCAGCTCGCCGTGACAAACCATCGCCGCGAGAAAAAGCGCCGCGAGGTGGAACAGGACGAAGCCGAGTGGCTCGCGCAATCCGCTGACGATCGCGATGAATGGAAGCACGACGAAAAACGGAAGCATGCGGGCTGCGACGCGTCCCAGAAACATCGTCCGCGGCGCGAACGCCAGCACGAACGTCCCGAGATAGAGGCCCAGGGGAATCACCCAGAGGAGCGGCACCGCCGCGATGTCGGTCGTGATGTGCGTGGTGACGCTCAGCATCAGGCTCGACGGCACCGCGGCAAGCGCGATCCATCGAAGACGTGTCCGCCACGGAATCGAAGGCACCTCGTCGCGACGCTCGCTCAACGGTTCGGCCGCCCGCACCGACTTCATCACAGCCACCGCCGACCCGAGAGTGAGGACGACGAGCAATCCGTACGCGACTGCCCAGCCCCTGCTCTGCGTGTCGAGGCGGAGCAGCGGCTCGACGACGACAGGATAGGCGAGCAGCGCTCCCAGGCTGCCGAGATTGCTGGCTGCGTAGAGGAAGAATGGATCGTGCGCCCGCTGATGCCCGGTCGCGCCAAACCATCGCTGGAGGAGCGGCGCGGTCGTGGAGACGACGAAGAATGGCAGCCCGACCGACGAGAGAAGGATCAGAAACACCGACGTGATCGGCCGGAATGGAGATGTGAGCCCCCAACCCGTCATCACCCGAATCGGAAGGACCGCAAGTGGAAGCAGCAACAACGCCGCGTGCGTTACCGCCTGCCTCCTCGGCCCCAGCCATTTCAGCGTTACGTGGACGTACAGGTAGCCGGCGAGCAGCATCAGCTGAAAGAAGACGAGCGATGTGATCCATACCGCCGGCGCTCCGCCGAATACCGGAAGGATCATCTTTCCGAACATCGGCTGCAGCAGAAACAGCAGCGTTGCGCTCAGGAAGGCTGCGAACGAAAGAAGAGGAAGCAGGTGGTGAGCTCCGCGTGGGCTCGCTTGATGGATCGGGGGGCGAATTTGACAAAATAGACGCTATCGGGGATCGTCATGCCAATGACTGGCTCGGGCCCGCCGAGCATCACTTGGCCAGTGTGTACCTCTGAACAACCTCGTGCCGCGCAGGCCCGCCACCGAGCTCGCTTCGTACGACCACGACCTCCGTTACGGGCATCTCGACTCGCCGCGGTTGCTGCGCGGCAAGCACATCCACAACCGAACGGGACGGCTCGATTCTGCTGAGAGTGAGATGCGGCTTGAAGGGACGGAGCTCGGCCGGGAAACCCGCGCGACGCACGGTGGATTCGACGATGTCTGCCAATGAGATCAACTGACGCGCGCCCTCGTCAACGCCGAGCCAGATGATACGCGCCCGCTTCGGCCGCGGGAATGCGCCGAGTCCGCTGAAGCGGATCCTGAACCTGGTTCCCAGCCGAGCTCCGCGAAGGGCGCCCGCGAGAGCGTCGCGCATTCCCTGCTCCGTATCGCCGAGAAACCGAAGGGTGAAGTGCCAGTTCTGCGGCGCCACGAGGCGGCCGGGCAATGCCGGCAGCGCGGAGACTATTTCGTTTCGGGCTGGTTCCGTGAGCGGCACCGCAATGAACAATCTTTCGACCGTTGAGTCAGTTGCACCCATCCGGCTCCAGGTTTTGAGCTAGACTCAACTGAGAGGGACGCAGGGTCGAGCCGCCAGAGGCACAGCTCCCGGCTGCGAGCGAAGAACTCCTCCATTCAATTCGGATTGATTCGGTTTGTTTCTCTTGCTAGCAGCTGGCTCGCTGATAGGCTATCAGCACGTCGCTGTGTCGTTCTCGGTTGATTTTGTTCTGAACATCACTTGACGCATTTCGTCACGAGTATCCGACCCACCGTTGTGTTGCCGCGAATCCGTCCGAGCTGCTCCGGCGTCCACTGCTGTCCATTCGGCGCCCGTGATTGAATCGAGAAGCGAAAGCTCAGGCCGCAATGCGCCGGCAGGACGAGATAGAGACCGTCCTCTCCCTCCGCCGGCTTCACTCCCTTCTCGGAAAC
>JBGPLS010000250.1:0-4207 GCA_041486565.1 Gemmatimonadaceae bacterium
ACCCTGACGATACGCCACCCTCCGACAACCGGGTTGCACATCGGCGACACCAAGTACGTAGAGGTTCTTATCTCAAAGCCGATGACTACGTTCTTCGCGACGGTCATCGGCAGAACGAGTGTCACGTTGAACGCGCGGGCAGTGGCTGGGCCCGACGAGTCGAGCGGATGCGTCTACGCGCTCAACCAGGCAGATACCAAATTCCCCATCGAGCTCGACATAACGGGCAACAGCGGCACGTCGATCAGCGTTCCCAACTGTGCCATCGTCTCCAATGGCAATGTCACAGTGGGCAGCGGGAACACTGTCGATGCGAAGGCGCTCGATGTCTCTGCGTCGAGCTGCACCTCGTGCACGGGAACGATCACCTCCACTACAGTGCAGAGCTACAACGTCCCCCCTTCGCCCGATCCATTTGGCGACATGAATCAGGCGGCCCTTTTCGGGACGTCGTGGACGTGCGGGTGGACGGGCGTGAGTTTTCCAACTACAGGTGGAGCGACGACGGCGATCAGCGGCACAGGTCCGGCCGTCCTCGCCACAGGGGGCACGAGTTACACGATGGATCCTGGCGTGTACTGCGGAGACGGAAGCATTGCCGGCATCAGGATCGGGACGAAGGTCAACTCGCCAAGTCCGCCCGGGAACTGCGTTCCCAGCGCCGGGGACGACATAATCACATTCAATCCCGGCGTGTATATCGTCTGGGGTGGCGGCCTGAACTGGAAGCACTCCTGCGTCATCGGGACGGGGGTGACATTTTATTTGACAGGGACCGTGGGGGCGCACGACTACCCGGCTTGTGGTGGCAAGGTTCTCTCCACCGACCCCCCGGACCGTTTCATCCTCCGTGCACCGACGAGTGGTAGCTACGAGGGCTTGCTGTTCATCCAGGATCGGACGCAGGGTGTAGCGTGCGCTGCCGCGGCCAACCCGGTGATTGCGGATATGCTGCCAGAGAACATGCTCCTCGACGGCGCCCTTTACTTCCCCAATCACCACATCAAGTACGGCGCCACAACGACGAGCACCGGCAATTACACGATTCTCATCGGCGGCACGATCGAGTTTCTGAACAAGGCTACGCTCAACAGCAATTTCACGGGCCTCTCCAGTGGCGCACCGGTCAAGCGTCCCGGACTCGGCGAGTAGGACGATGTCAGTCACACGACTCGGCCTGAAACTAAGACGCTGCGGAGACAGACGACGTCGCCAACGCGGCGCCGCGCTCGTCGAGGTCGCAGTGGCGGTGATTCTTCTCTGTTTCATCGCGCTTGGCACGGCGGACTTCGGACGCGTGTCCTACATGGCGATGGCTCTCACCAACGCCGCGCGTGCCGGCGCCATCTATGGCACACAAAGCCTGGCCAAGAGCAGCGACTTTGCTGGTATGGAAACCGCCGCAGCACGTTCGGCTGCCGCCGACGTCGGCGTGATCAACACTTCGGCCAGCCGCACCTGCGAGTGCCAGATCGGCAGCGGCACGCCGACGGTCATGGGTAGTTGCCCGCCCATTGGCACGTGTACGGGAACTGTCCGCATCCGCGTCAAGGTGATCGCCTCAAAGACGTTCAACATGATCAAGGCATTTCCCGGACTGCCGGGGACGGTGAGCCTGAGCCGCACCGCCATCATGCGCGCACAGTAGGGCCGATCGTGAGGAGAATGAGACGGCTCGCCGGCGAGAGGGGCTCGACGATGATCGAGTTCGCGATGGCCGCGACCGTCCTCATTGTCTTTCTTTTCGGTACGATAGAGTTCGGTCGCATGATCTGGGAGCGCAACATCGTCGCTAATGCCTCAAAGGCCGGCGTGCGCTGGGCGGCGGTGCGGGGCAACTCGAGCGGGCAGACGCCCGCTACCGCCGCCGAGATCGAGGACTATGTCCTGACCTGGATGTACGGTATTCCCGTCACCGTCACCACGACCTGGTGTACGGCGCCGTTCGTTAGCGGGGTCTGCCAACCGCCGGCGACATCCAACAACAAGCCGGGCAGCACCGTGCAGGTCGTTGTCCAGGGAAGCTTCACGCCGGGAGTGCCGTTGCTTCCCCCGAGCACGATCACGCTCAGAAGCGCCGCGCAGATGATCATCGCGCGCTAGCTCAGCGCCTCATTCCACGAGCAGGCGACGCTTCGTCGGCGCCGACGTAGTTGGGTTCAGGTTGATGGTTCCTACCCCGTTTGGAGACCATTCCGCCAGATCGGCGATGTAGGCGCCAAAGTTGAATACCGTCGTGGCCAGCAAGGGCCGAAGATCAAATTCTCCTGTTAGGGAATAGAGCGCTCCGGACATCGTAATATCACCGTTGGACTTGATATGAACCTCTTTGTTCATGTCGCGAGGCTCGAAGACGCTGATTCCCCGGTAAAATCCTGAGGTCGGCGGGCTGAGATTGATGCTCGCCCCGACAGGGATTCCAGAGCCACCGAAGTAATCGTTGGGCATATCGTAGAACATGACCCCGTCGCCTGTGAGGCTCGACCCGGTACTCAATTGCATGCCGCCGTTGTGGATGTAATAGATACCGGGCGCCATCGTAACGTGCACATTTTTGGCGATGGTAATGTTGTCGTAGATTCCCGGCTGCATCGTACTCGCCACGGTATATTTTGGGCTTCCATAATTCGGCTGTCCGGTGGGGTCCGGCTCGGGAATGCTCGCCAGGGGATCGGCCACCGGAGACATGCCCGTCGTCAGGCCTCCGCCGCCGGTGTAGGTTATCGTGCCCCCTGCCTCAATACCAAGCGTACCGACGGAATTGATTCCTCCGCTGGTGAGGTGGCCTGTGCTTTCCACGTAAATGGCGTTATGGCCGTGATTGCTTCCGAATTCCCCATAAACCGTGCCGTCTGAGTTGATAAAGATTTGCCCGTTGTTGGCGATGTTGACGTTGTCTCCAATCTGGGCGGCAACCGTTTCGTGGGGATTCAGCATAAGGATGGCGATGTTGCCGGGATTGCCGCCGGCCACGGCCCGGGCCGTTACGGGCAGGCTGCCCGAGCCGAAGATGCTGCTGAAACCACGCGCCTGGTTGAACCGGATAATCACTTCGGCGTAGCCGGCCCTGTTGGCAAAGTTCCCGGAAGCGGGCCCGATGTTAACAGTGACCACGGAGTTGACGTCGTCGATAAACCCATTCGCCGCCGCAGTTGACATGGCGCTTGCGTATGCCGTGCGGGCTGGATCGAGGCCGTTGTTGGTGGCATAGTGTTCCCACAGATCGGTTGCAGCAGCGAGGGCAGCGGCATCCGCCACTGCCTGAACGGTGCGCTTCTTTTCGAGTAGTAATCCCCCGTCCATGGCAATAGCCAGAACGCCCAAAACAGCGGCCATGGTGACTGCCACCAGAACGATGACACTGCCGCGCTTTTCTTTCGAGTTGCACAACATGGGTTTCAGCCCCTGGTTAGAAAGACATGACGGATACGGAAGTGCTCCTCAGGGTGGTACTGCCAACATACAGTTCCGGAATCCACACGTAAGTTAAGGCGACGGTTACCGTATTTGCCACAGTAGTCAGGTTACCATTCACTGTTCTGGTGTGAAACTGACGGTTATCGGTATCCCAGGTGACCGACAACGTGAGCTTGCTCAGGTCGAGGCCCGTTGCCTTGGGCACGATAATCTGGTTGTAAATGGTGTCCCGCGTGGCTGCTCCTTTCTTGGTTTCGCTCGCGTACTCCGCGCCATGCACCGAAGCATATCGGGATGCCTCTCGTGACAGATAGGCAATCTGCTGGTAGCGGAAAACTCCCAAACCGCCGATGAACACGCCGAAGATCAACAAGAAGACGACGGGCGCAACCACGGCGAATTCCACGATCGTGGCTCCCCGGCGTGAACGAAAGCGCCGGTCCATACCGGAACCTCCTCTGGTCATTCCGCGACCTGTCGCATCTGCACGGTGCGACTGAGGTTCGTCGACGTGGGGACTCCTGGATAGTGTGTGACCGTTTGGAACGCCCAGGTACACGTGACCCGAACGTAGGGATTTCCCCCTTCGCTTCCGGTGGTCGAGGTCACGGTTGGCTGCGGATTAAGGTTCGTGGCGTCAGCCCGGGCCGCCTGCACTACACTGGCGTACGGAGAAGTTGACTGCGCGTCCGGGTCGCTGGCGTAAAGGGCACCGGCCCTTGCACAGTTTTCGACGACCTGTGAGAAATAGAAGATCCGGCCGAAATCGACGACGATCGCGAACAGGAGC
>JBGPLS010000251.1:0-4198 GCA_041486565.1 Gemmatimonadaceae bacterium
AAGGGCGATCCGCCAACGCGCGATCTCGGAAACGAGACGCTGGCCGAGGTGCTTCGCGGCAACATTCTCGTGCAAACTCACTGCTACCGCGCCGACGAGATGGCGCAGATGATCGACATCGCGCACGAGTTCGGATACAGGATTCGCTCCTTCCATCACGCAGTCGAGGCGTACAAGGTCGCGGATCTTCTCGCCAGGGAGGGAACAGGTGCCAGCGTCTGGGCCGACTGGGGCAGCTTCAAGATTGAAGCGATGGATGCCATCAAGGCGAACCTCGCCATTGTCGATCGCGCCCCCGGATCACACGCCATGATTCACTCTGACGATCCGTCCGGGTCGCAGCGATTGAATCAGGAAGTCGCGAAAGCGATGAAGGCCGGCATCGAGGCCGGGATTCCCATCTCCGAAGATCAGGCAGTGAAATGGATGACGATCAATCCGGCGTGGGCGTTGGGTCTTGACGACAAGATCGGCTCGATCGAGAAAGGCAAGAACGCCGACCTCGTGCTGTGGTCAGGCGACCCCTTCAGCGTTTACACCCGCGCCGAGAAAGTGTGGGTCGACGGCGCGATGCTGTTCGACCGCTCTGATCCCTCCGAGCAGTGGCGTACGGATTTCGAGCTCGGCTTCGTACCGGTGAGGAACAGATGACAATGACTATCAATAGAATGTTCAGGGCGGCAGCCGTCGCATGTCTCATCGCGGGCATTGCCGTCGCACAAGATGGAGCGGCACAAACGATCGCCATCACCGGCGGCAAGGTGTTCCCCGTCTCTGGTCCGCCCATCGAGAATGGAACGGTCGTGATCCGCAACGGTCGGATCGAGAGCGTCGGAGCCAACGTGCCGATACCATCCGACGCGCAGCGGATCGACGCGACCGGCAAGTGGGTAACCCCCGGACTCATCAACTCCGCCACGCAGCTCGGCGTCGTCGAGATCGGCCAGGTAGCAGATACTCGCGACATGCAGGCCCGCGGGAAGGACAACATCGCAGCTTCCTTTACCGTCTGGGATGGACTCAATCCCAACTCGGTGATGCTGGCGCCGGCGCGCAAGGAAGGCGTCACGACGTTCGTGATCATCCCCACCGGCGGGCTTGTATCCGGTCAGGCCGCAATCGTCGATCTGGTGGACGGTACGACGACAGACATGATCATGAAGTCGCCGGTCGCAATGGTCGCGGAGATCGGGGATGCCGGCTCGGCCGGCACAGGCTCGCGTGGTGAGTTGATCGTCAAGCTCCGCGAGCTTCTGGAAGACACGAAGTTTTTCATGACCCATCGCGCGGCCTTCGACCGGGCGGAGACGCGGGACTTTCAGGCGAGACGACTCGACCTCGAGGCGATGATTCCGGTGGTGGAAGGAAAGCTTCCTCTGCTCGTCGTCGTCGACAAGGAATCTGATATTGACGCCGCGATGCGCATCGCCAGTGAATACGGACTCAAGCTGATTGTCGGCGGCGGTGCGGAAGCGTGGATGATGGCCGACAAACTGGCGGCGGCGCACATACCGGTGCTGACGGGTGCGATGAACAACATTCCGGCCGGGTTTTCAGCACTGGGACAACGGCAGGAAAATCCCGGCCTGTTGAGTGCTGCAGGCGTTCGCGTTGGTCTCGTGGGTAACGCCGGCGGAGGCGACGAGGAAGCGTTCAACGTTCGCAACATCAAACAGGAAGCCGGCAATGCAGTCGCCTATGGAATGACCTGGGAAAACTCTCTCCGGGCCGTGACTATCTGGCCGGCGGAGATTTTCGGTGTTGCGGATCGGGTTGGATCGCTCGCTCCTGGAAAGGAAGCGAACGTCGTTGTGTGGAGCGGCGACCCATTTGAATTCACCACCCGCGCCGAACACGTCTGGGTGCGCGGCATCGAACGGAACGAGAAGACACGTCAGGATCTCCTCACCGAACGCTACCTGAACGTGCCCGGAAAGCTTATTCGCTGAGCTATCGCGACTGGTTGCGCGCTCGATCGACCATGCTCTGAAAACAGTAAGCCCGCGAGATGTATCTCGCGGGCTTCTCTGCAACGGGTTTCGCCGTTGTCAGCTTGCCGAGGGCGGTGCCTCTGATGCCGGAGAAGTGTCCGCCGGTGCGGAGGAAGCCGTGGAAGTCGTCGCGGAAGCCGTCGCGGAAGCCGAAGCGCGATTTGCCGCTGCCTCCTGTCGCTTTCGATCCAGCTCGGTCTCGTAACGCGACGCTTCTGCATCGTGCGTCGCAAGCGTCGCCGACAGCCGCGCATCGGTGTCGGCATCTACTTCCGACCCACTCTGTTTCGCCCGGAAGACGGCATATCCCAGTGCCTGGGCTGCCTTGTCGGCGAGCTGGCGAGTGCGAAACGCCTCGAGCCGGATCTTGCCTTCGTCGAACGCGCCCTGCGCGGCCTTGCCTGCGCGGTCGAGCTCTTCCTTGAGCTTGTCGAATAACGCCATTGTCATCTCGGGGTTGGAGGTCCGTACGTGACCAGCCTTACGCAATTATTTCACCAGCGGTTTCGAACCAACGCAAAAAAGCCCCGCGGACAGCGGGGCTTTCGTTGAAGCACTCGGGACGCCGCTCAGGCCGCGGTTCCCTTCTCCGCCGCCTGCTCCGGATACACGCTGACCTTGTAGCGCGTGCGATTCTTGTGCTCGAACTTCACCACGCCGTCGATCAGTGAATAGATCGTGAAGTCGGTTCCGAGTCCGACGTTCCGGCCGGGGTGCCACTTCGTTCCGCACTGGCGGACGATGATGTTGCCGGCGACCACCTTCTCGCCGCCGAACTTCTTCACGCCGCGATACTGCGGATTGCTGTCGCGCCCGTTTCTCGACGAGCCGACGCCCTTTTTATGTGCCATATGGACTCCTCTTTATCCGAGCGTAATGTCGCCGATACGGACTTCCGTGAAGCCCTGCCGGTGACCCTGCTTCTTCGCGTAATTCTTGCGGCGCTTCATCTTGAAGACGACGATCTTCTTGCCGCGCCCCTGTCGTACGATCTCACCCTTGACCGAAGCGCCCTTGAGCCCCGGTACGCCGACCATGGTCTTCTCGCCGTCGGAGCCGAGGATGACGTCGCTGAAGGTGACTTTCGATCCTTCGTCGCCGGGAAGGCTGGGGATTCTTATTGTCTTGCCGGACTCGGCACGGAATTGCTTGCCGCCGGTGCGAATGATTGCGTAAGGCATTTGAGGAGAACTTGTTAGAGAAAACCGTGACAACCTTTAAAGATAGATTGCAGCCTTCTTCAAGTCAATTTGGTGACACAAGAACACCGCCGTGGCGGTAGGCACCGCCAAACCGTATCCTTGTGAACACCCTCCCTCCCTACCGCTCCTCCGCGAGGTAGTACTGCCAGACGAGCTCCGACTCCAGCTTCAAGCCGCTCTTGCGGCCAGCTACGCAATCGAGCGTGAACTTGGCGGCGGCGGCATGTCGCGCGTCTTCCTCGCGAACGAGGTCTCCCTCAATCGGAAGATTGTCCTGAAGGTCCTCCCCTCCGAGCTCGCGGGGGCGGTCATGCTCGACCGGTTTCGGCGTGAGATCCAGCTCGCTGCCCAGCTTCAGCATCCGCACATACTGCCGGTTTTCTCATCCGGCGAAGTGAATGGACTTCCCTACTTCACCATGCCCTTCGTCAACGGTGAGTCGCTCCGAAAGCAGCTCGGCACGGCCGGCGGTCTCCCCATCGGCGATACGGTGCGCATCCTCCGTGAAGTCGCGTCAGCGCTCGCTTACGCACATCAATGCGGAATCGTGCACCGGGACATCAAGCCCGACAACATCCTGCTGTCGCATGGCTCGGCGATGGTCATGGATTTCGGTGTCGCCAAAGCGCTTCACGCGGCGATGCGCCCGAGTGACGACGCGCTGACGTCGGAAGGCCTTGCAATTGGCACACCTGCATACATGTCGCCGGAGCAGGCTGCCGGTGACCTGGAGCTCGATCACCGCTCGGACATCTACGCTCTTGGCGTGATGGCCTACGAGATGCTCGCCGGAACGACCCCCTTCGCCGGCCGCTCACGGCACGCGATGCTCGCCGCGCACCTGGTCGAGAAACCCGAGCCTCTCGGAACCCGACGCCCGGACATTCCGGATCCGCTGGCAACGCTGGTGATGTACTGCCTGCAGAAGGAGCCTGGCGACCGGCCACAGCACTCGTCCGAGCTCGTGTCGGCGCTTGACTCCGGCAACATCACAGCCGAAACCAC
>JBGPLS010000252.1:0-4165 GCA_041486565.1 Gemmatimonadaceae bacterium
ACGAGCATGACTTGATGCGCGACTTCACCGACGAAGCTTCGACGCCGTGTTCTCGAATTCAGTGATCGAGCACGTTGCAGACTACTCCAATCAACGCCGAATGGCCGACGAAGTGCGGGGCGTTGCGCGTCGCTATTTTCGTTCAGACGCCGAACAATAGATTTCCGCTCGAGTAGTCGAGCGCCTCTCAGTTCCTCGAATGGTGTTTTTCGCCAAATGGTTTACTCCAAAGCAGGATCACTCCGCACTCTGACGTACCACCTGCAGCGAATGCGGGATTCGATATAGCTACTCCCGAAGTCCCAAAACCTGCGATCCCACCAATCGCGTTCGGCACTTGCGAAGCGCGACTGTACACCTCGATAGCCTTCACGTCCCTCTGTGCGATCACATTATCGATCCCCTCTTCGGCCGCAAATTTCAAGAATTGCCCGTCAACGAAGACATTCATCGCGCAATATCGCGGACCAAAAACACTTGTCCCCGCTCGAGCCAGTGGAACTCGTGTATTCCCTCGGCCCACAGCGAGTGTGACTGAGGGTACCTCACTGATCAACGTGCTTAAGGACGTGCTTGTGTGCGCGAGCTGTTCGGGAGTAAAAAAGTATCCTTGCCCCAAATGCTGCCGCTTATAGAAGCCCTTCATCCACAAATCACGATCCAGAGTTTTGCCTGCGATAACAACGGTACCGAGGGTTATTGGATTTGGAACCATCGTCACGGCAATGGTCACCCCGGTTACGTCAGGTTTCGTTTCGAGAGAAGCTGAGTTCGCCTGAAATCCGATGCGGCGGACGAGGAGGTCGATTGTGCCACGCGGCACTCCAGGCAGTAAAAAATTTCCCAATGGATCAGAGAACGCGCTGAGCTCACGGCCGACCGTTATTTGCGCACCACTCACCGGATTGCCAGCCTCGTCTTTAACCACTCCGCTCAACGTTAGCGTGTTCGTATCCGCTTTGACTTGTTGAGCAAAGCCTTCCGTTCCAAAAAAAAAGCCACCTAAAACGACCCAGCACGCGAGCGATTTCACACCAGACTCCACCGCAGCCTATTGCAAAGTAACGACATTTCTGCTTTGCGATACGTTTGTTGCAATGCCGTGCCTTGTTTGCTTTCTTCCTCGTGACGAATGCTACTGTCCTGCCTCAGTCACTGATAGCGGTCTTGAGCCTCCGCGTGCGTGTAACACACGCATCCGCTCCCGGCGGATCCCAATAATTCCAACTATGTTGCGTTCGTCATAGCGAGAAGTGGTCTAACATGCCTCATCGGAGCGCGGCGAACGGCTCGTTCTGATCCGGCTTTGGGATGTCCAACATCGAACCCAAAGGCCAGCTCGCGTAGGGTTTCAAAGTTAGGCGCCAAGGTTGCCGTAGTCGCGCGGAAACAATACTGCGCAACTCGAGAGCCGTTCACTTGATGCGGGGGACGGTCGGAATGTACAAAATCAGCAGTTGAGTGATACAAAACCGACATTGCACGCTCAATCGAGTTCCCTACACTTGAGACATGCTGACAAATTGTATCCGCAAGCCTGAGCGTTAGGGCCTCGGTGTCTGGCAGTTTCATGCGGGAAGCGCTGCTACTACTCGCTGATGACGAAGAGCGGAGAAATCTGATCCGCGTCAGGGGCGATTTCGCCTTCCGACCTTGCATTTCAGTTCGAGCGCTAAACGCCTGCCTACATCCTAGGATCGAAACAGTTATTTGCGGCACCGGCTTAGGCTTGGCAGACGCGCCGGGGATTTTGGAAAAGATTGATGGCTACGGTATAAAGCTTGTTATTCACGGCCGGCTCACGGACGAGACGGTCCGAGAGTTGCTTGCTTTATCCCTAAAGTTCCCAGATTACAGAGTTTCGTTGCGACTAGCGAAAGCGGATGACAGTTTGTTGAGACGATTGGCACGGGTCATTGATGAGCCAGACGGCGGCCCAATCGGAACGATGCTGAGCAGGCTGATCGGGCGCGTACCCGACGGCGGCTTTCGGTTTGTCGCGGCTGCTCTCGTCTTAGGACGTAATCGCACTACCACGTCGGAATTTGCGGCCACATGTGGCCTCGGTTGCCGATCCCTTCAGTCTGCTGCACAACACCTTTCGCTGCCATCGCCGCATCGACTTCTCGCATGGGGGCAGGCATGCTGGATGACATGGCGTATGGACCGGAATGCTCTAAATTTGAAGCAAGCGGCCATTGCAGGCGGATTCCCTAGCGCGAGCGGCATGACCGCAGCGTTAACGCACGTTACCGGGAAGTCTCCACGAGCGTTGATGCAAAGTGATTCATTTGCCCTTCTTAGTAACGTCTTTGAGTAGACAGGCGCAATCGAGCTGAAGGGGCGCATGAATTCTCGCGCGACCATCGGTGGTCGCCTTGACAATCGCGACAGATTTCTTCGACGTCCCTTCTGGAGGTGTCGTTACCGCGAGGTGTCGTTACCGAAAGGTGTCGTTACCGAAAGGTGTCGTTACCGAAAGGTGTCGTGACACCGATGTCGACAATTTGCCCGCTCATTTTAGACCGCATTAAGCTCGTCCACAGTCGCTGTGAACTGGCGCCAGAGTCTCGGAAGGCGGTTTCTTAGATCATCAACAGACGGCCGACGTTCAGTCGCCAATATGCGCGCAACGACGCCAACGACCATGGCACTAGCATAGCTTGTACTCGAGCGGCCGCAGGGACTGCCTTTAAGTCGTTGCTGTCCAATCCAACCACGAACGACTATTTCAATTTGTTCGTCCACCAAGTTTGCCGTTATTGATGCGCCGACGCCCTCTTCGGAGCGAACACCTATGACGTTGTCGAAGACTGCGGGGTACCCTCCTCCGTCCGCGTTACGTGCTGCGGCTACAACAATGGTGCCCTGTGTTCGTAGCTTTTCGCACAACCAATAAAGCTCGTCGCGAACATCTTCCCTATCAGTCGATAGGCTCAGACTTAAGACGTCGAATCGATTAAGCGTCGCCCAAGTCATCGCAGCGCAGAGTACTTCGGGCGATGTCTCCAGCCGCGCATTGAAAACGCGAAGAGGCGTCACAATAACTTTCGGCGCCAGCGCCAGAATTATTGCTGCACAGTTTGTTCCGTGTCCTATGAGGTCGATCACACCCCTTGCCGCGGGCCCGGCCAGCGAAATGAAGATCGCCATCTTTCGAAGAGTACCGTATCGACGTCCTTGTCGTCGAACCTGCTCGGCGAGGTGCACGACACCCAATCGCCCTGGACGGGTGAATTGACCGACGACGAGCTGTCGCGCGTCCGCGCCACACGCGCGGAGGCGTTTGCGCGCTGGGAGACTGTCGAGCCTGAGTCGGCGCTGGAGCTCGCATTCGAGAGAGGCGTTCCGGCGAGCGACTAGGTTATTCGCGTGCGCATTTGCGGACTGCGGGTTTCACGACGTCGCCTGCCTGTACCTCAGCGCCTCGCTGACGTGCGCATCCGACACCGTAGCCGAGTCGTCCAGGTCGGCGATCGTGCGCGCGACCTTTAGAACGCGGTGGTATCCACGCGCCGAGAGAGCGAGGCCGTCCGCTGCACGATGGAGCAGAGATCGCGCGGCAGCAGTCACACCACCATGCGCGTCGATCCAACGCCCTGCTACGTGCGCATTGCATCCGACGCCAGGCATGCGTGCGTACCTTGCCCGCTGGCGAGCCCGCGCACCGCAGACCCGTGAGCGAATGTCAGCCGATGACTCCGCATCTCGCGAATCCGACAGATCCGTCAGCGCAACCCGGCCGACGGTGACGTGCATATCGATCCTGTCAGCGAGCGGTCCCGAGATCCGCTTCGCGTAACGCTCGACGTCCGACGCCGAGCAGGAGCATGCTGCCGTTCCATCGCCCAGTCGGCCGCAGGGACAGGGATTCGTCGCACCGACAAGAGTGAACATCGCCGGAAATACGACCGACATCGCGGCGCGAGAGATGACGACGCGTCCGTCTTCCATTGGCTGCCGGAGACCCTCGAGCACCGACCGCGGGAACTCCAGCATCTCGTCGAGGAAAAGCACGCCGTGGTGGGCGAGACTCACCTCTCCGGGACGCGGAGTGCTGCCGCCGCCGATCAGTCCGGCCGACGATATCGAGTGATGCGGCGCGCGAAATGGGCGAGCGCACACCACTGACCCGTCGCTCGGCAGAATCCCGGCGACGGATTGA
>JBGPLS010000253.1:0-4149 GCA_041486565.1 Gemmatimonadaceae bacterium
CCCGCCTGAAAGTGAGGATCTGCCATCACGCGGGCGAGAAAGGGAATCGTCGTCGTCACGCCCTCGATGATGAAGCTCTCGAGCGCCACCTGCATCCGGCGAAGCGCTTCCGGGCGGTCGCGGCCCTGGCAGATGAGCTTGGCGAGAAGCGAGTCATAGTAGGGCGGCACGGTGTAGCCGGTGTAGACGTGGGTGTCGAGCCGCACACCCGGACCGCCGGGTGGATGGAACACGTCGATCTTGCCTGGCGACGGCTGGAAGTTCCGGGCCGGGTCTTCGGCATTCACGCGGCATTCGATGACGTGGCCGCGCAGCGCCGGCATCTCCATCACCGAAAGTTTCTCACCGCTCGCGACGCGGATCTGTTCCTTCACAAGGTCTACGCCGGTGAGCACCTCGGTCACCGGATGCTCGACCTGGATACGCGTGTTCATCTCCATGAAGTAGAAGTTGCCGTCGGCGTTGAGGAGCATCTCGATCGTTCCCGCACCTACGTAGTCGATTGCCTTCGCCCCGCGCACCGATGCTTCGCCCATCGCCGCTCTCAGCTGCGGCGTCACCGCAATGCTCGGCGCTTCTTCGATCAGCTTCTGATGTCGGCGCTGAACCGAGCAGTCACGCTCGCCGAGGTGAATGACGTTTCCGTATCGATCGCCGAGTATCTGGAACTCGATGTGACGGGGGCGCTCGAGGTATTTCTCGACGTAGACGTCGCCGCTCCCGAAAGCCGATAGCGCCTCCGACCTCGCGAGCTGAAACGACCGTGTGAAATCCTCCGCCTCGGCGGCGACGCGCATTCCCTTCCCGCCCCCGCCGGCCGCCGCCTTGATGATCACCGGAAATCCGATCTCGCGCGCGAATTCCAGCGCCTCCTCGGCGTCCTCGACAGGTCCAGGTGTTCCGGGAATGATCGGCACGCCGACAGCCTCCATCGCACTGCGCGCTGCGGCCTTGTCTCCCATCACCCGTATCTGCTCCGCGGTCGGACCGATGAAGACGATGTTGCTGGCGGCACATGTCTCGGCGAATTCGGCGTTTTCGGCGAGGAAGCCGTACCCTGGATGGATCGCGTCGGCGCCGGCGATCTCCGCCGCGGCGATTATGCGCGGAATCTTGAGATATGAGTCGCGGGCCGCGGCGGGTCCGATGCAGACGTCGTCGTCGGCAAATCGGACGTGGAGCGACTCCCTGTCGGCCTCGGAATAGACAGCGACCGTCTGCACACCGAGCTCGCGGCAGGCGCGGATCACGCGGAGCGCGATCTCGCCGCGATTCGCGATCAGGATCTTCTTGAACATCCCCAGCCGTGGATCAGGATCTGATGTCCTGATTCAGGTGCTCCCATTTGGCGTCGCTCGCGCTGGCCACTCCCTGAACACGCAGCGCGAACTCGCTCGGGTTGGTCGCCGAATAGAGCGCGTTCTCGTATGAGATGACGCCTTTCTTGTACCAGTTCATCAACGACTGGTCGAAGCTCTGCATCCCATACTGGACCGTTCCCTCGGCGATCAACTCCGGAATGTTGAGCGACTTCGACATGTCGCGGATGTTGTCCCTCACCGCTGCCGTGTTCACCAGAACCTCCGTCGCCGGCACCCGGCCAAGCCGATCGGCCCGCGGTATGAGGCGCAGAGATATCACGGCTTCAAGAGCACTCGCCAGAAGAAAGCGCACTTCAGCCTGCTGGCTCGGCGGATAGAAGGACAGTATGCGGTTGATCGTCTGCGTCGCGTCGGTGGTGTGCAGCGTCGAAAAGACGAGGTGCCCGGTGTCCGCGGCTTTCATCGCCGTATCGAGGGTCGGCAGGTCGCGGATCTCGCCGACGAGGAGGACGTCGGGATCCTGGCGAAGCACGCGCCGCAGCGCCTGTTCAAAGCTTCCGGTGTCGGTCCCCACCTCGCGCTGACTGATGCGCGACTTGTTGTCTCGGTGCAGGAATTCGATCGGGTCTTCGATCGTGATGATGTTCGCCGCCCGGTTCTGATTGATGAACTGGATCATCGCCGCGAGCGCCGTCGACTTTCCCGAGCCGGTGATGCCGGTGACGAGCACGAGGCCGCGCGGCTTGAGGGCGATCTGCTCGACAACCAGCGGCAGATTCAGCTCTGGAATCGTTTGCGCCTGGAACGGCACGACGCGGAATGCGTACGCAATGGTGCCTCGCTGCTGGAAGGCATTCACGCGAAAGCGTCCGATTCCCGGAACGCCGAGGGCGAAGTCTGCCTCCTTCATCTCGGCGAACTCCTTCTGTCGCCTGGGAGGCATGATCTGATCCGCGAGCGCCTTCATGTCGTCGGATCGCAGCGGCGTGGACCCGAGCGCCTTGAGCTGGCCGTCCACCCGCAGCGTCGGCGAGCATCCGACCTTGAGATGGAGATCGGAAGCGTTCTGCTCCAGCATCTGCCGGAGAGCGGCACGATAGTCGAAGCCTGTCGCGACTGCTTCGGTACCCCGTTCCGGAGTCCGGTCAACCATTGGGGTCTACGCGGAAAAGTACCTGCCCGTATTCCACCGGGTGTGAATTCAGCGCCAGTATCTCCCTCACTACTCCATCGAATTCGGATTCGATCTCATTCATGATCTTCATCGCCTCGATGATGCAGAGTATCTGACCCTTCGAGATCCGGTCGCCGACGGCGATGTAGGGCCGCGCGCCGGGCTCCGGGGCGCTGTAATACGTACCCACCATTGGAGACTTCACCTCGAGATACCGGGCTGTCGGCGGCTCCGCGCGGGCTGGCGCTTCGCCTGCCGGAGCATGGTTCGCTCCGGCGACAGGAGCGGATCCTCCCGCCATCATCTGAGGCATCTGCATCGGCGATGCGATCTGAACGGTCGAGCGCTGGTTCGAGCTCTTCGAAATGCGGATTCGCATCCCCTTGTCGGAGGAGATCTCGATCGAATCCACCGACGACGCGTCGATCATGTCCACGAGCTTCTTCACGAAGCGCAGATCGATCATGTCGCTGTCCCCGCTGGAGTCGAACCATCATGCCCTGGCACCGCCTCGCGCAGCCTAAGAGTCAGGTTTCTCATGCGACCTCCAGCAGCTCCCGGGAAAAGTTCGTCAGGATCGTCGGGCCAGTCGCCGAGAGGTGAACGTCGTCCTCAATACGGACGCCTCCCCACCCCGCGCGGTAAATTCCTGGCTCGATCGTAACCACCGTTCCTACCTTGAGCGCCGCCTCGGCGGTGCGAGCCAGCCGCGGCGCCTCGTGCACCTCGAGGCCAAGACCGTGGCCGAGGCTGTGCCCGAACGCGGCGCCGTGCCCGCGCCGCTCAATGTAGCTCCTCGCGAGCGTGTCGGCAGCCATTCCGGTCATGCCCGCCCTCACGGACGACGACGCGATCCGGTTGGCTTCACGCACGATGTCGTAGACTTCCCGCTGCTCGTCGCCCGCTGCGCCGACGACGAGGGTCCGGGTCACGTCCGAGCAATAGCCGTTGAACTGCGCTCCGAAATCGAGCAGCACGAAGTCTCCCCGCTCGATTATCCGGTTCGACGCCCGGGCATGTGGCAACGCTGCTCGCGGGCCGGATGCGACGATCGGCGGGAACGGGGCTTCCTGACTTCCTTCGTCGCGCAGAGCCTTCTCCAGGATGCCGGCGACCTCGAGCTCCGAAAGTCCGGGATGAACCATCGGCACCACGCGTGCCAGCGCGCTGGTAGCGATGCGTGCCGCTTCGGCGATCAGCGCGACCTCTTCATCATCCTTTGACTCGCGCAGATCCTCGACCAGTCCGAGTTGCGGCCGCCACTGCCAGCGCGACCCCTCATTGAGCAGGCGCTGGAAGTCGCGATGGACGAGATGTGCCGATTCGAAGCCTATCACCTCGGCGGTTTGCAGTCGCGGCAGGCGATCCCAGAGTCCGGTCCAGAGACTCGTCGGCTCGATGAGGATGTCTGCAAAATCACCGATTTCGTCGGCGACCTGTATCTCATACCGGAAGTCGGTGAGGAAGAGAATGTCGACCTGCGTCGCGATGAGCAGCGCGCTCGATCCGGAGAACCCGGTGAGATACCGGATGTTCGGCAGCGCGGTGAGGAGCAGTGCGTCGATCTTCTCGGCGGCGAGGCGCTCCCGGAGGGCATCGAGCCTGCGCCTCCTCGAATCAGACATTGGCCGACAGCTTTCCGACCAGTCCGCG
>JBGPLS010000254.1:0-4144 GCA_041486565.1 Gemmatimonadaceae bacterium
CCGCTGCTCGTGAATCGCCCGGTGCCGGGACTTCCGCGGCGTACAGTAGACGTGATGCCCAGCGCTCTCAGAGCACTGGGCATCACGGTTCCTCCCGGACTTGACGGCGAGGCCTTCACTTAGGGTGTGAACGCCTCGCCGCAAGCGCGCAGCGACTGCTAGGTGACGATTACCTTCGCCGTCATTCCCGGGTGAATGGTGCAGTGCAGGTTGAAGGTTCCGGAGGTCCCGAAAAGGCGGGTCACCGTTGCCGGCGAATTGATGCTGCCGACGTTGGCGGGCGTACCGTCCGGCTGGGGGGCGTCGAACACGATATTGTGTACGACGCTCGACTGGTTCTGGAATCCGACAGTGGTTCCCTTCGCGACGGTTAGCTCAGTCGGGGAAAAACTGGCCGCCTGCATGCACAGCGTGTTCGTCGGGCAGTTGTCGGTCGGAGGTGGAGGCGGTGGCGGTGGCGGGGGGGGAGGCGGCGGATTGGTGATCATGCCTGTACCGCCTCCGCCGCACGACTCCAGCACGGAGAATGAAAGAGCCGACAACGAAAGCAGTAACGCGAGTACGCCAATTTTTCGCATAAACATTCTCCCAGGAAGCTGAAGGCGCCGGATCCCACCGCGCACCAACCGACCCTGATCGTGACGAGCGCATGTAGATATCGGAAGCTACAGCGGGTACCCTGCGTTCGGTATGCTTTTCACCGCGCTGAAGCGGTCGTCTGCCGACTGGAACATGAATTCAACGGCACTCTCAATCCAGGTCGACGATTTCCACTTCGGCGAAGGTGTCGACGATCGTCAGCCGGGCGACGCTTGGCTTGAGCCTGAACCGGCGCGGGCCCGCCGCGCCTGGATTCACGACCAGCCGGTCGCCTGCCCGCGTCACGAGCTGGCGATGCGTGTGCCCGTACACGATCACGTCCGCGGGGTACGTCGCCAGCAGCCTGGCGGGCGTGGGAGTGCCCACCTCGTGACCGTGGCTCACATGGACCATGAGTCCGCCGATCTCGAGCGTCTGTGCCTGCGGAAGGTCGGGGTCGTCTACAAGATCGGTGTTTCCGTAAACGGCCCTGACCGGCGCGATGAGGCAGAGCTCGACTAGGATCTCGTCACTGCCGACGTCGCCCGCGTGCAGAATGAGCTCGACCCCCGCGAGCGCGTCGCGCACGCTCGGTCTCAGCAGACCATGCGTATCGGATATCAACCCGATGACGTGACGGGTTGGGGTGAGAGCGCCGGCCATGGTCTCTATATTAGCAGGTGATGACATGGCTACGGCTTTCCCTGGCGCTCGCTCTCCATTCGGTGGCGCATCCGACGCTCGCCGTCGATCTGGTGAGGGTGGCATGGCGCTTCCGGAGCCGCGACTGGTATCGCCGGGCGCCTTTCCTCCCGCTCCCCGACACCACCTATCTCAGGTGGCGAATGTACACCGCCTACGGCGATTTCGACGCCGTGCCGACGCCGGCTGAAGTGGAACATTACGTCCGGTGGGCGCGGGCAAGCACATGACAGCGGCCGCCGAGCCGCGCATTCCGGTGGATCAGCGCCACACTTCCCTGGAGGAGTTGATCAAGGCGCAGGCCTTCGGCCTCGGCTTCGACCTCGCGGGTATCGCCACGCTCGGCCCCGCAGAGACCGCGGACGCATTCGACCAGTGGCTATCGCTCGGCTACGCAGGAGAGATGGATTATCTCCCGCGCGGTGCGGGCAAGCGACGCGACACGCGCTTGCCCTTTACAGGAACGTCGAGCGCGATCGTCGTCGCCCTCAACTACGGCGGTACCGCGCCGAGCGGACCCGTCGCCCGTTACGCACGCGGCGACGATTACCACGACGTGATGTGGGTCAAGCTCGACGCGCTTCATCGCTGGATCGAAGCGCAGCTCTCACGAACTGTCCGCGGCAAGGCCTACGTGGATACGGGGCCGATTCTCGAGCGCGACCTCGCGCGAAAGGCGGGACTCGGATGGTTCGGCAAGAACACGAATCTCATCAACCCGGAGCTCGGCTCATTCTTTTTCATCGGATCGCTGCTGCTCGATCTCGACCTCCAGCCCGACGCACACTTCGCTACGGACCACTGTGGGAGCTGCACGCGTTGTCTCGAGGCGTGTCCGACCCAGGCGCTGGTCGCGCCCGGAGTGCTCGACGCGACACGGTGCATTTCCTATCTCACCATCGAAGCGCGCGGTGAAATTCCGCTCGAGCTTCGCGAGTCCGTCGGATCGCTCCTCTACGGCTGCGATATCTGCCAGGAGGTATGCCCGTGGAACGTGAAGTTCTCGCGGGATGCGACGGAGCCTGCATTCGCGCCTCGAGGTGTGATCGACGGGAAGGACGCGCCCACGCTCGCCCGTGGGATTCTCGCGATGGATGAGGACGCGTTCCGCGCGGCGTTCAGGAAGTCGCCGATGAAGCGGGCGAAGCTCCGCGGCCTCAAGCGCAACGCAGCCGCCGTGCTCGGGAACATCGCGTAGCTCCCAGGAGCCATTTACGCAATGATCTTCTGGAATCTCGAGCCCGCGGTGGCTTACCTCGTCTTCAAATGAATCCTGATCCGGCCGACTTCTGGTCGCTACCCACGGACCGCCTCCTCGATAGCGTCCACTCTTCGCGCGTCGGGCTGAGCAGCGAAGAGGCAGCGCGGCGGCTGGTGACCTACGGTCCGAACGTCGCGGCGCCCCGGCAGCACGCGGGACTCTGGCGACAGGTCGGCGCCCAACTTGGCAATCCGATCACGATCCTGCTGTTCATCGCGGCGGTCCTCTCGATTGTCGTCGGCGAAGGGGTCGATGGATCGATCATCCTCGTGATTCTCCTCGCCAGCGGGGCCCTCGCCTTCTGGCAGGAACATCGGGCCGCCAACGCCGTCGCAAAGCTCATGTCGCTCATCCGCACCACCGCCATGGTCATGCGCGATGGAAAGCCGCGGGAAGTACCGCTCGTAGAGATTGTGCCCGGCGATGTTGTGCAGCTGAGCGCCGGCTCCAACGCACCCGGTGACGGCGTGCTGCTGGAAGCCAACGATCTGTTCGTGGATCAGGCGGCGCTCACCGGAGAGAGTTACCCCGCGGAGAAATCCACCGTCGTCGCTCCGGCCGACGCCGAGCTCGCTGACCGCTCCAACGCCCTGTATCTAGGCACCCACGTGATCAGCGGCACCGCAACAGCGCTCGTGATGCGCACCGGTGCATCCACGATGTTTGGTGAGATCGCCCAGCAGCTGGCAAAGCATCCGCCGGAGACGGAATTCGAGATCGGCGTCCGCCACTTCGGATACCTTCTGCTGCAGATCACAACCGTGTTCGCGATCGTCATCTTCTCCGTGAACGTCGGCCTGCATCGGCCGGTGCTCGACGCGCTGCTCTTCACCCTCGCGCTCTCCGTCGGGCTGACACCGCAGCTGCTGCCGGCCATTGTCAGCGTGACTCTCGCGCACGGGGCTCGACGGATGTCCGAGCAGCGGGTGATCGTCCGGCGCCTTGCGAGCATCGAAGACCTTGGCGGGATGGAGATCCTCTGCACCGACAAGACTGGGACCATCACCGAAGGTGTCATAGCCGTCAACGCCGCTGAAGACTGGACCGGAGCGGCGAGCGAGCGCGTGCGGCTGTTCTGCTATCTAAATGCGGCATTCGAGACGGGACTGGCGAACCCCATCGACGATGCGCTACGGGCGATGCCCCCGCCGGATGCCGCGCGATACACGAAGCGTGACGAGGTCCCGTACGATTTCATCCGCAAACGACTGAGCGTCGCCGTTGACGCCGGCGACAAACAGCTGCTGCTGACGAAGGGCGCGCTCACGGCGGTGCTCGACGTGTGTGATCGCGCGGAGTACGCGAATGGGCAAGTGGTGCCGCTGGATGAGGTGCGCGCCGCGATCGCGGCACGTTACGAAGCGTTGAGCCGCGAGGGCTTTCGATGCCTCGGCGTCGCGTATCGCGAGATCGGCACAGAACCTATCAACCGCGATACGGAGCGCGGGCTGACCTTCCTTGGCATCCTGAGTCTGGCCGACCCGCTCAAATCGCACACCAGGCAAATACTGGCGGAACTGGGAACGCTCGGCATTCGGGTCAAGCTCATTAGCGGCGACAATCGGCACGTCGCCGCGCACATAGCGGCGCAGGCCGGATTCG
>JBGPLS010000255.1:0-4094 GCA_041486565.1 Gemmatimonadaceae bacterium
GGTTGCCTCGCTCGACCGTCTGTCAAAGGCAGGTGTCTCGCTGGGCTGCCAGACGGTGCTGCTCAAGGGAGTGAACGACGACGCGAAGGTGATGATGAAGCTGATGCACGAGCTGCTCAAGGCGCGTGTGCGGCCCTACTACCTATATATGGCGGACCAGGTGGCGGGCGGAGAGCACTTCCGCACGACCGTGCAGAAAGGCCTCGAGATCATGCAGGCGCTACGGGGCTGGACATCGGGCCTCGCTGTCCCGCAGTTCGTGATCGACTCGCCGGGCGGCGGCGGCAAGGTTCCTCTCCTTCCGGAATATGTCGAGGAGATCAACGACGACGAGGTGATCTTCCGCAACTACGAAGGCAAGCGCTTCACCTACAAGCAGCCGCGACAGCTCACCGTGGTCGCCGAGCAGGCGGAGTCGGGCGTGGTCCCGATCCGGAGAGGAAAGAAGAAGGAGCGGGTGGCTCGGACGAAGCGACGAAAGGCGTCGGGCGAGTAGACTCGCACCAGCGCTGCTACGTCAAAAGCCGCCGGCATCAGTCGGCGGCGAAGCGCCCGCCGGACCTTGGCGTGCTGGCTCGTTACTGCGCTCTCAGCTCCGTCGCGACTGCCACCGCTTCATCGTCGGTGGGATCGAGCGCAACAGCAGCCTCAGCGAGCGCGGTCGCTCGCGCGATGAGCCGCTTCCTTTCGCCGTCCCGTCCGGCGTCACCCGCGAGCGCCGCATCGACCGCCGTAAGTCGTGCAAGCGCGGCAAGCTTTCTCGAGTGCCCGACGAGTCGTACAACCGATTCCACATCGAGCACGCGGAGGAGCGTAGCCTCCGGGCCGAGGAGACTTCCGTACGCGTTGTCGATTTCGGCTTGCGCCGCGGGCAGCTCGCCGCGGGAACGGAATCCGAGCGCGCGGGCGATCATCGCCGCAACCTTCCGCAGCTCGCGAAGCAGGAAATCTTCCTGCGATGACCGCACTGGCATGAGCAAATCTGTTACCGGCCGCCCGGTACCCGCTACCCGAGATCGGGCATCTGGTATCGGGCGTCGGGTACCGGGTAGCAGGGAAACGGGTAACAGAAAGGGCCGCCTCACCGGGCGGCCCTTTCCTTTACAACGGTCGGACATGTCAGTTGTCGTTCTGGTCTCCCTCGTTGTCATAGCCAAGTCCATCTGCTTCGCGAAAACGATCGAGCACGCTACTGACGAAATCCATTCCCTTCTCTCCCAGCGTCGCCGCGCCGTTCCATCCCCGCCCGAACCACGCGCCCAGATCGATACGCGCATCCGAGCTCGCGCCGCCAGCCTGGGGCTCAGGCGTGACGGGAACACCATACATCTCCATCATTCCTCCCTGTGTGTTGCCAATTCTTGTACGCCAAAGGGCAGTTCAAGTTTCGGGCCGGACCAGAAAAAAACAAGCGGCAGTTGTCCCATCACTCCAGGGACGATTCCCGTCACCACTCGTGACAGGCCCCCCCAAGGCCCAAGAATTACTCGATCGCTTCGGCCCCGATGCCACGCGTCGCGAAGATTCGCGCGACGGCGTCACCGATCTTGTTGTTGGGTGTGCTGGCGCCCGCGGTGATCCCCACGCGGACCGGACCGTCGTCCGGTAACCAGGAAGGCGTGTCCACTTCGGCTTTGGCCCCGAGCGGCCGGTGGTGAATCGTTCCCGACGCCGGGTCGATCGCATCCGCGTCCTCGACGTGATATGTCCGGACGCTCTCCGAGCAGAGCGCCGCGAGCGAGAGCGTGTTGCTGGAGTTGAAGCCACCGATCACGACCATCACGTCGAGCGGATCGGCCAGGAGCTCCACCACCGCGTCCTGCCTTTCCTGCGTCGCGCTGCAGATTGTGTCGAAGGTCCTGAAGTTGGCCTTCGCGTATTCCTCGCCGTGGGCACGGACCATCGCCGCCCCAACCTCGGCGCCGATTGCCAGCGACTCGCGCGCCAGCATCGTCGTCTGGTTGGCAACTCCGATCCGCCTGAGATCGCGGTCCGGGTCGAAGCCGGGCGAGACAGTATGGCCGAACTGATTCATCAGCGCTTCGCCCGGGATTTTCCCTTCGATGAAATCGCAAACCGCGCGAGCCTCCTCCATGTTGCGCACGACGATGTAGTGTCCGGGCCCGTGCTTCGCGGTCTGCGATGCCGTCGCCCGCGTCTCCTCGTGGTAGTACTTGCCATGAATGAGCGCGGTGTAGCCCTCCCGGGCGTAGCTCTCGACCCTCTTCCAGACATTGAGCACCGATCCGCAGGTCGTGTCCACCATCACGCAGCCGATCTCCCTCAGCTTCTCGAAATCCTCGATCGTCACGCCGAAGGCCGGCAGGATCACGACATCGTCCGGCCGCACGACCCCGTAATCGATCTTTCCCCCCGTTTGCGCCGGAATGAGGATTTCCACCCCCATTTCGCGGAGCTTCGCGTTCACATGCGGGTTATGGATGATCTCCCCGGCGAGGAAGACCCGCCGGTCGGGGAACTTCCGCCGGGTCTGATAGGCGTAGTCCACCGCCCGCTCCACCCCGTAGCAGAAGCCGAATTCGCGGGCTAAACGGACGGTAACGCCCCCCGCCGTCAGGGTGAACTCCCGGTCACGGAGCAGATCAACCAGACGCCCGTTATAATCAGAAGCGAGCTCTTCCTGCACCTCGGCCTTGAGCCCAAACCCCTTCCGAAAATAGACCTCAGGAATGGGCGCGGGTCCGACTGCGGCCCGAGGGCGTTTCAGCCCGGCAGGTGCAATATCGGGGAGAGCTACAGAATCCTTTATTGGCGAGTCTGGCATATCAGTGAATTTAGTGAGGCACCCGGCGTGATGGTGAATGGCCCACGCTCGAACGGTCCCGCCCCGATCGCGATCGCTGGCAATGGCGCGCGCCCGCTCATCCGGCCGGCAGCTATCGCCAAGGGGGAAGCGATCGGCGTCGTCGCACCGTCGTATTCGCCGAGGTCCGGGCCACTCCAGCGGGGAGTGCAGGCGCTCGAGCGCGCGGGATATGAGGTGATTCTCGATCCGGATATCGCAACGCTCAGGCGCTTCCAGCGGCACGAGGACGAGAGGCGCGCCAGCAACTTCATGGGGATGTGGCTCGATCCGCGAATCAAGGCGGTGATCGGCGGCACCGGAGGATACGGCGCCGTCCGAATGCTTCCCTACCTCGAGCCGGAGATCTTCAGGAACAATCCCAAGATCTTCGTCGGATACTCGGACATCACGGCGCTCCACCTCTGGCTGATGCGACGGGCGGGACTCCGCGTCTTCCACGGCCCGACGGTGGACGATCTCATTCCCATCGCCCGCGATCCGACCACCAGCTCATTGCTCACCTCGCTCACGAACCCGCGTCCCCAGACACGCCTCGGCCGCGACATCGCGCGCGCCGTCAGGCCGGGCCGGGTGACTGGCCGTCTCACTGGCGGAAACCTGTCGATGGTCCAGCAGACGATAGGAACACCCTACGAGATCGAGACCGGCGGAGCGATTCTCTTCCTCGAGGAGACTCACGATCCGATGTCGGTAGCCGACGAGCGGCTCGTGCATCTGCGCGCCGCGGGGCTGCTGCGTGACGTGAAGGGAATCGTCTTCGGCCAGTTGTCGCTCGACCGGTCGGAAGAAGACGAATTCGAGAATTTTCTTCTCGACCTCCTTGCTGACCTCGATGTACCGATCCTGATGGACTTCCCCGCCGGACACGAAGTGCCGAACCTCACTCTCCCCTTCGGCACCGAGGTCGAGCTCGTCGTGGAAGGTCTCACGGGCTGGCTCAGCTACAAGGAGGACGCCCTCTCCACGAGCGAGCCGGATCCGTTCGCCGAGATAGCCGCGGAGCAGCCGATGACGACGGAGACGGTCACGCCGTAGCGCCGTAGCGCCGTAGCGCCGCAGGCGGCCGAGTTCCTAGCCGATAGTTTCGCCCAGCGGGGAAGAGCGTTCTCCGCCAAACACGTCGTCGATCGCGATGCACCACGCGTGCAGCACCATCAGGTGCACCTCCTGGACGTGCGCCGTGTTTTCGCTCGGTACCGCGATGAGATGATCGGCGTCGCCTCCGGTCAGTCCCGCCGCACCGGTGAGCGCGATCGTCACCACCCCA
>JBGPLS010000256.1:0-3990 GCA_041486565.1 Gemmatimonadaceae bacterium
TGAGAACGACAAGATTCAGGGCCGCATCAAGGAGATCAAGGCGGCGATCGAGAAGACGACTTCCGATTACGACAAGGAAAAGCTGCAGGAGCGCCTGGCGAAGATTGCCGGCGGTGTTGCGGTGATCAACGTCGGCGCAGCGACCGAGAGCGAGATGAAGGAGAAAAAGGCTCGCGTCGAGGACGCGTTGCACGCAACGCGCGCCGCGGTTGAAGAGGGAATCGTCCCCGGCGGCGGTGTGGCGTTCATCCGCGCGCAGCCTGCCCTCAAGAAGCTCAAGCTCGAGGATTCGGAGGAGCAGATCGGAGTCGAGATCGTGCGCAAGGCGATCGAGGAGCCGATCAGGATGATCGTCCAGAATGCGGGTGGCGAGGGAAGCATCGTCGTCGAGAAGGTCCGTCTCTCCAAGGACCCCTCGTTCGGCTACAACGCCCTCACCGACGAGTACGAGAACCTGGTCGAAGCCGGTGTCATCGATCCGACCAAGGTGACGCGCACCGCGCTTCAGAACGCGGCGTCGATCGCCGGTCTGCTTCTGACGACCGAAGCATTGATCGTCGAGAAGAAGGAGCCGCAGAGCAACGCTCAGGGCGGCGGCGGACCGCCGGGCGGCATGGGCGGGATGTACTAGGCCGAGGAAGCAGAAGCTGAACGAAACGGGGCTGCGAGAGCGGCCCCGTTTTCTTGATTTCACTGCGGCATTCTGCTGAGAGTGACTCCGCCGCTCAGCCCGTGATCACCATCTGCACTTTCGTCGGCAGCCACACCGTACGCGTTTCGCCCCTCTGGATCGCACTTTGATACCAGGTCGAGTCCTTCTTTGCACCGCCGGCTTCCATCACCCGGATCGCGAGCTCCGCCGCGTCGAGAGGGTCCATGCGTAGGCAGCCGTGCGACGCCGCGCTGCCGATAGTGTCGATCTGATCGGTTCCATGGATGTAATAAGCCGGCTCCTTGAAGAAAATCTTGACCAGCCTCATCGGATTGTCGGGGTGCCCTGGTGCCTTGGCCGTCTTGCCCCTCGCCCATTTCGAGTCGGGAGGCACCCATGCCGGATTCCACACGACCCTGTCGATCGCGAACGTGCCTCGTGGCGTCGGGTACTTCGATCTGCCGTCGGCAAAGCTGTAGGTCTTCACGACCTTGCCGTCCTGCTCGACGTACAGGATCTTGTCGGAGAGATCCGCCTTGAGACGAATCGCCCCCTGCGGAGCCGATTCCGTCTGCTGTGCCCGGGCATTCCTCGGCTTCAGGTGTTCTGCGCGCGCGGCGTTGAGGAGCATCCCGCCGATGGGGAGGAGAAGAACTCCGATGAGCTGTTGCTTCCGTGTCATCTATCTGTCACTCCGCTTACAGTCGAATCTTGCCCTTGATCTAAACGCAAGCCACGTTCCACATTTGTTTGCCAGGATGGGGCAGGTAAGATAGATAATGGAGGAACCGGCTAATGGCTGAATTTCCGGCGAACTTCGAGAGCGAAGACGACTTCGAGCCCCGCCGCTCGACGAGCGACGATGCGCTGCTCACCAGCAGCGGGCAGATCGCGGTTGTCGATGTCCTGGCACTGATCGCCGCCGAGCGCCGCGACCGGCTGCATCGCGCGACGCGCGCGGCCGCCGTGATCTGCCGCATCGGACCCTACCGGTGGGTCGGGATATACGACATCGACTCCGAGGACGCTCACGTGATCGCGTGGAGCGGTGTGGGTGCGCCCGCCTTCGTGAGATTCCCGAATACCGCCGGTCTCACCGGCGAAGCTGTTCGGTCGAAGAAGACTGTCGTCACCAACGACGTGTCGAAGGATCCGCGGTATCTCACGTCGTTCGTCGGCACTCGCGCCGAGATCATCGTCCCGGTATTGAACGCAAGAGGCATCGTCGTCGGTTCGATAGATGTGGAAAGCGACAAGGTGAATGCATTCGCGCTCCGCGATCAGAAGATTCTCGAGCAGTGCGGCATGGCGCTGGCGCCACTCTGGGCCCAGTGAGTCCGGCCGCGATATTTCTCGAGCGGTCGCGCTACTATCTCTCCGGCGAATACCTTCCGAAGCTCCGCCATTGCATGGCTGCGCTTACCGACGAAGCCGTCTGGCAGCGCGCCAACGAATCGTCGAACAGCATCGGCAACCTGCTGATGCATCTGGCGGGCAACGTCCGCCAGTGGATCGTGGGCGGAGTCGGCGGCCAGCCAGTCGAGCGAGATCGCGCCGCGGAATTCTCCACGCTCACCGGCCTGCCGGCGCGAGTCCTTCTCAGTGAGCTGGAAGCAGCCGTCGCCGAGTCGGACGCAGTGCTCGCCGGTTTGTCGGATGAGGATCTGGTGCGGTCGTGCACCATTCAGGGGCGTGAGACCACGGTGCTCGCCGCCATCTATCACGTGGTCGAGCACTTCGGGATGCATACCGGCCAGATCGTCCTCATGACCAAGGCCTGCATGCCGGCCGCGATCCACTTCTACGACGACTCCAGCTGGACCGCCCCGCCCCTCTGGGGTGGCACCGAAGGAGCCACGTAGCAGGCGGTCGCGACCTCGCACATCCGTCATCCACTCATTGAGGCGGCACTCCGTGACCCGCATTTCGACGAGCACATCCCGCGCACTTCTTCTCTCTTCCGCTTTCCTTCTTCCCTCGGCAGCGCCGGCGCAACGCGTTGACCCTGCGTTCTACTCGTCGCTCGAATGGCGGATGATCGGTCCGTTCCGCGGCGGAAGAACTGTCGGTGCCACCGGCGTCCCGGGGCAGCCGAACGTGTTCTACATCGGTGTCAACAACGGCGGCGTCTGGAAGTCCACGGACTACGGCCGCGTCTGGACACCGATCTTCGACAGCCAGCCGACGGGCTCGATAGGCGATATCGCCGTCGCGCCGTCGAACCCGAACATCATTTACGTCGGAAGCGGCGAGGGACTTCAGCGGCCCGATCTCGCGACGGGCGACGGGATCTACAAGTCGGTTGACGCCGGAAAGACGTGGACTCATCTCGGGCTGTCCAACGCTCAGCAGATCGGATCGATCATCGTCGATCCACTCGATCCGAACCGCGTCTTCGTCGCCGCACTCGGTCACCCGTACGGCGCGAATGAGGAGCGTGGCGTATACCGCTCGAGCGACGGCGGCCAGACCTGGCAGAAAGTCCTCTACAAGGACGAGAACACGGGTGCGATCCAGGTGGCGTTCGATCCGGCGAATTCGCAGATCATCTACGCCGACCTCTGGGCGGGACGGCAGGCACCGTGGGAAATCGGGAGCTCGTTCGATGGTCCCGGGAGCGGCCTCTTCAAGTCAGCCGACGGGGGAGCGACATGGCACGAGCTGCGCGCCGGACTGCCGACGAATGCTGAAGGACTCGGTCGCATCGGCTTCGCGATCGCGCCGAACAACCCGAGCCGGCTCTACGCAACGGTGGATGCTACGACGCACGGCGGCATCTATCGCTCGGACGACGCCGGAGAGAGTTGGAACTTGATGAACACCGAAGGACGGCTCTGGGGACGCGGCTCAGACTTCGCCGAAGTAAAAGTGGACCCGAGGAATCCCGACATCGTGTATGTAGCGAACACCTCGACATATCGCTCGACCGACGGGGCGAAGACGTTCACGGCGATCAAGGGCGCACCGGGCGGTGACGACTACCATCGGATCTGGATCAATCCCGACAATCCGCAGATTATCCTGCTCGCCGCCGACCAGGGAGCAACGCTCACCGTCAACGGCGGGCAGACGTGGAGCTCCTGGTACAATCAGCCGACGGCGCAGTTCTACCACGTCATCACCGACAACCGCGTCCCGTATTGGGTTTACGGCGGGCAGCAGGAGAGCGGGTCTGCGGGCGTGGTGAGCCGCGGCGACAACGGCGCCATCACCTTTCGCGACTGGCACCCGGTTGGCGTGGAGGAGTACGGCTACGTCGCGCCCGATCCGCTCAATCCGAATCTCATCTACGGCGGGAAAGCGTCGCGATTCGACGAGACGAACCTGGAGGTGCAGAA
>JBGPLS010000257.1:0-3938 GCA_041486565.1 Gemmatimonadaceae bacterium
GTTCCCGGGTTCCAGGGTCGCACTCGTGGCAGGAGCCGCGGCACGTTCCGGCAATATTCTGCGTAATCGGCCCCGAAGCGCTGCGCGAGCTGAGGCTCCTCGAGCAGCGGGATGTACACGACGTTCATGGCGAGAAAGAGAACTGCCCACATGAAATGCGGCTTCGACATGAGCCCGAGCGCTTCACCGAAGAGAACGAACAGAACACCGGAGATCATCGGATTGCGCACGTAGCGATACGGACCATGCAGCACCAGACGTCGCGGCGGATCCCAGGGCGCGAGCGTTCCCTTGCCCTCGGTGGCAAAGCGCCGCAGAGACGCGGCGAAGAGAAAAAGCCCGATGACCAGGAGCAGCAATCCTGCAGTCTGAACGAGCATTCGCGGCTCGCCCGGGCCGAAGCCGAGCCACACGCCGTTGCTGCGCGCGATCCATGTCGGAATCACGACTGCAACTGTAAACGGCAGCACCGCAATCGATAGAAGATGGCGGATCAACATCAGCGCGCTGTCTACCCGCGAGAGGTAACAGCCGACACGAGGGCGACGGCTCTCGCAGCCTCATCGCGGATCTGATCGAACTGCCCGCCGGCAATGAGCTCAGGTGGCGCGATCCACGTTGATCCACAGGCAACGACCTTCGAGAACGACAGGTATTCGCCGAGATTGGCCGGGGTAATGCCCCCGGAAGGATTGAACTCGATGCCCGGGCCGTACGGCGCTGACATCGCTTTAAGGTAGGGTAAGCCGCCCAGGGTCTCCGCGGGAAAGAACTTCATCACCGACAGTCCCTTTGCGATCGCAGCCTCGACCTCCGTCGGCGTCGCGACTCCCGGAAAGACGGCGACGTCGTGCTCGAGGCAATAGTCGACCACCGCTGGACCAAAGCCGGGCGCGACCATGAACTTTGCGCCCGCGCTCCGGGCCGATGCGGCCTGCTGCGCATTGAGCACTGTCCCCGCACCGACGAGAACATCGGGGCACTCGGCGCTGATTCTTCGCAGAGACTCGAGTGCGCCCGGCGTCCGGAACGTGATCTCGGCGCACGGAACTCCGCCGGCCTCGAGAGCGCGCGCGAGTGGCACCGCCCTTTCCGGATCGTCGATGACGATCACCGGAATGAGGCGCAGACGACGCAGTCTGGAGAGCGCGCTGTCATTCATGGAGAGAATATGCGTAGGTCAGCACTCCATCCACCACCAGCGCCGGCGCCAGATGGTAAGCAACACATGCCTTCAGGTTGCCGTTGCTAATGGCAATGTTGCCATTAGGATCCTCATTCCCACCTGAACACCTTGGCCGAGAGCGCCGTGCAGATCGCGAACACGAGCGCGAGCGCTGCAATGTCGCCGACGTGCGTAGCCCACGAATCGCCCTGCCAGATTCCCCGGAGAAGTGAAACGGAGTAAGTGAGGGGCAGCACACGAGCCACGGCGCGAAGGCCCGATGGCAGTGCCGTCAGAGGGAAGAAAAGGCCTGAGAGGGCGAGCATCGGATACAGAATCACGGCGCCGATCGGTTGAGCGAAGCGCGCCGTCGGAACGATGCTGGAAATGAGAAACCCGATCGAGAGAATGCTCCACGTCGAGATCACCAGCGCAATTGCGAAACCGATCAACGGAACGTCGGCACCCATCGGGTAATAGCGCTTCCCCGCCATCAGCGTCAGCGTGAGTGTCGCCGCTGTGAGGATCAGCTTGACCAGGACATGCGCCGTTAGAATCGTTTGCGGGCGGAGCGGCGTTGCACGCAGCCGCTTCAGTATGCCTCCCTCGCGGTAAATCGCGATGATGGCGACGAGCGACAGAACCGCGTTGAGCGCTATCAGCACCGCCGCGAAGACCGGCAGGTCCACCTTGAAAATGCTGCTGACCTGCGCGCTGCGCTCGGCCGGGATGCGCGTACCTACCCTGCCGAGAAGAATGAACACGAGAACCGGAACGACGACCGTGCCGATCGCGCCCAACGGTTCGCGGAAAAAGATCTTGATCTCGATCCAGGTCAGTCTCAGAAGTCCGCGCAGCATCGTCTAGTCGCGGATCGAGTGGCCCGTCACCTTGAGGAACACGTCCTCGAGGTTCGGCAGAATCGTGCGAAAGTCGGTGACGTGGATACCATTCACGGAGAGACATTGAATCACCTCGGTGACGAGATGCTCGCCACTCCCGCGAATCGTTGTTCGGCCGTCCCGAACCGTTACTTCCTCCACCCCCGGGATTGATCGAAACCGTTCATCGGCGGTCGGGTCGTCCGTGACCAGCACCACCGACCGCTCGGGACAGTACCGGCGAATGAGTCGCTCCGGCGTATCCATGTCGATGATGCGCCCGTGCTCGATGATCGCCACGCGATCGCACAAACGCTCGGCTTCCTCCATGAGATGGGTCGTGAGAAAAACCGTCTTGCCACGCTCGCGGATACCGCGCACCAGCTCCCAGATCGCGCGGCGCGACTGGGGGTCGAGCCCCGTCGTGAGCTCGTCGAGAAAGACGACTTCCGGATCGTTGATCAGCGCGAGGACGATGAAGAGCCGCTGTTTCTGACCGCCGGAGAGCGTCATGAACCACGAGTTCCGCTTCTCTACGAGTCCGAGCTGCTCGAGCAGCCGGTCTCCATCGGATGTCTTCCTGTCGAATAGAGATGCCCAAAGGTGCACCGCCTCCCACACCTTGATCCGCTTCTGGAGCTGTGCCTCCTGGAGCTGAACGCCAATCCGATGCTGGAGCTTGTAGACGTCGCGGAATGGATCGAGGCCGAGCACGGAGATCCTGCCGTGGTCCGGAGTGCGCAGACCTTCGACGCATTCCATTGTAGTGGTCTTCCCTGCCCCGTTCGGACCAATCAGCCCGAAGATCTCACCATCGTAGACTTCGAACGACACATCGTCCACGGCTACGGTGGACTTGTAGGTCTTACGGCAGTCGGAGACCTGAATGACGGCGCGACGCTTTTCGGAAAGATCGACTGACAGAGCTGATTACCCGGAAGGAGCGGGAATCGGCGGCGGCAACGCGCCGGCAAATTTCCACGGACTCGGTCCTTCACGGGTGAGCGCTCCGTTTTCCAATCGCGCGCGCACCATCGCGATCGGCATCGGCCCGCCTTGAAGCACGGCGTCATGGAACGCGCGATCCGTCATCTTCCCGGAATCCACGAGCTCCGTGTGCAGGGCGCGCAGCTCGAGTCCACCGATCATATAGCCAATCTGATAGAGCGGCGGATAACTGCCGTTGAACGAGCGGCGAACTTCGCCTTCCGCATTGGCTCGCTCGAAGTTGACAGTGTCAACCAGGAACTGAATCGCCTGGTCGGGCGTCATCTTCCCGAGATGGAAATTGAGCGAGAAGATGATGCGCGCGCTTCGGTGCATGCGCCAGAAGAGCGCGCCCACGCGGTCCTCGGGTGTGACGTCGAAGCCATGATCCCAGAGAAACATCTCCCAGTAGAGCGACTGTCCTTCGCTCCAGAACGGCGTACTGAAAAGGCGCCGGTGCGGGTTGTAGCGGGCGGACATGAAACCCTGGAGATGATGGCCGGGATTCAGCTCATGGAACACTGTCGCATGAGAAAAGTGGGGATTGTTTCCCCTGAGGCTCATCAGCTTTTCCTCCTCCGTCATGTCAGCCGTCGGATAGGAGACGATGATTGACTCGCCGCCGAGGAAGAAAGGCGCTACCCGCTGGCGCTCGGGACTCATCATCTCCATTCGCCAGTCTTCGCGCGCGAGCTGCGGAATGGTCACCCAGTCGTGCTGGTCGAAGAAGGCTTCTGCCTGACGGGCAAGATCACGGATCAGGTCCGGCTGCTTTCCCGGCTCGACGTAGCTGTTCTTCACCTTCTCCATCGCCGCTTTCCAGTTGTCGCCGAATCCCATGGCGCGCGATGCCTTCTTCATCTCGCTCAGGCTGAACGCATACTCGCGCTCTGCGATCGCTATCA
>JBGPLS010000258.1:0-3937 GCA_041486565.1 Gemmatimonadaceae bacterium
CCTTGAAGAATGCAGCTGACACGCGCCGGTACCATACGTCAGCCTACGTAGGCCGGGGAGCACAGGAGGGCAACGAAAAGCGGCAGGCGAAAGCCTGCCGCTTGAGTTGCCCCTCCTGGGCTCGAACCAGGACTCTTCTGATCCAGAGTCAGACGTGTTGCCAGTTACACCAAGGGGCAAAAACTGCCTCGCAGTCGGCCGAGGCAGTGAGTCCAAATTAGCCCATCACACCTCTCACATCAATTCCCGGGGTTTCGCTCAACCGCGCAGTCGTTGAACTTTCCTCCCCGATGATTCACCAATATCTCAAATCGTTCCTCGCGTCTGTCGCGCTCGCCGCGTCGCTCGCGGCATGCCGGGACGTAGCGCCCGCATTCGGCACCACGAGCGCCGCGGCCAGGGCCAACGCCGACGATCTCTTCGGCGGAATCGCCCAGCGATTCACCAACGTCCAGCGCTCGCCAAAATTCATCGTCGCCCGCCGCAAGCTCGGCCAGTACGCACTGATTCCGTCGGTGATCTACAACGACACTTCCGTGTGGACCGCGTGGGCGGACAGCACACGGACGGTGACGCTCGACGGTGAGTTCGCCAACAATCGCTACCTCTTCTCCGCCCGCCCGTGGCCGCAGACAGCGCCTGACACCCCCGGGGATTCGAGGCATTTCATGTTCCTCCGCCGGATCCGCGAGAATCAGTTCGAGTGGATCACCAACGTCGACATCACCGCCGGACGCATCAAGCCCGACGACTTCGCCAACGTCGTTTCGAGACTCATGGCATCGGGCGAGAACCGATCCGCTGCCGAGCTGCGCGCCGACTACAGATCCAGCTTTCCGCGTTCCACCGCCGCGCTCGGCCGACTCTTCTCCCTCGACACGCTCCTCACCGCGCACGATTCGGAATCGGCGACGACGATTCTGCTTGGCGTCCGCCTGAATCCGGACGGAATTCGGCAGGCGATGCCGGATTTCGCGAAGTATCTCGACAAATACGCGACACCGGCGAGATACAAGGCGATCGTTACCGACAAGCGCGGCGGCCGGTGGGTGGAGATCGCGGGCGACGACAACTATATGACTGTGAGACTCCGCAGCATCAATGGTCACTTCGCTCCGCTGAATGGTCCCGGTCGTCCGATCCCCAACGAGCTTCAGCTCACCACGGATTTCACCACCAAGATCATGTTCTTCACCGTCGGCTACGCGAAGCTCGTGGCCGACGTGTCGGTCATCAACTCCGATCGGGAGCGCGGCTGGCTGCTCAGGTTCACCCGCGAGCCGGATTGGAAGCTCCCGTCGGCGGTGAGCTTTATGATCCACTCTCCGCTCAGGCGCCCCTTCGAGGGAACCGGCTCGTCGTTCAGGCTGGTGCTGCGGGAGAATCCGGCGGGCGCGACTATTCTCGCGCGGCACACGACGACGATCGTCCAGGAGAGCGCGATCCTTCGGTTCATCGGAAAGCTGGGCGCGACCGCGATGGGCGATTTCGTGGGGAAATCGGAGTCCGAAGAGAACCGCTTCAGCGCCGAAGTCTTCAACGCATTACGTTGGGACATCCGGGCGTTACTGCCGTAGTTGGCCGCACTCGCGCCTTCCATAGCCACACAACAACCGGGTCGATCAATGCGTGTACGAATCGCTCTCTTCTTTCTTCTCGGTACAATTCTCAACACCGGCAGAAGCGCCGAGGCTCAGTCGACCCTATCGACGGACGAGCGCCTCCGCGTGTTCATCGACTGTGCCGTTTATGGGTGCGACTATGAATATTTCCGAACCGAGATCCCGTTCGTAGATCACGTTCGCGACCGCGCTTACGCATCCCTGCACATTTTGATTACCAGCCAGTCCACGGCGGGCGGCGGTACCGAATACACCTTGAATTTCATTGGACTCAACTCGTTCGCCGCTAAACACGATACACTCAGAGCCGTCGCGCAACAGTCCGCAACTGACGACGAGAAGCGTGCGATTCTGGCGAACACCATCAAGCTTGGAATCATTCCGTTCATCGCACACTCACCGGTTGCGACCGATCTCAGAATCACATATAAAGCCGCGAAAGCAGCCAACGCGACTGATACCGCCGGAAAGAAACGCGACCCATGGAACTTCTGGGTATTCCGCACGAGCCTGAATGGCAATTTTAGCGGCGAGGAGTCGCAGCACTTCAATTACTTGAATGCGTCCACGTCCGCCAATCGAACGACCGAAGAGTGGAAAATCGTGATCAGGGCGAACGGCACTTATAACGAGAGCAAGTTTGCCTTCAGCGACGGCACCGGTTTCGCGAACTATTCCCACTCGTACGGCGGAAGCGAACTCATCGTCAGATCCGCCGGTCCGCACTGGTCTTTCGGCCAGAAATTCTCCCTGAATTCGTCAACCTACTACAACCAGAAAATCACTTTCCGGTTCGCTCCCGCAATCGAATACAACTTCTTTCCCTACTCCCAGTCCACTCGGCGGCAATTTACGCTTCAGTATTCAATCGGAGGATCGTACTTCCACTACGAGGATACGACCATCTTCAATAAGATCGCGGAAACGCACCCGGATCATTCACTGATTGCGTCACTCGATCTCAAGCAGCCATGGGGATCGGTGAGCTCCTCGCTCGAAGGGGCGACACTGCTGGATGATTTCGCCAAGAATCGTCTCATCTCCTTTTCGAGTCTGAGCCTTCGCCTTTTCAAGGGCCTGAACCTCAACTTTTTCGGGAGCGCGCAGCTTGTCCGCGATCAGTTGTATCTGGCGGCCGGAGGCCTGACGCAGGAAGAGGTCCTCCTCCGCCGGCGACAGCTTTCGACTTCGTATCAATACTTTGCGGGAATCGGGCTTAGCTACACGTTCGGTTCGATATTCAACAATGTCGTGAACTCGCGCTTCGGTGGATCCAGCGGGAACATCGTGTTCTTTGATTGAAGTTTGATCGAATCTGACGAACGATATGGCATCCATGTCCGGGCCCAGCGCGGGAGTAGCGTCCGAATAACACGAATGCCGCAGGATCCATTGGATCCAGCGGCATTGCTTTGCGGCTCTTGCGCCGCGTTAACGTGCCACGCGCGCCGTCATTGGAACTCTACGTCCTACCGAACGGCGGCGGGCAGCTTTTCCTCGCCCTGCTTATACACCAATCCGCCCCGAAAGGCGAATCTCTCTGCATGGAGCTGAGGGGAATCGAACCCCTGACCTCTGCAGTGCGATTGCAGCGCTCTCCCAACTGAGCTACAGCCCCGCGCCAAAATGCGCGACCGGCATGACTCGCCCTTGGGAAAGAGCCACTCACCCGTCGCACACGGGTCCCAACACCAAAGCCCTGCTCAAAAACGCAGGGCTCTTGATTCAATTAAAGATACGCCAAAACGTCCCGATGTCAAGGCAAATCGCACCGAAATCGCTCCGTAACGATCCCGTAAGTTCTTGCCTGCATTCACGATACGAAGCCGACGTACGACCCCGGCCTCCCTCCCCCCAAGGACCCTGCAAGGTCACCCCGATCCTCGAATCCCTACCGCCGGAACACGTAAACGTCGCTCAACTGGCTGATCGTCAAGGTATTCCCCGTGATCGAGCCGACAAACACATCTCCGGTCTGCGAATCGCGGAACTGGAGTGCGGTGTTGTTCTGCGTGTACGTCCCAACGTCGCGGTAGCTCGACTGGCTGCTGCCATTTCGGGTGAAGATCCTGACTGAGTAGTCGTCGGTGTACGTGCCGTCCGAGTAGATGGTGAACCTCTCGTCCAGGAGCTGATGCTGCTCGAAGCTGTCCTGGTACATGATCGTCGGGAGCGGCGATCCGTTGAACGTCTCGAGTTGGAAGGTGCCCGAGATGTTGTACGATCCCAGGCCATTCGTGATGTCGCTGCAGGCGGCGAGGCTCACCGCCAGCGCCGCCAATGCAATTCCTGCCACAGATTTGCGCATGTGCCTA
>JBGPLS010000259.1:0-3933 GCA_041486565.1 Gemmatimonadaceae bacterium
GGCCTGGAGACGGTCGCGGATGTAATTGGTGGCAAGCTCCTCGCCGCGCGTCGCCGGCCCGCGGCCGAGGAACGAGTCGGCCGACACCGCGCGAACGTCCGCGACGATGTGGTCGGTATTAACCGATGCGGTTAGGGCCTCGTTACCCGTACGAACGGCGGAACTGCAAGCGGCAAGTGCAAAGAGTGCGACGATAGACGCTGGGTACTTCATGATGGACCTCTGATACCTGGATATCTGATGAGTGAGGAACGCGGCCGTCTGTGGATGCAGCCATCGGCCACTAATACTATCAGGATGGCATGCGCTCCGGTGCAGCGTTCACGGTGACGAGTGGGCGGGATCGCGCAGAATCTCCACGCGTAGCTCGACCCACCCTCCGAGCTGGTAGTATTCGACGCGCAGCTTGTGATTGCCTGAGGAGATGTCTGCCAGATTTACTTCGGACTCGTGCGGCTTCCAGTTGTCGATCACGAGCCGGTCGTCCACCCACAGGCGCACCGCGTCATCGCTGATGGTGCGCACCACGTATCTGCCTGGTCCGAGATTCACGTCTGTGGTCGCAGCGATTCGGAAGTTTGCTTGCGGCACATTGGGCACCGTCGGCCTGTACCACATGTAATCGAGGCGAGGCGTCTCTACCGTCGTGATCGGCGTCCGTGGCGCGATACTGTCAGCCAGGGCGAAAAACGACACTCTCCAGCTGCCGATCGGGTCAAATCGACCATAGGAAAAGGAATACGGCGCACCCGCCTCGCGCCGGACGCCCCGTGGTGAAATGGTGACTGCGCCGCGGTACTCGAGCATAATTGACCAGTCGTTCCTGAGGCCTGGCGCGGGCGTCACTACTATTGTATCGCCCGTGCGCCCGCGCTCGCTCGACAAGCTGGCGATGCCTCGGCGCTCGATCACTCGCCATCGGCCCGTCGGTCCCAGCACGCGCAGCGCGAGCGGCGTGGAAAACGAAGTGTCACGCGGCCAGAGTTTGGGAGATCGCCAATCGTACGGCCCCCATTCATCCACGATGATCGCCGACCGATCGCGCTGTGCGAGTGGCTCCTTGACAGGATCCAGGCCTTGCGGCATGCGTTTCGGGAGTACTACGCCTGACGGTGCCTGCCACGCGGGTGCAGCCGGTGGCCACCTCCGAACGTCGGTGCGAACGTTCAAGGCGGTTGTGTCGTTGCCGCTGGCGATCACCCTCGAGCTGTCGCCAACGATGAGTGTCGAGTCCACGCGGATGAATTCATTGGCGATGAGTTTTGCGCCGGATGTCTGCGTCATGCGCAACGCGACTCGATTGGCTGCAAAGAGATTTTTTACGATCTCGTAATCGCGGCTATGCGTGTCGCGGTGTTTCGGGTATCCCCAGTCGCCCGGCTCTTCAGGAATTGCCCACAGGCGAATGGCTGTCGAATCGTTGACGAAGCGATTCGAGCGAATCTCGTTTGCCTGACCGTGCTCGATCGCAACGCCCGTGCGATTGTTCGCGAAATCGTTGCCGATGATTTTCGATTCGTAGCTGTAGCCGCCCCACAGTCCGTACTCGGACCCGTGCGCGCGGTTGCCGATGAAGACGTTGCGGCTGAATGTCGCCTCCATCGCATTGGCCGGCGCAAAGCTGAAGTCGTTCGCGTAAAACAGGTTGTCGTTGCACCCACCCTGGCCCGTATCCATCGTCGACTGACCGGCCCAGAGGAAAAGCCCATCGCCGCCGTGTGTCATGGAATTGAATGCCACGACGTTGTGCGAGCTCTGCTCGTATAACAGCAGATCGGCCGAGTCCTGGCCGCGTCTGTAGAATCCCTGACTGAAGCCGCGCACGTTGTAACTGGCGTGGTTGTGCATGATCTCGTTGTAGCTCGAGCGGTACAGAGCGATGCCCACGCCCGAATTGAATTCGATCGTGTTGTTCCATATGTGCAGACTGTCGGTGCGCACGAGCATGAGACCTTCCATACCCTGCTCGATGCGGTTGCCGCGCACGCTGCCGCCCTTCACGTCGCTCAGATAGATGGCGGCGCCGAAGCGCAGCCACTCGTCGTGTTCATTGTTGTGATGTGACAGCCAGTCCATCAGACTCTCGTGCTCGACGAGACTGTAGAGCCGCGGTTTCCAGGTGTGACTGATGTCGTTGTCGAACAGCTCGAGTCCGCGCGTGGCGCGCGCCAGAATCCCGATCTTGTAACCGCGCACGCGCGCATTGAGAATCCTGACGTTACGTCCGCCCTCTATGCGGATTGCCACCCCCGCCGCTTCATCGGGATTCGCGGTGGCGGGCGACCCCTCCAGCAAGCTGCCGCCGAAATCGACGGTGATGTTGTCGCCACGAATCGTGATGACAGCCGAATCGAGATTACCCGGCGCGGTGATGCGGTAGGTACCCGGCGCAACGCGCACGGAGCGCGTGATCACCATTCCTCGCGTGAGCCGGACATGCTGCTGTGCGCACAGCGGACGGGTTGCGCCCGCGAGCAAGATCAACGCGGCCTGCACCAAAAGCGCGCGAGCGAGGCAAAGAGCTCCACAAAAATGCGAGGCTGAACGGGAGATTTTCATGGATTCAAGCTACTTTGAGTCACGGATTCGAGGCGGTTGGCAGCAATCAATGATGTCCTGGCAACCCGCTACCCGGATACGACAACCTCTTCCCGATACCCATGCGGCTTGCATTGAACATCGCAGGCGTTCTGTTCCTGATAGTGGGCTGCGTCTGGTTCCTTCAGGGAATCAATGTCATCCCGGGCAGCTTCATGACCGGGCAAGTGAAGTGGGCCGTCTACGGCGCCCTGTCACTGATAATAGGCGTCGTTTTACTGATCTCGGCAAATCGTCGGCGAACCTGAGCGTCCGAGGGAATGGCGGCGGTCTCCTGATGCGTCTCGCTTGTCGACAGGGATCGCCGCCCAACAAGCGCATGCAGCGGACTACTCTTTGGCTTCCGCATCCTTCCCAAGGTGGCGGTCCAGGAAGTAGATCGCCGAGCTGGACGACCCGATCCTCGTGACTTGCTCGAGAATCGTCTTCGCCGTCTTCTCCTCCTCCACCTGCTCGGCGACAAACCATTGCAGCATCGTCTGTGTCGCGTAGTCTTTCTCCTGCGCGGCAAGCGCGTACAGGGCGTGGATGCGCGCGCTAACTGCCTGCTCCTGCTTCAGCGCCGACTCCCAGATCTCGACCGTGGACGGGAACTCGGCCGGCGGCTCAGGAATCGCCTTCAGCACGACGCGGCCATCGCAATCGTTCACGAAGTCGAAGATCTTCATGGCGTGCGACACCTCCTCGCGGGCCTGCCGTCGCATCCACTGGGCCGAACCCGGGAGCCTGGACGCTTCCAGGTGGGCAGCCATCGCCAGGTAGAGGTAGGCGGAGCCGAGTTCCGCGTTGATTTGGTCGTTGAGGGCGCCTTGCAGCTTCGGGCTCAACATCGTGGTGTCTCCGGTGAGGTCGCTGAGACGCTAGCGTACCGGGGCCGTCGCTGCAAGCATTGGCGTCAGGCGGTGTTTATCCCGCCGCGTGGGATGCCGCGTTGGCACTGTCGCCGACCGAGCACGCGGCGTTATGTGTTCGAAGAGGAGCGCAGTTGGTTCACAAGCGGAAAGAGGAGCTACACATGAGCAGCTCGGGAAAGGTCTCGGCGATGGCGATCACGAAACCAAACAACGGAAAGGACGACGAGCTCATCCAGGTTCTCCGGGAGCTTTCTGACTTTCTCAGGCAGAAGGGATACGGAACCGACCGGCTCTATCGAGACGCGAAGACCCACCATTACATCAACGTTCGTGAGTGGGATTCAGAGCAGCAGGCAATGACTGCACATCAGGACCCTGAGCTCCACCGATTCTGGGCTCGTCTCGGGAAGATCAGCAAGACGGTGAAGATCTACGAGCGGTTGGAACAGATCAGCATCTGATCATGGGCTGGACGCATGAC
>JBGPLS010000260.1:0-3922 GCA_041486565.1 Gemmatimonadaceae bacterium
CGTCGCCAGTGAGATGCGGAGTCAGCGGCAGAATCGCGAGCGTGCGGAGGCGCGGCTTGCCGATCTGGTGCGGCGCGCGTTGATGGTGCGCAAAAAGCGAAAGCCGACCCGGCGCCCGCACAGTGCGGACGAGGCCCGGCTTGCATCAAAAAAACTTCACTCCCGGAAGAAAAGAGAGCGCAAGCGAGACCTCGGGGACTAACCGAGGCCGCGCTGTGAAGCGCATTTACGTCCGCACCGAGCCCATCGCCCCTTCGGGCACCGGGCCGACGCCTCCAGTGACCGGGTGCTCAACTCTCTTCTTCCCGAAGCCGAGCTTCTCGATGACCTTCTCGCGCCACTCGTCCATGATCTCGTAGAACGTCGGGATCACGACCAGCGTCAACAGCGTCGAAGTGATGACGCCCCCGATCACCGCCCGCCCGAGAGGCGCGCGGAATTCCGCTCCTTCGCCGAGCCCGAGGGCGACCGGTATCATACCGGCAATCAGCGCCAGAGTCGTCATCAGGATCGGACGCAGGCGGATCGCGCCTGCCTGGATGATTGCGTCGCGCCGGCTGAGCCCGTCGTTCACCCTCGCCCATTTCGCGAAATCAATCAGCAGGATCGCGTTCTTGGCGACGATTCCCATCAACAGGATGACTCCAATGAGACTCATGATGTTGATCGTCGAGCCGGTGATCATGAGAGCCAGCATCACTCCAACCAGCGACAGCGGCAGCGAGATTAGAATCGCCAGCGGCTCGATGAACGATCCGAACTGGAGCACCAGGATCAGATACATCAGCATCACCGCGATGCCGAGTGCCGTGAAGATGCGGCCGAAGACTTCCTTCTGACTGTCCACCTCACCACCCTGGGTGATGCGGACTCCGGGCGGCAGCGTGAGCTTGTCGACGCGGGAGTTGATTCCCTTCATCACCTGGCCCAGCGACTCGCCGACCGTATTCGCCTGGACCGTCACGACGACGTCGCCGTCGAGATGCGTAATCTGGGCGGGACCGAGGCCTTGTTTGATCTCGGCGATCTGGCCCAGCGGAAAAGTCTTCGGTCCGGTTGGGCTCTGCATCACGAGCGGAAGCTGGGCCAGATCCGCGGAGCGCTCACGCGCACCGGGTGCCAGTCTCACATTTACGTCGCGAGTTTCACCCGTGGGGTCGACCCAGTCACCGGCCTTGATGCCGGCGAATGCGGGCCGCAGCGACTGCGCCACCTGGCCGACCGTAATTCCCAGCGTTCCGGCGAGCCCGCGATTGATCTTGACCTCGAGCTCGGGTTTCTGCCCCTTGGTCGAGAGCCCTACGTCAACGGCGCCTTTCACCTGTCTCACCTGATTGGCGATCATTTCGGCGGCGGCATTGAGTGACGCGGTCGTCCCGCCTCTCAGCTGGATCTGGATCTGTTTCTGCGATCCCTGAAAATCGTTGGTGAACACGTTCATCGTCGCGCCGGCGATCCGCCCGACTTCGACACGCATCTCTTCACCCAGGTCCGTCGCGCTGATGCTCCGTTTGTGCTTCGGAGTCAGGCGCACGTAGATGTTGCCATTGTCTACCGCTCCGTTGGTGCCCCCCAGTGTGGTGTACGTGAACTCCACCTCGGGGTGCGCTCGCGCGATGCGCCCCGCCTCTTCGGCCTTGATGCGCGTGTAGTCGAGATTCGATCCTGGTGGCGTCTCGATGCCGATATTGAGCTCCGAGCGGTCGTCAGTGCCGAAGAAGCCCGTCCCCACCAGTCCGACGGCAGGAACCGCAAGAGCGAGGATGAACGACCCAAGTGCCAGTCCCACCATCGCGAGGCGGTGATCGAGCGCCCAGCCGATGAGCTTCTTGTAACGCTCCGCCTGCCGGTTGAACCACTTGTTGAACCGGTCGAGCGTCCGGGCGATTGGATTGCGACGCTCGTGCGCCTCGACCTGCGGGTCCGCCCAGTACGCAGACAGCATCGGGTCGAGCGAGAATGAGACGAGGAGCGAGACGAGAACGGCGCAGGCGATGGTGAGAGCGAACGGCTTGAACCACTGCCCCGCGACTCCGTACATGAACGCGACCGGGACGAACACCGCGACGATGGAAAACGTGGTCGCCGCAACGGCGAGGCCAATCTGGTCGGTCCCCTCGTGCGACGCCGTCATGTGATCCTTTCCCATCTCGATGTGGCGAACAATGTTCTCTCGAACGACGATCGCGTCGTCGATCAGGATTCCGATCGCCAGTGACAGCCCGAGCAGCGACATCGTGTTGAGCGTGAAGCCGAACGCCCACACCGCGATGAACGACGCCAGCACCGACACGGGGAGCGCGAGTCCGGTGATGACGGTGGACCGCCACGAATTGAGAAAGATGAAGACCACGAGCACCGTGAGCAGTGCGCCGATGAGTAGCGCCTCCTCGACGTTGCGGACGGAGTTGGCGACACGGATACCCGCGTCGCGCACGGTCTCCATCTTCACGCCCGGAGGGAGCGTTTTCTGCATGTCGTCGACGACCGCCTGAATTTTCTTGCTGACCGCGGTGGTGCTGTAGCCCTTCGACTTGGTGACGTCGATGCCGACGGCTTCCCTCCCATTGTACAGCGCGAGCGTGCGCTGCTCCTCCGTTCCGTCGAGTGCGTCCGCAACCTGTCCGAGGCGCACGAGCTGTCCGTTGCGCTCGGCGACCACGAGCTGCATGAAGTCCGCCGGGCCTTCGAGCCTTCCCTGAAGGCGGATCGCCCGTTCGTCGAGCGCGCCGGTGACATTGCCAACCGGCGCGGCGATGTTCTGCGCCTGAAGAGCCTGGACGATCTGTGCAACGCTGAGCCCCGCCGCCTGTAGCGCCTGCGGTCTGAGCTGAATGGTCATCTCACGCTTCACTTCGCCGACGATGTTCACCTGCGCGACGCCGGCAATTCCGCGCAGCGCACTGGTGATCGTCGGGTCGGCCATGCGCGTCATCTGAGCCGGCGTGTACGAGTCGGACGAGAGCGTCAGCGAGACGATCGGACGATCGGCAGGATCAAGCCGGCGCAGAATCGGCTCCTTCATCTCCACCGGAAGGTCCACGCGGACAGAGGAGATGGCGTCCCGAATGTCCTGCGTCGCCTGCGAGATATCCTTTTCGAAGAGAAACACGACGATGATCTGTGCGTAGCCATCGGTGGCGGTCCCGAAGATCTGGTCAACGCCGGAGATTCCCTTGATGGCGTCCTCCACCGGCTTAAGGACCTCGCGCTCGACTCCCTCGGGCGAAGCGCCCGGATACGGAATGCCGGTGAAGACGACCGGCTGCTGCACATCCGGGAACTCATCCGTCTGAAGAAGGAACATCGCGAACAAGCCGAAGACCACGAGCGCCACCATCACCACGATGGTGATCATCGGGCGCTTGATCGCAAAATCGGAAATTACCATATGCCGTTACCTCGATCCTGGTGCCTTGTCGGACGGCGCCGAGACCTTGATGATCGTCCCGCTGCTGATGCCCTGAGCCGCACCGATCAGCAGGGTGTCGCCCGCCTGCACTCCCGATGTGATCTCGACGCGCTCTGCCCCTTCGTCTCTCAGCCCGAGCTGAACCGGTACTCGCTCAACTTTGCCCTGGCGGATGCGCATCACAACCGGCGTCGTGCTGCGCAAATCGATCGCTGAAGCCGGCGCTGTAAGTCCGCTCTTCGATTCGCTCGCCAGTCGCCCCGTTGCGAACAGTCCACCGACGAGGGTTCCGCTCGCGTTCGGAATCGAGGCGATGATGCGGACCTGCCGCGTGGCGGGATCGGCCATCGGATTGATCCGCGTCACATGTCCGATGAACGTGCGGCCGGGATATCCATTCGCCGTGAAAGTCACCGGGACCCCGATGCGCACCGCGGAAAGCTCCTCCGCCGGAATCGACGCCTCGAGGCGCATACTTGATGGATCCACCACCGTGAACATCGCCGCGCC
>JBGPLS010000261.1:0-3910 GCA_041486565.1 Gemmatimonadaceae bacterium
CAGACATTCACAGGTATACCGAGGATTCTATGGGTAAAGAATCGAAGACGACCCTTCACGGTCGCAGTGCGAAGACGGGAAAGTTCACGACGATAGAGAAAGCGCGAGCACAGCCGAACACGCATGTCGTGGAAAGGGTCCCGAAGCCGGGCCGCGGCGACACCAAGAAGTCGAAGTAGCCGTGCGCGGCTCTACAACTAGGAGCCGGAAGGACGCCTACTGATACGCAGGTGATCTCTCCCGTCCAAGACTTGGCACCCAGGCGATCACCGCATCAACCATTACTTCTAATTCTGTACCACATGCAAAACGACATGGAGGCTAAGCTAAAACACCTCGAGTTCATTCAAGGGACCATTAATCGCATGAGCAATAACTCTTTCCTCTTGAAGGGGTGGGCAGTAGCAATCGTCGGCGGCCTACTTGCTCTGACGTTCAGGGAAATGGACGGTAACTACATCGGTGTTGCCTTCGCCGTAGTGTTTTTCTTCTGGCTCCTGGACAGCTACTACCTGTCACACGAGCGCTCGTTCATAAGGCTCTACAATCATGTTCGGAAATTGGAAGCGACCGTTACAGACTTTTCCATGGATCCGAAACCATTTCGTGTTGCAGGCGGCTGGTGGAGATGTGCGTTTTCAACAACAATTCTGCTGTTTTACGGCGGCCTCGTAGCTGCTGGACTACTAATCACAAACTTCCTCTAAAACATCATGTCCAGAAAAGTATTTTTTAGTTTTCACTTTAAACGCGACGCTTGGCGCGCAGGCCAGGTCAGAAATTGCGATCTTCTCGCCGATGAAGACGAGTATGGTGTGATTGACTCGGTCGAGTGGGAGAAAATCGAGAAGCAGGGCGACGTGGCCATTGAGCGGTGGATCAATGATCAGCTCAAGTACACGTCCGTTACTGTTGTGCTTGTCGGAGCCAAAACAGCCGAGCGTGATTGGGTGGATTACGAAATCAGGAAGAGCTGGAACCGCGGGAACGGGCTGGTCGGCGTACGTATCCATCAGATGAAGGATCAAGACAGGCATACAGATGTGCCGGGCTCCAATCCTTTCGACCAGATTCAACTCGCCGACGGAACACTGTTGTCATCGGTATGCAAGACCTACGATTGGGTTGACGACGATGGAAGGACTAATCTTGGCCCGTGGGTCGAGGAGGCATTCCAGGCGAGAAAGAACTACGAAGGTGAAGAGAAGCTTCAAGCCACCACTGCAAACGTTTCGTCAACTGAGCCGTCCAAGACCCCACATGCTAAGGCTGCGGTGGCACCGACGATTATCCGAAATCCGTCAGCTCCATGGGCGCAGTAGATGCCGTGCACTCTAACGGATTCTCTGATGACGAAGCCGCGGCGGTAAGGAGTAAATACCCAAGGCTCATACTTGTTCAATCACATCTACTGGAAGGTACGCTCGAACTCCACGCTTCATTTAACGATCACGTCATCACCGATGAATTCCTTATACGCATCACTGCGTCCGCTGAGTATCCCGGCAGGATGCCCACAATGCGCGAAATCGGCGAACGAACTCAGTCTATCGCGTCGAAATATCGAATCACAGATTTTCGGAAACTTCACCGTAGTGGCGATGAGGCAGCGTGTCTTTGTGTCAAGCAGATGGAAAGGAAGAAATTTCCGCCCGGGTCGGACCTATTTGTGTTTGTGGAGAACCTCGTCGTTCCTTACCTCTACGGACTGAGTTACTACGACGCAACTGGACGCTGGCCCTGGGGAGAGTACACCCATGGGGCGCTTGGACTTCTCGAGTTTTACGGTGATGACGGAATAGAACAGACGCGCGAAGGGATTGAAGAGGTAGCCCTACTTATCAGGCGCGAAACAAACTGGAAGGAATATCACAAGCAAATCCGCAAGCCGAGTGGTGATCGGATGTGCCTTTGCGGTTCAATGAGAAGTTTTAAGACTTGTCATCGTCGCGCATGGGAGGGCACGCTGCGACTTAATTCGGAGCTAAGGCGGCTTCGCCTTCGGCAGTTCACCTGAGTCCTTGTCGTTCCCGCAGGTGTTGATCGTGGATTCGCTCCGACAATGCCGTTCGATTGGCCCTCGCCGAGAAGAAATACAAAGATTAATAGAGTCTTGGGGGAAAGACTTCGGGGAGAGATTGTCTCAGCCGCCATTGCCGAAATGTTCGACTCGCCACGAGTGCTCCGATGATCTCAGCTGTAAAGACTTTTCTTCGGGCCCGCGCAATTGCGTGGGCATTCCCAAGCCAGTCGACGGCACGCCGAGTGGCTATAACAACATAGGGCTGCCAAATTCCGAACGTGTCGGACAACTTGTGGCGGGAATCTTATAACACCGATTGGGCGAGACGCGATCAGCTCCAGGCTGCATTAGCCGGACCGCTGACCATCCTCGCGATTCTTGCGAGTGCGATAGTATACCTCTATCAACAGACACTTAGTCCGGACACAGTCTGGTCCCTCGTCGGATATGCCGCTCTTGCTGCATCTGTGGTGGGCTTCACTTACAGCGCGTACACCCTCGCGCGGTCAATCTTGTCAAGACGTTATCAGGTCGTACCGTACGCAGCTGAACTCTTCGATTATCGCAACGGGCTTCGCGCGCACCATCGCTCAGTTGGAGAGACCGACGACGCCGTGGCAGATGACGAATTCACGACTTGGCTCGATCAGCGGTACCGTGACGCCTCTACGAAGAATGCCCACATCAATGTTGAGAGGGCTGCATATCTTCATAAAGCATATTCGGCCTTGGTCGTAACAGCGGTCTTCCTCGCAGTCGCGGCAGTTCCCGTTGCGATGACGCTTCGAGGAAGAAAGTCTGAACCCAATCAAGTAGAAATCGTACAGAAATCTGGCCCACTGGAGATACATATGAGTGACGAAAAACAACCCGCGGTGCCCACCCCTCGGCCACCCATTACACCTCCGCCGACCGTCGTACCTAAGCCTCAGCCGCCACCGAACCATGATGTTCGAACGGGCGACTATCCGAAGGAACAGAAACCAAGCAAGTTGTAAGTCGACGTGCACAAATAGTGACTCCAACGTGTCTGAAGCAGCTTCGTCAAGGCGGTGGGAGATAAATGAGCACGCTGACTACGTCGATACGCATCCCGACCGACGAGGACGGCTTCTTGGCGTTTCGCTGCCCCCTCTGCGCCGGCGATTTCAAGCTGCCTTCAGACGCTTGGAAGGCTCATCGCGAGGCGACGTTCTGCTGTCCACTTTGCGGGCTGAGTTCCTCGCGCGACTCTATGTGGCCTCGCGAAGTGATCGCTGCCGCGCGAGCGAAGCTGCTGAACGTAGTAAAACGCTCGATCAATGCGACGATGGAAAAGATGGCCAAGTCGCATTCTCGCGGCATTCTGAAGCTCACCTATAAGGGATTTCAGCCGCAGCACGTCCGAGAGGTCGTTGCGATCCCGGACCTGGTTCATACGACTCTTGAATGCTGTGGCGAGTCGGTCAAGCTACCCCTACACGTCGCGGCGAGCCTGTTTTTCTGTCCCTTTTGTAATCGAGCCCAATATTAATGCGCGGTGGCGATCTAACCGTCAATCGCACGTCTATAGTATTCCGTGAGATGGCCGGACGCGTGCTCACTGCAAATCAGGACGACGCGGCACGCGAGATCCGCCGCCTCCTACGATTCGTAGACGATACTCCCATTCTGCACCGAGCGGTCGAGGCAGCTTCAAAGCCAGCCGAGGATGACATTGCAGAAAAGTGGAAAACGGCGCTTGCCCGGCGCGACCGTATCCAGCTTCCCGAGGACGACGATGCAGAGCTCGGATTTCTTCACGTCCTGCTCGTCGGATTGAGCTTTGATGACGGAAAGGAGTTCTGGCGCAAGTGTCACGGTTACGGTGGATCCTATGGGAGTTTTGAGGAGTCGGTGCAGACAGTC
>JBGPLS010000262.1:0-3870 GCA_041486565.1 Gemmatimonadaceae bacterium
AGCTGTCCTTCAATTCCGCGACCGCGGCGCCGACACTCGGCGTCCCGGTTGACGAGCCAGGCGCGCTGCGCAGCGCGGAGTCGCACGACCGATGGCGGATCGGGCTGACCCCGCGCGACGCTTTCCTGGCGTCGCATCTCGGTAAGCAGCGCGCGGTAGATCCCATTGAGCCGCTGGTCGGTGGCGGCGAGCAGGGAGCGCAAACACGCCTGCTGGTCGCCCGGCGTTGGCGAGCTGCAAGGATTGCCGGTGATGCGACGCTTTGGCGTGGATGCGGTGGGGGCCGGCGGCGCCGCGGGTGGACGCTGGGTGGTGGTCGCGGGCGGAGCAGGAGCCACAGTGGTCGCTGCCGGAGGTGTCGCGGCAGCCACAGGATTCGGCGTTGTCGTTCCACCGACTCCAGTGTCCACCGCCCCGCCTTCGGCCGGGCGGTACTGTCCGATCGAGTCGACGAGCAGGGTGTCACGATTTACCTGGGCCAGGTCGGCGGCGAGCGCCGAATCGGCGGCGATGTCGCCCCGAGTCCTGACCGGTGTTGCTTCGCGATTGCATGCTTCGGCGGTCAGAAGCGCAACAGCGAGACAGGCAATCGTGGGCAGATCAGAGATTTTCATTACACGCTGAAGAAGTCAGTTCGGGTTAGCGGATCGACTGCGAACTGCGGACCAACTACCACTGCGGACTGCGGACTAACTGCGGACTGCGGACTAACTGCGGACTGCGGACTAACTGCGGATTGCGGACTAACTGCGGATTGCGGACTAACTGCGGACTGCGGACTAACTGCGGATTGCGAACTAACTGCGGATTGCGGACTAACCGCTGGATTCGTATTCCATCCATGATGAGACACCGAGCTGGAGTATTCTATGGAATGGTGTGCATTGCCGCACTGGCAATCATCGCCGGGTGCGCCACGGCGCGGCCCGCGACGCCCGCCGTAACCACCGTGTACCTGGTGCGCCACGGGGAGAAATCACTCGAGAATCCAGCCGATCCCGACCCGGCGCTCACCTCCGCCGGACGGGCGAGAGCCGCCGCGCTCGCGGTTTTGCTCGCCAACACGGGCGTCACCAACGTGATCTCGACGCAATGGAGACGCACTCTCGATACTGCGCGTCCACTGGCGACTGTGCTTGGGCTGACGACGGAGATCGTGCCGAGTGGCGGTCCCGCATTCGCCGACAGCACGGCCGCTGCGATTCTGCGCCATCGCGGGGGAACGATCCTCGTCGTCGGTCACAGCAACAGCCTCGCGGCCGTCATCGTGGCGCTGGGCGGTCCTCACTTCCCTGACCTCTGCGACAGCGAGTATTCGACGATGTTCGTGATAAGGATCTTTGCCTCACCGCCGCCGTCGCTGGTTCGCCAGCATTACGGTACAGCAGATCCCGCCCCCGATTCTGCCTGCACCGCGATGCGCGGACGCTGAAACAGAACGGGGACGGGATGGGCGCCTAGAAGCCGAGCTTCAGGCCGGCGCTGAGCGCGACGTTGTGCGACGTCTTCGTCTTGACGTCGAGCGAAGTCGCCTCGTTGAAGTCGAACTTCCCGATGTAATCCCTCGCCACCAGCCGGACACCGATGTTCGGAGCAAGCGGAATGTCGGCGCCGACGCCGGCGTTGTACGCAGTGTTCGTCGCGTTCCGGCTCAGGCCCGAGATCTGGACGTCGTACCTCATCGCTCCCGCGCCAACCTGGACGAAGGGAAAGATTCCACGATCGCCGCTACCATAACCTGGCGCAGAGAGCTGAAGGCCCGCGTCATAGAGCCATACGTTGCTCTTGCCGAACGAAATGCTGCCGAGAATCGGTACGCCGATGCGCAGATCGGGCTCCGTGTACGCGACGTTTCCAACGATCGAGAGAGTGTTGCCGAGCGGCAGATTCAGCTGGGCACCATAGACGGGCGCAGATGCGCTCGTGACGCTCGTATTGAGCGGTCCATCCACCAGCGTGCCGAAAGTCATGTAGCCGGCGTAAGGTGAAATGGAGAGCGACGCCGCAGGCGCAAAGCGGTTGCTGTGCGTCCGCTGGGCAGCCAGAGGAAGTGCGGCCAAGGCGAACGCCGACGCGAACAGCATAACTGCAGTAACAACTTTTCTGAACACGAGACCTCCCGGTCACCGATTGTTGAGCGGAGATGCGACCGTGGGAGGCAGGTCGAGTGCCCGAGTCTGACGTATTCCTGGCGAACGGCTAAGCGCTTATCGCAATGAATGTTGGATTGTCGCGCGCTTCGCGGCGCCGATGCTCGCTGTCATGCGGAATGGACAGAACAGTGTCTATTCTGTCTTTCGTTTGGGACGCTCAGCCCGACCATCAGTGAGCAGTCGGGGTGAAGTCACCAATCGCTTTTGGAGCTGGTATCTGTCCGGGTCAGGCCCTCGGTAGCGACGGATAATTCCCGCTCTTGATATCTCGCGCGCCCACGGCAACTCCGGTCGCCACGCTCACAGCAAACGCGATGGCGGTGCCGACTCCCACGAGGGGCAGAAGCCAGACGACCGGCAGCGCAATGAGAAATGCGACTATGCCGGCGATGATCGGCGCCGTCCCTTTCTGGGCACCGTCCACATAGCGAAGGCGATCGCGGACAAATCGCCGGGCCCCGCCATAACCAATCACCACCGCCGCGAGGGCGATGAGCAGTGTAATCAGGCTGAACATTGGTACCTCCTTTGAGATTCCCTACTGCCCCGCACGGCTGGAAGTTTCGCAGAAAGTTCGTAATCTCATTCATGGCCGGCAAGCAGACAGAAACCAGATCGCGGGTCGTTCGGCGCCCCCGGAACGGAGGGGTTCCGCCGGCAATTGAGATCAACGCGGACATCGCTCGCGCCTCCACCCTCCCTGCGGCCGCCTACTCCGACCCGGCGTACTACGACCTCCAGAAGGACGCGGTGTTCGCACGGAGCTGGCAGTGGGCCGGCGATGCGGCGCGAGTGAAGGCGCCCGGCCACGTTCTTCCCTTCACGCTTCTCGACGGCTGCCTCGATGAGCCGCTGTTCCTGTCGTCGGACGAATCCGCCGAGCTGCGCTGCCTGTCGAACGTCTGCACCCATCGCGGCGCGCTGGTCGTCGAGGGCGAAGGGCACCTCCGCACGCTTCGCTGTCGCTACCACGGACGGCGCTTCGCGATGGACGGCTCCTTCGTCTCTATGCCCGAGTTCGATGGCGCCGAGGGTTTCCCGAGTGCAGCCGACGATCTGCCGCGGCTTCCGCTTCACCGGTGGGGTCCGCTGCTGTTCACCGGGATCGATCCGGCAATCGCCTTCGAGGAATGGATCGCGCCCGTCGAGGCCAGAGTCGGGTGGATGCCGGTCGCCGACTTCCGCCGTGACGCGAATGGCTCGCGTGACTACCTGATCAATGCAAACTGGGCGCTCTACTGCGACAATTACCTCGAGGAATTCCACATCCCGTACGTCCATCAGGGATTGTCGGAGCGGCTGGATTACAACGCCTACTACACCGAGACCTTCCCCTGCGGGAGTCTCCAGATGGGACTCGCCAAGCCGGGTGAAGTCGTGTTCGACCTTCCGCCCGGACATCAGGATGAAGGCAAGCGTGTGGCGGCGTTCTATTTCTGGCTCTTTCCAAACCTGATGCTGAACTTCTACCCGTGGGGCTTGTCGCTCAATCTCGTCAGCCCGCTTGGGCCCGCGCGCTCACGCGTCTCGTTCATCTCTTACGTCTGGAACGAATCCTTGCGGGAGAAGGGCGTGGGCGCGGATCTCCACAAGGTGGAGATGGAGGACGAAGAAGTCGTCGAGTCGGTGCAGCGTGGAGTGAGCTCCAGGCTTTCTGACCGCGGGAGATTCTCTCCGCGGCGCGAGGTCGGAACGCATCACTTTCACCACCTGCTGG
>JBGPLS010000263.1:0-3868 GCA_041486565.1 Gemmatimonadaceae bacterium
ACAAGCTGGCGGATTGATTCCGATGTCCGTCCCTTTGCGCGCGCCTCGAGCATCCTCCCGAGCAGAATCAGCGCGATGATCACACCCGCGGCCTCGAAGTAAACCGGAACCGTGGGCGCGCCGGTCGTGCCGCCCATGCCGCCCATGCCGGCCATTGAACTGCTCCGCGCCGCCACCGAGAACATCCTCGGCGCAACAGTCGCCGCGACAGAGTACAGATACGCCGTGCCTGTTCCGACCGCGATCAGCGTATTCATGTCCGCCGCGCGGTGTCTGAGTGCCGCCCATGCCCCGCGGTAGAACTGCGCGCCGCAATAGAAAACCACCGGTGTCGTGAGCAGCAGCTGAACCCAGTTCATGCCCGCGAAGTGGAGCGCGCTAATCCGTCCGTGCGACATCGCGATGACGAGCACAGGAAGAGAAAGCGCCGCCGCGATCCAGAACTTGCGCCGGAGAGTCTCGTATTCCTCGCGACGCGCCCGCGCCTCCGGTCCCTCTTCCTCGCCCTCCAGCGACGCTCCGTCTGCCCGCTTGTCGGCGTAGATGTCCAGCGTACCGTAGCCCGCGCTCTCGACTGCGTCCCTCAGGTCGCGCAGGCCCGTCGCTTTCGGGTCGTACTCCACGGTCGCGCGGGAGGTGGCGAGATTGACACCGGCGCGCAGCACACCCGGCGACCGTACGAGCGACTTCTCCACCCTGCTGGCGCACGCGGCGCACGTCATTCCGGTGATCGCCAGATCCACTCGTTCGGCTCCGCCGTGGCCCGTCAGTCCCACGTCGTGCTCGGTGTCAGCGCCTTCGCGCTCGATCACGCCGCTACCACCCTTCCGTGTGTCGTCGGTCATCTGGTGTTCTTGTACATCAGGTCGATGAGCTCATCGTACATCTCGCTCGCTTCGGCGTCGCTCGAGCGAATGGCGGCCGAGGCGCAGTGCTTGAGATGATTCCGCATCAGCTCGCGGCCGACGCCGCGCAGCGCTTCCTGCACCGACGACAGCTGCATCATTATGTCGGCGCAATAGCGGTCGCCTTCGACCATTCTCTGAATTCCGCGAATCTGGCCTTCGATGCGGCGCAGGCGCTTGAGGTTTCGCTCCTTCGCGTCGGCATCGACGGCAACCGCCTTGCGTCCCCCCTCGGCGTCATCAGGAATTGCACAGCCGCAGGCGGCGGCAGCGGGGTCGGAGTGATGCTTGGACGTGGTTGCCATTAGTCTAAGTTATATACCCCCTCCCCCTATGTCAAACCGAGAGGGGCACAGCTACGCGCTGACAGAGGCGCAGCTTCAAGCGGCTAGCGAAGAACTGCCGATGTCCCTCCGCAGGCGTCTTGATCGGAGAATCCGACTCGCGCATCGAGCCAGCGCCGAGCTTGCTCATAGCTCGATCATTCCGTTCCGGTAGGTTCAATGTTGTTTCGCTAGCGGCTGGCCGCTGACAAAGCCGTCAGCTCGTCGCTGTGTCCCTCTCGGTTTGTTCACAGGCTTCTGAGTTGACATCGCGCCCCCCTTCCCCTACCCATAAAGGGTCCCCGCACCGCGCACCGGAGAGAGCAATGACCACCAGTCCCGAAACGGAGTCCCTCGATCACCCCGCGATCCGCGAGCTGGTGAACGACGCCAATTCGATGACACTCCCGGAGCGGCTCACGCTGCTCAAGGCGCTGGTTCCGGGCATCGCGAGCGAGACGTCTCCCGCCGCCTTCGAGCGTCTGATCGTCGAGCTTCGGCTCAAGGGTGAGCGCTTCTATGAAGCGACGAGCCATCCCAGCGAGGGACGTGCCACACGCCACGTCATGGGTGAGCGGGACGTGGAAGGCCGATAAGGCCAAATCGCGCAGCCGGGCCATTTCACCCGCCCGTCGTGTATTTTGCGGGGTCCTTCAAGCATCCCACAAGTCATGGACCTCCAATCCGAGTTGGCAATTGATGCGAGCAGAGTGGCCCGGCGCTTCGGGTCGAAGTGGGTGCTGCGCGGGGTATCGCTGCAGGTCCGTTCCGGAGAGGTCGTCGGGCTCCTCGGAGCGAACGGGAGCGGCAAGACCACGATGCTGCGCATTCTCGCCACGCTGCTCAAGCCGAATGCGGGGACGGCGCGCATTTACGGGCACGATGTCGTCGGCGCTGCTGATGAGGTGCGCCGAAACGTGGGCATCCTCGCGCATAAGCCGGGGCTCTACGACGATCTCACGGCGCGCGAGAACCTCCGGTTCGCCGCCGAAATGGGCGGGATCCCGACCAGAGATTTCGGAGCTGTGCTCGAGGACGTCGGCCTCTTGGGAGTCGCCGACGAGCGCGTGCGCGGCTTCTCTTCCGGAATGCAGCGCCGTCTGGCCGTCGCGAGACTGATGCTGCGGCGTCCCCAGCTGCTGCTCCTCGACGAGCCATACAGCAATCTCGACTCCGACGGCATTGCGCTCATGAACTCGGTGATCGCGCAAACCACGCGAGCCGGCGGCGCATCGCTCGTCGTCCTCCACGAGCTTGCACCGGCGGCCGAAGTCCTCGATCGCACGGTGACGATCGTCAACGGTCGAGTCGCTGAGCCTGACATGGCCACCCCCTATCGCGAGTCGGCGTCCGTCGCGGGAGCGATCGCATGACATGGAACGAAGATTGGGGTCGCATCCGCGCGATCGCGCGAAAGGATCTGATCACCGAGCGGCGCACGAAGGCCGGCTTCAACAGCGTGGCCGCGCTCGGCGTGACGATGCTCGTCCTCTTCGGCTTCGCGTTCGGTCCCGACGCGCAGGCGCTCCGCGATGCCGCGGCTGGAGCGCTCTGGCTCGCCATCCTCTTCGCCGGCGTGCTCGCCTTCAACCGCTCCTACCAGGTGGAGCTCGAGAGTGGCGCCCTCGACGAACTGCTCCAGTACCCGGGCGCGAGGTGGACGATCTACGCTGGCAAGTTCATTTCCAATCTCATCTTCGTCGGCCTCATGCTGGCGATTGTCGTGGCAGCGGGAATTGTTCTCTTTCAGATTCACATTCCGCCCGCCTGGCCGATCCTCCTCGCGACGCTGCTGCTCGGCATTGTGGGACTGGTGACGCTCGGTACGTTCTACGCGGCGATGGCGAGCCGCACGCGGGCGCGCGAGGTGCTGCTGCCGCTGCTGCTTTTCCCGATGCTCGTCCCCGTGCTGCTCGCCGCGATGTCCGCGTCCAAAGCGCTTCTCGGCGGTGACCTGATGCACGAAGCGAGCGCCTGGATTCGCCTGCTGATCGGATACGACGTCATTTTCCTCGTGGCCGCTCTTCTCACTTTCGAACATGTGATCGAGGTTTGATGACTTTCCCTTCTACAACCGCCCGCTCGTTCGTCGTCCCGCGCCCCGGCGCCTGGCGGTGGTTCGGTGCCTTCGCATTCGCGTTTCTCGTCTGCACGCAGACTCTGGCGATCATGACGTCTCCGCCCGACAGGGATATGGGAGACCTGCAGAAGATCATGTACGTCCACGTGCCGGCAGCGTGGATCACCTTCCTCTCATTCTTTGTCGTGCTTCTCTTCAGCGCCCGCTACCTGTGGAAAGGGCGAGAGAAGGATGACCTCCTGGCCGCAGCGGCTGCCGAAGTCGGCGCGGCCTTCAACGGTCTGACGCTCCTCCTGGGCATGATCTGGGGAAGGCCCGCCTGGGGAGTATGGTGGACGTGGGACGCGCGGCTGACCTCCACCCTGGTGCTCTTTCTCATCTTCATCGGATATCTTGCGCTGCGCGCATTCGTCGATGACGCACAGCGCCGTGCGCAGTGGAGCGCCGTCGTGGGTGCTCTCGGGGCGATCAACGTCCCGATAGTGTACATGTCGGTGAGATGGTGGCGCACGCTTCACCAGATCCAGTCCAATCCGGCGTCGATGGATCCGGCTTACGTA
>JBGPLS010000264.1:0-3843 GCA_041486565.1 Gemmatimonadaceae bacterium
CTCCCGCCTTGGTGCCGACCATCGCGATCGTGCCTGCCGCAACCCCGGCCGGCTGTACGCCCGGAATCGCGTGCCCCTGGGCCGCGGTGCCAACGAGGGATGGTTGTTGCGGGCGGCGCGCCTGCAGATCTCGCTGGCTAAAGACGCTGCCCACCGGCACTGCGTCCGGCTTGAGGATGATCGCTATAGCATCGCGTGTCGCTCGTTCATGTATCATCACCGCTACGTCCTTACATGGATCCGCAGTCTGGCGTGCCGCAGGAATTAGGTGTGCTGTAAGCACGCTCGCGCACTGCTGTGGCGTCTGAGCGTGAACGCCACTTGGCTCGGCGACAAGTAGCGCCACGCATGCGAGAGCCACGGCAATGACACGCTTCATACGGCACCCACCGAGTACACCCATCGGACCGAACCCTGAACCGGCTCGTCGTCCGTCGACGTGCCATTCTGCGTCACGATTAGCCTGCCGCTGTCGTTCTCGTGGCCCGCGGCGATCCATACCTCCATCACGCCGGCCTTGGTCGTTTGTACTCCTACCGTGGCGAAGCCACCGGGAACTGCCGCAGCGTGGTCAACCTGCGGATTCGCTCCGCCAATCTCAGCGTAACTGATCGCGAGCAAGTCGCTACCAACGTTTGAATAATCCGACTGAAAGCGAGCCGAAATGGAACCGCCGGCGATTCCTCCTTTGTAAACACTGATCGGCATAAATCTCTCCGCTGTGTGAGGGCGATGACTGTCGCCACGACGCGCTGGTGCAGTAGACGCGTTATCGCGGCGGCAAGGCGAACTCTGAAGATGTGGGCTGACCCGCGGTCAGCAATGCTGTTTTTGTATCAGGCAAATGCTGGTTTTGTATCAGTGAATGGAATAGGCTGATGACCGCTCCGCGCGATGCGATGCGGCCAATTGGTTCCTCCCTTAGAATCGTGCGCAGTTGGATTTGTCTGAAAGGGCAAGATCAGCGGTATTTCCTGATTGAACCTCTTGACCATGCCTCCCTACGTTCTCGACTCGATCCTCGACAACCGCCATCCTTTCCACCAAGGTGCCACTTATGGCAACTGGTCGAATGTCGCCCATGAATGGCTACGACTTCGCCGAGCGTCTTCGACGCGTGCTGGAGAGGGCGCGCGAACGCGAAGGTGAGGCGGTCGATGCGACGAATGCCGCGCTCCACCGTATGCTCACGCGGGCGGAGGAGCGCTTTGCTGACAATTCGCCTATCCCCCCACCTTCGCTTTCAATTCCTTGAACCAGTTCAGCACGACGATCTTCTGATTCGGCGTCCCCGGAATCTCCTTCGCAAAATAGAAATACCTCCCATCCGGGCTCATCGAATACCCCTGTCCGTTGATCGACGACCAGTACCCGGCCGCCGAGAACAACGCCCGCTGTGACGCAAAACGGCCGTCGTTACTCGATTCCATCGCCACATCGATCAGATCCCCAGCCGTATTTCTATAGTAGAGCTCGCGATCCGTTCCCGATCACAACGGCTCGATCCCTCCCTCATGCGACACCTGCCACCGCGCCGCACCGGTGTTCGGAAACGCCCGCAGATAAACCTCGAACCGCCCCGATTCATCCGACCCGTACGCCAGCCACCGCCCATCCGGCGAAAGCGACGGACTGTACTCCTCCGCATCCCCGTTCACCACCGGTCGTTGAACCGTATCTCCCGATACAGCGCGCGCACAGATGTCCCGCCGCCCGCCTGACCCGACACGATAGATCAGCCACTTCCCATCGCGCGACCATTTGCACCTCTGCGACCGCCCTCGGATTCCTCAGTATCAGCTTCGCCGGCGCACTGCCGTCGGCCGGGATCTGATACAGCGCCCTCGTGCCGTCGCGATCGGAAACGAAGAGCACGCTCTTCCCATAAGGGCTCCACGCCGGCCGGTAGCTCACCACTCCCTCGGCGAAAAGACGCGTCAGCGGGCCGGTGTCCAGCGTCTTCACCGATCCGACGTACAGCAGCGTCCCGTCGCGAGACAAAGCGATCGCCGTAAGGAGGGCGCGACCCGCGCGAAGTGTACTTCAAATGGCGGAGGCTAAGTTGTTCACTACCACATTCGCTCGCAGCTCAGCTTGAGGCGGCAACAGCTGGACGACCGCGGACCTTCCGTTCACTCTTGACGTGGAACAGGTTTCATTCTCTCTTTGGTTCTGAAGGACTGGCGGTAGGGTCTTAACCATAGCGGCCGGAACGACCAGTGGAGTGACTACTGTGACCGAACCAAAGTTGACAACACTTCCGGGGCCATCTCTTGGAAACATCAGGGACGCACCCAACGTCGCGCCGGTGCCGGGCCCCCCCGTCAAGCGTGCGAGGTATCTCGACTGGGCGGGTGTTAGTCTCGCCAAGCTCGTTCTGTACATGATGGCCGGCTTCGTTCTCTTCATGCTCGTATACATGGTCCTGGTAGAGCAGCAGGCGCAGAGCATCCTCGGTTCCGCTTTTACCCGGTTTGCGCGGAACGCGGCTGACAGCAGCGCATTCAAACTCGCGTCTCACGAGCTCGCGACATACCAACAGGGCTCCAGGGAGTTTCTGCGAGGCACATTGAGCCGAAACTTCAAGCTCCGATCCAGTGATGCGGGAAGAGGGGCCGGCTCTTGATTTTACTCAATGTAGTGAGTATTTTTACTCACCATGCCGAGCAAAGCGTCGCCTCCGTTCCAACGCGTTCAGGCACTTGAGCTTACCTCCAGGTTGGAGGAGCCAAGGCGGTTCATTCAGGTAGTTGCAGGGCCCCGCCAAGTCGGAAAGACAACACTGGTCCGGCAGGTTACGACAGGACTTGATCGGCCGGTCCATAGCGTGAGCGCGGACGAACCCTCGCTGCGCGGCCCCGCGTGGCTGCAGTTGCAGTGGGACCAGGCGCGCGACGCGGCACAGGAAGCAGGCGGAGGAATCCTCGTCGTCGACGAGGTGCACAAGCTCCCGGACTGGTCCGAAACGGTAAAGCGGCTCTGGGACGAGGATACTGCGGCGGGCCTTCCGCTCCAGGTCATCGTGCTCGGTTCGGCGCCGCTTCTCATGCGGCGCGGCCTCACTGAGAGTCTCGCCGGACGGTTCGAGATCATCCACCTCCCGCATTGGTCGTTCACCGAAATCCGCGAAGCGTTCGGGTGGTCGCTCGATCAGTTCATATTCTTCGGCGGATATCCCGGAGCCGCACCCCTCATTGGAGATATCGAGCGATGGCGCAGGTACATGCTCGATTCTCTTATCGAAACAACTCTCTCGAGAGACGTACTTCTCCTTACGCGGGTGGACAAGCCCGCTCTCCTGCGGCAGCTCTTCGAGCTCGCCTGCCGCTATTCCGGACAGATCCTCTCTTATACGAAGATGCTGGGCCAGCTCCAGGACGCGGGGAACAGTACGACGCTCGCTCACTACATGGAGTTGCTCGCCGCCGCCGGGATGGTAACTGCGCTTCGGAAATACTCGGGGTCAGTCACGCGACAGCGTGGCTCGATACCGAAGCTTCAGGTGCTCAACACCGGGCTCATCAGCGCGTTCTCGACTTACACGCTCGAAGAGACGCGTGCCGACGGCGATCGCTGGGGAAGGCTGGTAGAGTCAGCGGTCGGCGCTCACCTCGCGAACGCCGCTTTGACGGGCGCCGGATCACTCTTCTACTGGCGCGATCGAAACCGGGAAGTGGATTTCGTTTTCCAACATGGTGCGTCACTCACCGCCGTCGAAGTGAAGAGCGGAGTCGCGTCACTGGCGCAACCCGGGCTCGCTGCTTTCAGATCCGAGTACAAGCGCTCCCGCTTGCTCCTTGTGGGCGGCGACGGAGTGGCGTTGGAAGAGTTTCTGTCCAAATC
>JBGPLS010000265.1:0-3820 GCA_041486565.1 Gemmatimonadaceae bacterium
CCGATATCATCGGGGAGCGCAATCATCACGGTTGCAACGACGACAATTGACGAGAAGCTCGTTGGCCGCCCCGGCGGCAACTTTGAAAGCACCTCTTTCGGGAGACCCGATGTTGTTCTGATGTTGGCCGACGACAGCAACACCCCCCTGCTGGGCTTTTCGAGCCAGACAATGGTTGTGATGAAGCGCGAAGCGGGGGGAATGGAGGTCCACAGTACGCTTTCAATACCACTCGAAGCTCCCGGAGTTGGGAGCTACATAGACGGGTTAAGAAAGGCCACAAAGGCCGTCATCGTGCTTCACGTAATCGAGCCACAACAGGATATTGCGGGCGGCAAAATCAACGTGACCATCAATAACGCGCTGAAATTCGTGTTATCCATTCCTGCGCAGACCATGACGAAGGGGAACGTGTTCGTCCGAGACCTTTCCCCGATGCACGAGCAAATCGACGCGAATCGGTAATGTGATTTCTCCGCTCCGGGGAGCCGTCAGAGTTTTCGAGAGGATCAATGAATAGCATCAGACGCCGTTTCCCTGTGGCGTGTTTGTGGGTACCAAAATGGGTATCTGTCGATGTAGACATCATTCGTGATTTGAAGTGACACATTGCGCTTCGCATGACACCGCCTCGAAACCGGCGAATCAAGCGGCAATCAACTATTCGTCGGTGGATGACGTCGAGGGGGACTCTGATTGAATCCCGAGCGCATCGGAGAATCGTTACAATGCTTCATCTCGTTGCTCTCGCTCACGATGGTACTCCAGAATCGTGTCGTACGGCTTGAGCCACCGCGCGCCGTACACGGCGAGAACCGTGTCTCGAAGCACCGGTGCCACTTCTGCTTCGAGCACCTGTAGGTAGCCCATGAACGCCTGTTTCTTCTTGGGCGAGAACACCTTCGCGGGGTATCCCGCGACGCGTTGAGCGATCTCGCGCTTGCCGAGCAACTCCGCGAAATAGTTATCCGCGCAGATGGCATCGACGTAGGGCAGGAACGCCGCGATAGCGTGAACGTCTTTGTAATGCCCGTGGTCGGCCGCCCTCTTCTGTCCCTCGTCAGCAATCTTCTTCGACATTCCCGCGAACAGGAGAGCGGAAATGTCGGAGTATGGCACGCGTGAGGCAGCATCTGACCGAAGGAACTCACGGACCTGCGCGACCGCCGCTTCTTCCGACTGACCGGTACGGACAAGGCTCTCGGTCATCGAGTGACAGGTCATCGTGTAGGTGCCAAAGGGGCCGGAGTCGAAGCAATGAAGCACGACGTCCGTGAGGTCACGACGGTGGTAGTCGTACCATTCCGAGAACGGTCTCCCCGGTTGCTGGCGCCACCTGTCGGAGTCTCGGGCGAGAAGCTCGTCGGCGCTCGCGTTTCTGGCTCTCTCGGCCGCCACTTCCGTTTCGCGAAGCGTAAGTCTCGCCTTGATCCGAATGTCATCGGACCAGTCGTTGACTCCGCCATCGAGTATGCGTGAGAGGCGATCCCGCCCATCTACCGTGTCGCCACCACCAGGCACACCACGGTTGAACGCCTCCGCGAGTTGCAGCGCATGAATATTGAGTGGTTCCTTGAAGCGGGTTCCGACCGCAAGGTGCTCGTAGAGGCCCCGCAGGACGTGGAGGTATGGCGTGACCAGCGACTCGCGGTAGTGGAGTGGCGATTCGGGACAGACGATGACGTGAAGCTTCGTCAGCCGTTCAAGTTGGTGGTAGAGCTCAATCCAAAACGGATCGATCCGCCCCGCCTTTTTCTCTCGGAGGACGGGATCGAGGCTGTTCGCGAGTTCGCTGATGGTCCACTGGTCAAGGTAGACTAGTTTCTTGTTCAGCTTCGGCGGCTTTGTGTTCGCCTCATGCCCGCACGCGGCGCACCGACGCTTCATCAAGAAATCGGTGAAGTACGTGAGGTGCATGGCTCTCTGGTTGCACTTCGGGCACACACCGAGGGGTCCGTCTACTGGTCCGGTGGGACGAGAAAGGAATAGTGGTGGCATCGTTTGCGCTCGGCATCGGTGATCTATCCGAAAGCTGCTACGCTCCAGCCGACGAACAAGCCCTCTGGCGCGAAGAAACGACTACCCACAGCATTCCGACCACCACTCGACCCCGCCACCCCGTGGCCCCTCGGTGGACCCGGGTCCATCGCGGCAGGATTTGCAGTTCGAGCAAGCCGAGCTTCTCCGATATGCTGACGGGTGCCATGCCCGAACCGTTGGCAATGGTGAGTTGCGAGAAGACCACGACCCACTCGTCGGGGCCGCAAGATTTGTTGCTCGGGCTTGGTCAGTCTCCAAACGGGCTCGGGAACGCCGGTAGCACCGCGCGCGATTCGAGGAATGCATCGAGCACGGTACGCCGCCACACCCACACGGGGCGCTTAGCCCCGGGCTTCCTGATGTCGCTCTTCTCGATGGGCGCGTTATCGAGCCAGCCCTCGCCCATTCCGATGTAGGCTTCGGCCTCGGCCTGACGAAACGCGCCCACCAACGCCTCCGGCTGTACAGTTTCATGATGGCCTTTCCGCGAATTCATGCAACGAAAAGTGATGGCGCGTACACTATCACGTCAGTTGACGCAAAAGTCCACGGCGGTCCCGGACGTTGATCTGGCAAGCGGGCGCATCACGATCAAGTCGGGCCGGGACGGTCACCGAACGAAGAGCGGCAAGACCCGGCTCGTGCCGATGACGCCAGCACTCGCCGCCGGATTGCGAGAATACTTCGCGGCGTTCCGCTTTACCTCAACCTCGCCCTTCATCTTCGCCCACACTGGCGCGGCTCGGAGCGGTGAGCGCATTGCGACGCTACGCTTTGCCATCTCCAAGGCAAAGAAAGCGGCGAAGCTACCGAAGGCGTGGCGGATTCATGATCTCAGACACAGGCGCGTTACGTCGTGGCTGGACGCGGGCAAATCGCCGGTCGCCGTTCAAGCGGCGATGGGTCACTCGACGATCACGACGACGATGGGTTACTTCACACTGCTGCCGTCGCACCTGTCGCAACTCATCGACGAATTGCCGACGCCTGCGGTGGCCGTCTCGGCGGGGGGTTGAAACGGGCCAGGGGTCAGTGACAACCACAGCTCCGGCCTTTCTGCGTAGAACCGCTTGCGGTTTACGGCGGGAACGATGGATTGTCTTTGTGAAAAATGTCGCGCCCGTGTTTCGAGAGACGGATCGAGTGAAACTGAGGGTTCAGGGAATTCACTTCGCAAATGGTTTTGACCAACGCGTCAATTTCGTTTAACGACAGACCATAGCGCGGCGTTTCCACGCCTCCGCTACTGGAGAAAGATGTCAGCGGGTTTGGTGCAACGACGGAGAATAGAAGTGTCATGCCCTTGTCGGTCATGGAATCCGGATAACGTATCCGCTCGAACTTTTCCAATTCGCGGATTAGGGGGTCCAGCCCCGACAGGTCGATTTCTTTGTGTCTGCTCTTGTACGATTTCCAAAGACGCTTCAAGTTGTGTTGAGGCCTCTTGAGTTCGCTGCGTCGCAGGGACTGGATCAAGTCGCCCTTGATCAACATCTCAACCGCATGGTGCAAGAGATTGCCAGCTACGGGAAGACATGTTGCGAAAAACGCGGCGCGGCCAGCGACGTAATACTGCGCGCCGAGCTTGGAGTAGTTCAGACTGTCGCGTTCCCCGGTAACGTCCGTTTGGCGGCGACGCTTACCGAAGATCGACATGAGCGACTTCAACACGGTTAACACACCTTACCCGCCGGATGGTCCAAGATTTCTTACCCACCCACTTACCCATCCACGAGGCTTAGCGCTCGTCGCGCTCTCCGTGACGAGGGCTAAGTGCAAG
>JBGPLS010000266.1:0-3722 GCA_041486565.1 Gemmatimonadaceae bacterium
GATCAATCCGCTGCAGCCGGTGGATCTCGTCATCGATCACTCGGTGCAGGTGGACGAATACGGGACCGAGGCCGCGTTCCTCATCAACGCCGGGCGCGAATTCGAGCGCAACCAGGAGCGGTACGCTTTCCTCCGCTGGGGACAGAAGGCATTGCAGAATTTCCGCGTCGTCCCTCCCGACACCGGGATCGTGCACCAGATCAACCTCGAGTATCTGGCGCAGACGGTCTTCACGAGTACGGAAAATGGTGAGACGACCGCTTACCCCGATTCGCTCGTCGGCACCGACTCTCATACGACGATGATCAACGGACTCGGCGTCCTTGGCTGGGGCGTGGGCGGCATCGAAGCGGAAGCCGCGATGCTCGGACAGCCCGTCTCGATGCTGATCCCCGAAGTCGTCGGATTCAAGCTGCACGGCAGGCTGCCTCCCGGCGCCACTGCCACCGACCTCGTCCTCACCGTCACGCAGCAGCTCCGCCAGAAGAAGGTCGTCGGCAAGTTCGTCGAGTTCTACGGAGCCGGATTGTCGTCGCTGTCGCTCGCCGATCGCGCCACTATCGGCAACATGGCGCCCGAGTACGGTGCGACGATGGGATTCTTCCCGGTGGACAGTGAGACCGTGAATTACCTCCGCTTCACGGGGCGCGACTCCAGCCAGGTCGCGCTCGTCGAAGCCTATACGAAGGCGCAGGGGATATACCGGACCGACGCCACTCCGGACCCGATATTCACCGACACGCTCGAGCTTGACCTCGGGACCATCGAGCCAAGTCTGGCGGGGCCGAAGCGGCCGCAGGACCGCGTTCCGCTCAGGCTCGCAAAGACAATGTTTCGCGAGGCGCTCCACGCCGACCTCGAAAGGACGGGAACGGTGGCGGGAGCCGCTGCTGCGAGGCAGGCGATGACGGTTGCCGCGTCTCCGCAGCTGTCGCCGTCCGTTGTCGCAACCTCTCGCGACGAGCAGGCGGGGGCGGAGACGGCCGTCGCGGTGACGATGAAGGGAGAGTCGTTCGGACTCAAGCACGGCGCCGTAGTAATCGCCGCGATCACCAGCTGCACCAACACCTCCAATCCGAGCGTGATGCTCGCCGCTGGACTTCTCGCTCGAAACGCCGTAGCGAAAGGACTCTCCTCAAAGCCGTGGGTCAAGACGAGTCTCGCACCCGGATCGAAGGTCGTTACCGAGTATTTCCGCAAAGCGGGCGTGATGGGTGACCTCGAGAAGCTGGGCTTCAACGTCGTCGGATACGGATGCACGACGTGCATCGGCAATTCGGGCCCCCTGCCCCAGCCGATCGCTGACGCCGTCGAACAGAACAAGCTCGTCGTCGCAGCGGTGCTCTCGGGCAACAGAAACTTCGAGGGTCGGATCAACGCTCTCACGCGCTTCAACTATCTGGCGTCGCCGCCGCTCGTCGTCGCCTACGCGCTCGCCGGCCGGATGGACATTGATTTCACGACCGAGCCCCTGGGCGTCGGCAACGACGGTCCCGTTTTTCTCCGCGACCTGTGGCCGGCCCCCAAGGAAGTGGAAGACGAGATCCTCCGCTCCGTGAAGGCGGAAATGTTTCAGACGCAGTACGCCGACGTCTTCCACGGTGACGAAAGCTGGCGCAGCCTGCCTGTTCCCGAAGGCGATCTTTACGCGTGGGACGAGAGCTCGACCTACGTGAAGAATCCGCCATTCTTCGACGGGATGACGCTCTCTCCTCCCGGAGTGCGGCCCATCGCCGGCGCTCGCGCATTGGCGATGCTCGGCGATTCCATCACCACGGATCATATCTCACCCGCCGGCTCGATCCCGGCCGCCAGCCCGGCCGGGAAATGGCTGATCGCCCACGGCGTCAAGACGGTCGACTTCAACTCCTATGGCGCGCGCCGCGGCAATCACGAGGTGATGATGCGCGGGACGTTCGCCAACATCCGGCTGCGCAACGAGCTGGCGCCGGGCACCGAGGGCGGATGGACCAGCGTATCACCTGGCGCAGAGGCGGTGACGATCTACGATGCGTCGGTGGACTACCAGTCGAAGGGAGTTCCGCTGGTGATCATCGCCGGCAAGGAATACGGCACCGGCTCTTCCCGCGACTGGGCGGCCAAGGGGACGCTGCTCCTCGGCGTGCGCGCGGTGATCGCCGAATCGTTCGAGCGGATTCACCGGTCCAATCTCGTCGGCATGGGCGTGCTGCCGCTCGAGTTCGTGGACAGCGAGTCGCGGGTGACGCTGGGGCTCACAGGGTTCGAGACATTCGAGATTCTCGGGCTCGCCGACGAGATGCGGCCCAAGGCGAAGCTCACCGTCCGCGCGACTTCGAGCGATGGCCGCGTCAGAACATTCAGCGCCGTCTCTCGAATCGATACTCCGGAGGAAATGAGCTACTACCGTCACGGCGGCATCCTTCCCTACGTGCTGAGGCAGCTCGTTTCCAGCTGATCAGAAGATGAACATTCCGATCGCGGCGCCGAACATCGCCAGCGTCGTGATCGTCACCATGGTCCGGCCAAGCCGGGAGCTCGGCTGGCCGGCCATGAGTTTCGCGTCGGTGGCGACGATGAGGATGCAGACGAGAAGGAACGGCGCCAGGAGTCCGTTCAACACCGCCGTCAGGTAGAGCGCCCTCACCGGATTGACGTCGAGAAAAACGAGCGCGCCGCCGAGCGCGATCGAGACGGCGAAAGCGGAATAGAACGCACGCGCCTGCGGATAGCGCTCGTCCATGCCCTCGCGCCAGCCGAAGATCTCGGCGAACGCGTACGCGGCCGAGCCGGCGAGAGTGGGGATGGCGAGCGCTCCGGTGCCGACGATCCCGATTGTGTAGAGAAGGGCGGCGAAGCGGCCGGCGAGCGGCGTCAGCGCCGAGGCGACTTCGCGCGACGATTGCGGATGAGTCATCCCGTGCCGGTGAAGCGTGACGGCAGTGGCGAGGATGATGAAGAACATCACGATATTCGAGAAGAAAGTCCCGAGAGCGACGTCGGCCTTTCGCCCGCGAATCTCCCCGCGGGTTGCGCCGACGCGGTCGGCTACACGTCTGCGGCCGTGCGCCTTCTCCTCCTCCCCCTCCTGCGCCGCCTGCCAGAAGAAGAGGTACGGACTGATGGTGGTTCCCAGGATCGCGACCAGCATGCCCCACATCTCGCGCCCGTGCGGAAGCGATGGGATGAAGGTGTCGCGCAATACCGCGCGCCAGTCGAAGCCGACGATGATCGCATCGACGACATACGCGAACAACACGAAGGCGAGCCACTTGAGAATGCTCGCCAGTGCGACGTAGCGCAGCTTGATCGTGGTGTACGCGATCGCCACGCCGAAGCCGACGACCCACAGCCGGGAGTTGAAGCCGGTGAGAATCGTCGCCGCGTCGGACATTCCGGCGAGATCGGCACCGACGTTGATTGTGTTCGCGCCGAAGAGGGCAACCGCAACGACGATGAGAATGGGTCGCGGAATCTTCTGGGTGAGCATGCCCATCAGCCCGCGACCGGTGACCATACCGATGCGGGCGCACATCGCCTGTACCGCCATCATCATTGGCCACGTCAGGAGTGCCGTCCAAAGGAGGGCGGTTCCAAACTGCGCGCCCGCGATGGAGTAGGTCGCTATGCCGGAGGGATCGTCGTCGGCGGCGCCGGTTATGACGCCGGGTCCGATGATTCGCCATAGGCGGCCGATGCCTTTGGCGGAGCCCTGCTGCTCGCGGGCCGCGGTGCGTCGCGAC
>JBGPLS010000267.1:0-3710 GCA_041486565.1 Gemmatimonadaceae bacterium
CCCTCTCGCATTCCTCGGCGTTCCGCTGGTTCTGCCGGGGACGACTTCGCCCAACCGCTGGGTGATCGGGCTCGTACTGATCGTCATTGGCGAGGCGTTCCGGCTTGCCGGAGTCGCAGCCGCGGGGACCACGACGCGCCGGCGATCGCGCAACGTCCAGAGTCTCGTCACCCATGGCGCGTTCGCGTGGAGCCGGAATCCGCTCTACAACGGAAATTTTCTCGTGTGGATGGGGTTCGTCGTGCTCTCGGGAGTGCTCTGGTTCCTCCCGTTCGCGATGCTCCTCTTCGCCGCCGAGTACAGTCTGATCGTGCGCTATGAGGAGGGAGTTCTGGAGACCACCTTCGGGCGGGAATATCTGGAGTACAAGCAGTACACTCCGCGGTGGGTTCCGAGCCGACCGGCCGAGCCGGTGAAGGGCGAGCTCAGATGGAGGGAGGCGTGGAAGAGCGAGATCAGCACGTTCCTTCAGTATGTCGTGCTGATCGTTGCGTTCGTCGTGAAGGAGAGATTTGCGCGCTGACTCGCGTGAGATAGATCTGTGCCGAGCTCCATGTCTGTGAGGTCGCCGGTGAGGCTGTGAGGCGGTGAGAACTGCGGCTAATTCTTGGGAACTGCACTCGTTGCCTTAAGGGCGTGGCGCAGTTGTAGTTGCAGTTGTAGTTGCAGTTGCAGTTAACCCAAAAAAAAAGACTATCCTCCCGGGAAAGTCTTCAAGCGGCGACGTGATCCCCCGCTTTTCCTCACAGTCTCACCGCCTCACCGGCGACCCAACAGATCCGTACGAGACTCGAGTCTCTCCCAGGTGAAACGAATCTCGCGGCTACCGGTTGGGCCTCCCCGGCGGGTTCGCCCCCTTGAAGACCTCTCGATTGATCTGGATGTACTGCTTCACGTTGTCGGGCACATCCTCTTCCGGGAAGATCGCCGTCACCGGACACTCCGGCTCGCAGGCACCGCAGTCGATGCACTCGTCGGGATGGATGTAGAGCTGGTCCGGCCCCTCGTAGATGCAATCGACGGGGCAGACATCCACGCACGCTCTATCCTTGATATTGACGCAGGCTTCGGTGATGACGTAGGGCATTCAGGGTCTCAGTGTCTTCTGGATGGCAGTAAATCGTAAAATAGACCCAGCGGGATGAATATCAACCGCGCCGATGCCGCTACCGGAACGTGATGAAGCCGATCGCGATTCCGATCGCGAGGAGCACGAAGATCGTGCCGAATATGAGCCCGACACGCTGCCGCATCCTCCGCACCGCCGCCCAGACCTCTTCGTCCAGGTACATGATGCCCGGCTCCGGCTCGCGGATCACCGCCCGCTTCTGAAGGCGGTGGACCGGCCAGCTATCGCTCAGTCCGAGGTCGGCGAGTGACCTGGCGGTCGTCGGCGACGTCGCCCCTCCGCGGCGGAAGTCGTCCACCACTTCGCGCTCTCTGCGCCTGATGACGGCCGCGATCGCTGGTGCTCCCATGATGCAGCTCCTCGGGTCGGATCAGCCCGCGTGAGGCGAGCCGGTCCCCGTCTCCAGGTATGACTTGAGGCTCGACAGATATCTTGCCCAATCATAACTGCACTGGGCCAGAATGCCCTCGCTGGACTCCCATCCGCGGTGCGCGAAGCGGAGCACCGTGCCTCCCTCGCGCCCTGAGAGGGCGAATGTGATGTCAGTGTTGGACCACTCGGGATGACCCGCGAGGCAGTGCCAGCGCACAAAATTCGGCTTATCGAGCGCAACCACTCTCATCTCGAACACCGCCGCCCGCGAATTGAAGCCGAACTCGGCGATGCTACCCACTTCCGCGTCCGCCTTCACATCTGTCGTCCACCAGCTCGACAGTCCCTTCTTCTGCGTAATCGCGCCGAAGACGGCGGTCGGCGGGACATCTATGATGACCTGGTGAAGAATCTCCGGCATGCGCTTACCTCGGGGCGAGTGTCTGAAGATGGGGGCGACCGTTCGCGCGTGCAACGGCGGTGCGTCCGTGCCCATCAGGCTCCTTCGTGCGTCTCTGGTACATGCTCAAGCTCTACTCCTTCATCGGCGCCACCGCGGGCAGCTACGCCGGCTGGGCGCTGGGTGCAACGATCGGCATGACGACGGCGTTCATCGTCAGCATGGTCGGCACCGGCCTCGGCATTTACGCCGGACGGCGCGCGGCGCACTACTACGGGGCGTGAATCCTCTGGATCGGTGCTTCGGACGGATCTGTGAGTTGGCCGGTGAGGCGGTGAGACTGTGAGGAAAAGCGGGGGATCACGTCGTCGCCAACAGACTGTCCCGGGAGGATAGTCCTTTTTTTGGGTTAACTGCAACTATAACCACAACTGCGGCCCGCACTTCAGGCAACGAGTGCAGTTCCCAAAAAATTAGTTGCAGTTCCTCACAGTCTCACCGCCTCACCGGCGAACACAGGGATCTGTACGAAGCACTGGACTGGAGGAGAGCCCACCGATCTCGATGGGTGACCCCTCATTTCCTCCACGGAGGGGGGTCTCCTTTCTTCCTCTCGAGCTCGGGGTTTCCCCTGTAGAACGTCGCCGTCCGCCCGATCACCTGGATCACCTCTGACTTTGTCGCCTCGGCCAGCACGCCCGTTGCGTCTTTGGGCTTAACGTCGGCGCTCTTGCCGAGCTTGACCTTCACGAGCTCGTGCGTCCGGAGGGTGTCGTCGAGGGACTTGATCAGCGCCGCCGTCGCTCCCTCCTTCCCCACGTGCACCGTCGGGCTCAGGTGATGCGCCTCGGCTCTCAGCTCGGCGCGCTCGCGTCCTTTCATTCGGCCGCCTTTCCTTTTTTCGTCATGAACTGTCGCACGTCAACCGGCGTGCCGTTCCACCAGTCGCGCTGTCCCGGAGCGATTCGCATCGCCTGAAAGTGCAGATGCGGCGTGTCGGGTGGGGCGTTGCCGCTCGTTCCAACGTACCCGATCACGAATCCCTGCGGCACCTTGAGCCCCGCCGTAATCGCTCGCGAGTAATAGGCGAGGTGGGCGTAATAGTACACGTAGCGGCGGTCGTCATCCACGAGATACGCGGTGATCCCGCCGGCGGCGTTCTGGCTGAGACGCAGGACTTCTCCGGCGATTGCGGCGACGACCGGTGTCTCTGCCAGAGCGAGGATGTCGGTCGCGTGGTGGAGGCGGCCGTCGCCGCGCGAAGCGTTGAATGAATCCGGCACTTTCTCCGGTGATACGCCGTCCACCGGGACCATCAGCGGGTGCTCGCGGAAATACTCGATGTCAACATCGGTGAGCGATGCCGGCAGAGGCTCGGGCCCTGGTGCTCCCGCGCTTCGAAAGCATCCGATCGCAAGGAAGAGGGAGAAAAGAAGGAGGACACGGAGAACTGCGGAGATTCTCTTTTTTGTTATTCCCTTCAAAGTTTTTCTCCGTGTCCCCCGTGTTCTCCGTGGTACCTTCCCTCGCGGTAACGTCCGCTGAGAGCCGGTCGGAGGCGCTCCAACTCACTGGCCACGCTTTGCTGTTCTCAGCGTCATGCTTCAGTTATCGGAAGTCCTAGCCGCTCGAGGGTGTACCGGCCGGCGAGGGCGTGACGCAGGTCCCCGGGGATGTCGGCAGCTGTGGTAGGTGTCGGCGTGTTGGAAAGGTGTCTACTTGGGACCGAAATAGCCCATGCCGATAATCGCCGCAACGGTTCCCGACCAATAGATGAACATCCACTTCATTAAATCAGCGCGCAGTCTA
>JBGPLS010000268.1:0-3704 GCA_041486565.1 Gemmatimonadaceae bacterium
GACGCTGTCGAGCGACAGAGTGTGGGAGCGCACGCACCGTCTTGGCGGTTATGTGTTCACCATCGCAGGAGCGCTGATCGCCGTGTCGGTGCTCGTCATCCCACGGTGGACACACATCGTGATGTTCTGCGCCATACTTGGCGCGGCGATCATTGTCGTGGCCTACTCCTATTTTGCCTGGAGAGAAGAAGCCGCAGGCTGAGCCACTTGACGTATCAAGTTTTGTTGATATACTAGGATCATGGCTACCGCTGTCGCTACCGAGCTCCGCAACTCCGACCTGCGATCCGCGTCGCGGGTATTCCACGCGCTTTCCGACGAGACTCGTCTCGAGATCGTGGCAATGCTCACCGACGGAGAGCGGTGCGTTTGCGAGCTCATGAGCGCGATCGGCGCGGCGCAGTCCCGGCTTTCCTTCCACCTCAAGGTCCTCAAGGAAGCCGGGATCGTTCTCGACAGACGCGATGGTCGGTGGGTGCACTACTCGCTCAACAAGGACTCGCTCGACGACGCCACGGCGTTCATCAAGGTGCTGAAGCCCCGCCGTCGCCTTGCAGTCATCGATGGCGCGTGCTGCGACTGAGGACTTTTTTTTCCGCAGAAATATCAATATTTCTTGATTGATGGAGGATGAGATGACCAGCACCGAAGCCCAGGATATCAAAAGCACGGTAAAGGAGAAGTACGGCCAGGCGGCGCGTCGCGTCACCGAGGGGAAGACGGATGCGTCGTGCTGCGGAACGAGTGCCTGCTGTGGCGCGACGACCGAAAGCTGGGATCCGATCACGTCGAATCTCTATGAGGAAGGGCAGACGGCCGGCATACCGGCAGAAGCGCTCCTCGCCTCACTCGGATGCGGCAACCCAACGGCGCTCGCCCAGCTCGCCGAAGGCGAGACGGTTCTTGATCTCGGATCGGGCGGTGGAATCGACGTCCTCCTGTCGGCGAAGCGCGTTGGGCCAACGGGAAAGGCTTACGGTCTCGACATGACCGACGAAATGCTCGCCCTCGCCAACGAGAACAAGCGAAAGGCGGGTGCGCAGAATGTCGAGTTTCTCAAGGGCGAGATCGAAAACATCCCGCTGCCCGACGATTCGGTGGATGTCATCATCTCCAACTGCGTCATCAATCTTTCGGGTGACAAGCCGAGGGTGATCCAGGAAGCTTTCCGCGTTCTCAAGCCGGGCGGCCGCTTTGCGGTATCGGACGTTGTCGTCCGCGGCGAGGTACCGGCCGAGGTGAAGCGGAACATGGAGCTGTGGGCGGGCTGCGTGGCCGGCGCGCTCGAGGAGCGCGAGTATAAGCGGCTGCTCGACGAAGCGGGATTTGAATCCATCTACATCGAGCCGACGCGGATCTATAGTCTCGAAGACGCGGAAGCGTTTCTCACTGATTCGGGTCTCGATGCGAAGACGCTTTCCGCCGAGATCGACGGTCGCTTCATGAGTGCGTTCGTGCGGGCGACTAAGCCAGGCGTTGCGAGCCGGAAGGAGTTGGCGATGGCGACGGCCGGGAGCTGCTGCGGGCCGGATTGCTGTTCCTCATGATTCCTGGAGGCGGAAGATGACAGAGAAGGCAGTTGCGGCGCCAGCAGTGCGCCCGGCGTCAGCGGCAGATCTCCCTGCCGTCGAGGATCTGCTCACGCGGAGCGAGCTCCCGCTCGAGGGAGTGAGGGAGTCGTTCGGTTCCTTTGTCGTCGCGGACGGCGACGGCCGGATCGTTGGTGTCGCCGGAGTCGAAAGGTGTGGCGATTACGGACTCCTGAGATCCGCGGCAGTCGAGCCTCAGTGGCAGGGGCGCGGCGTGGGCCGCGCGATGATCGAGCGGCTGATCGCCGACGCCGAATCGCAGGGACTGCGTGCGCTCTATCTGCTCACCACTACGGCCGCGAATTATTTCCCCGCGTTCGGCTTTCAGGAGATCACACGCGACCGCGTTCCGGCCGAGGTACAAGGCAACTCCCAGTTCACGGATCTCTGTCCGTCTACGGCGACGGTGATGAGTCGCAGCTTGTAGTGCGCTACGCACTCATCTCTGACGTCCACGCCAACCTCCCGGCGCTCGAGGCGGTGCTCGATCACATCGCCGCCAAGCCGGACATCACCGCGACATATCACCTCGGTGATCTGGTTGGCTACGCGCCGTGGCCGGACGAGACAGTGGCCCTGCTCCGCAGTCGCGGTCTCGATGGGATCTCCGGGAATTACGACACGACGGTCGCGACCGGCTACAAGCACTGCGGGTGCAAGTACGAGGATCCGCTGCAGGAAAAGTTGTCGCACCTGAGCTTTGCGTGGACGAAGGAGCACACGTCGCCCGAGACCAAGCGCTTCCTCGGGGCCCTTCCCTTCCGTCTCGATGTCAAGTCGAACGGCGGCCATGCGCCTGGCCCCACGATTGTGCTCGTGCATGGTACACCGACTCTGAACACGGTCTACTGGACAGAGGATCGTCCCGATTCATTCTGTCTCCAGATGGCGTCACTTGCCGGAGCGAAATCGGGAGACGTGATCGCATTCGGGCACACACATCTTCCCTGGCATCGTGAGGTGGATGGAATCCACTTCGTCAACACCGGAACGGTCGGCAGGCCGAAGGACGGCGACTGGCGGGCCGGCTACGCGGTGCTGGACATTGGCGACGGAAAGGTCGGCGTGGAGTTCGTCAGGACGGAGTACGATGTCGAGAAGACGATGCGCGCGATAAGAGAGAGCGATCTGCCCGACGATCTCGCGGAGTTTCTTCGGACGGGAAAGCGGCCGTAGCCCGGGAGCGGGCGAGCTACGGCTTCAGAATCCTTCCAGCGCCTCGACGAAAGTGGTCAGAAACTGGTTTGCCTGGAACCCGTCGAGCACGCGGTGATCGATTGTGAGCGTGACGTAGCACATCGGCCTGATCGCCATCTCTTCCTTTCCGTTCACATTCTCGACGACGACCCGCCGCTCCACCTTCCCCACCCCGAGGATTGCCGATTGCGGCTGGTTGATCACGATCGGTGTCGCGACGAGACTCCCGCTGACGCCGTGATTCGAGATCGTGAACGTGCCGTTCTGAACGTTACGCGGGTCGAGGCTTCCATTGCGAGCGCGCGCGGTGAGATCCTGGAGGCGCTCGGCGATGGCGAAGAGATCGAGATCCTGGACCTTCGTGATCACGGGAACGATCAGGCCGCCGGATTGGAGGGCGGTTGCGACGCCGATGTTGCAGTCGTCGAAGATCTCGAGTGCATCGTCGTGCCAGCGGCTGTTGGCTTCGGGCACGGCGCGCAACGCCTCGACAGCCGCCTTCACGAAATACGCGGTGTAAGTGAGCTTCGCACCGCGAGACTCGAATCCTGCACGATTGGCGTCGCGATGTGCGATGATGGCGCCCAGGTCCGCGTCGAAGACGCTGGTCACATGCGGCGCCGTATGGAGCAGGCTCTGCACCATGTGCTGAGCGATGCCGCGCCGCATCTGCGTGTGAGGGACCATGCGCCCGGGAATCCCGGAAGATTTTGGCGCGGCGCCTCGCGCCGACGGTTTGGCGGTGATGAAATCCATTACGTCCTGGTGGGTGATGCGCCCGCCCCTGCCGGTGCCGGTGATCTGCGACGCGTCGAGCTGATGCTCCTTGAGCAGCTTCCGCACGGCGGGGCTCAGCTCAGCGGCGGCCGCCGCTGACGCCGCACCGCTCGCTCCCGCACGAGCTTTCTCCGATCCATC
>JBGPLS010000269.1:0-3687 GCA_041486565.1 Gemmatimonadaceae bacterium
AGAGCCCACCGTGAACGGCATGGCGCAGGCGCTGTTGACCGTGCAAGTGCCGTTCGAGGAGCGGGACCTCGCGGCGGGACGCGAGGAGTTCGCGTGTCATCGCAGCCAGTACGCGCCGGCGGAGATGGAAGCGGTCAATAGGTATTTGGCGCACGCGTGGAACGGCACCGTGTGGCTGCGTCCGTGGAACGGGACGCTGCACGATCCCGGAGTCTTCAGACCTTAGGCGGCGGAGGTGCTTGCTGGCGGGACTCTGACTATCCGACCGTTATTACCACTTTTCCCTTATGCTGTCCCTCTCCGAAGCGCCGGAATGCTTCAGGAACCTGACTCAGCTTGTACGACCGATCGATCACCGGTACAACAGTACCCGACTCGAAAAGCTCATTCATATAGGCCAGACCCTTGTTTGGTTTCAGGGCCAGGATCCGTATGCGCTTGTTGGTTGTCATCGCAATCCACGGCCACCATAAGAGACCCTGAAAAAGACGAGCCATGGAGCCTCCGACCGTGACGTACATTCCATTGGGACTCAACGCGCGTGCGCAATCGAATATCGAGCGACTTGTCTTTACATCGAGAATCAGGTCGTAACGCTGACCGTTCCTGGTGAAGTCTTCCTGTGTGTAATCGATGACGTGCCTGGCACCCATCGAGCGCAACATGTCCAGCTTCGATGCGCAATCGACCGCGGTGATCTCAACGTCGTACAGTTTTGCAATCTGGATTGCGAAAGTGCCTACACCTCCGCCGGCTCCGTTGATCAAGAGCGTTTGCCCTGACTGGATTCGCCCCATGTCGCGAAGCGCCTGAAGGGCGAGCATGGCGGCTTGAGGTATCGCCGCTGCCTGTTCGAATGTCATGCTCGGCGCTTTCAGCACCAATGCATTCTCACGCGCGCAAACATACTCGGCGAAACCACCCCACCTGCCGCTCAGATCGCCGAATACTTCATCACCGGGCCGAAACTGCTGGACGTTCCTGCCGACTGCCTCGATTCGCCCCGCTATGTCAGAGCCGAGTATTTGTTTCTTTGGACTGAGAAACCCGAATATGAGGCGATTTACCAAGTCAGTACCCCCGAGCGCACCGACGTCCCAATCATTCAGGGATACCGCATGAACTCGTATCAGAACTTCATCGTCCCTGGGAGTTGGTTTTTCTACCTCTTTCAGTTCGAGAACATCAGGTGATCCGTATTTCGTGAATACGACCGCTTTCATGGCATTCGCGAGTGTGATGAAGGCTCATCCGGAGTTGATCGCGATGCGAGCCCTATGCCGGATATACTTAGGGACGTGCTACTTCGTTGCGGGGCCGGTGAGAGAAGTTGAAATACTGCGATGGTAGATGAACATACCGATCCTTCTTGTTTGCCGCATGTCGTCCGCCTCCTCTGTCAGCCGCGGCGGCACCCGACGACGCGGCGTGAGTTCGGGGTTCCATCCGAGTGTAAAACCACAATTCTCAGGAGAAACTACGATGTTCTTTACATCCAAACTTGCTTACGCCTTGGCATCACTTGCGGTGCTGCTTGGCGTCCCGCACAACTATCCTCCCGGCCCGCACCTGGTGTGGAAGTTCGACACCGGTGGCTGAGTGTTTTCAACTCCCACGGTCGTGGGAGACAACTTGTTCATCGGATCGTGCGCGGGGAAATTCTACGCGCTCGACAAAACCACTGGACGCATTCGCTGGACGTATGACATCCACCGGGATGGTAATCAGAAGAGCTTTCACGGAGATCCGCTGGTCATTGGCGACCGGATCATCATCGGAACGGATTACAGTTGCGATCCAAAGGGGATCGGGCATGTCTATTCGTTCAAGACGACTACAGGCCAGTTGCGATGGAAACATCGCTCGACAGGAGTCCCAACGGACATCATCCGACAGGGGTCGCGCGTATTCTTCGGGACGTTTCACGACGACTGGTCGCTACTCGATCTCGAGAGCGGCAAAGTGCAGTGGACATTCTCCAGCGGCCTGACCAATCCGGAATGTGTGATGATACATTCGGCGACCGCTGCGGAAAGCAGACTCTTTCTATCGAGTCTGGACGGCACCGTTTACGCACTCGACGCGGAAACCGGTAAAGTGATCTTCAAGCGAGTCCTGCCTGCGACCCCCACGACGTCGCTGGTGTTTCGAGACAAGTCGCTGTACGTCGGCACGGAGGACCAGAAGCTCCTCCGCCTGGACGCCAGAACGGGAATGACGATCACAGAGCTCCGGATGGAAGCAACTCCAACCGGAAAGCTCTCGTTCGCAGAGGGTCGATGGTACGTGTTTCTCGAGAATCGACCGCAGCGGCAGGGCTATCTTGCCGCGGTGGACGGAGAACTGACCGCAGTTGTTTGGAAAACAGCGGAATCACCGACATGGGCATCGGGGCGACCCCACTTCTGGAAAAGTTATGTGGTCGCTGGGAACTGTCGTGGTGAAGTAGCAGCATTCAATGCTTCTGATGGCAGGCCAGAATGGACGCTCAAAGTGCCCGGCTGCGTGCGCAGCATAGGCGATTCACGGGATATGCTGTTTGCAGGAGTTCAGGAGGGGACCGTCTTTGCTTTCCGGCTCGAGTAGCCGCGTCCGCATACGTCACTCCCGTCGGACCTTCATGATGCACTCCCGATTGTCAGAGTTGTCGACCGATCAAAGTGAGCTGAAGTCCGTCAAACCCTGGAGTTGAAGAGGCCTGATGGGTCCTCAAGTGCGGCCCCCCTGTTCGAGCATTCGCCGTGGTCACGCGCATGCGTAGAAGAATTCCACGAACGACCGCGCAGCTCCGTCCATTCCGGCGACCTTCGGGTTCGTCGATTCGATGAGCCAGTACTCATCAGGCGCGTGTGCTCCGGCGCCATGGCCGAGGCCGAACTGTCCCGCCGGCAATTTGAGCGGAGCGCCGGTGAAGGTGACCCCCGGCCACGATCCCGCGAGACGCGGCCACAGGAGAGGCTCGATCACGGCCTGCCTGTAGGTCGCAATCTCAGCGCGTATCAGCTTCGAGTTCGGGTCCGTTTCAGTCGGATCGTATCCGCCGCTCATGTTCACTTCGATATCGCCGAAGCCGCGCTTCGCGAGGTGTGCCTTCACCAGCGCCAGCGTTCCCTTCGCCGTCATGTCGGGAACGAGTCTCATGTCGATCTTCGCGACAGCGCGATGAGGAAGAATCGTCTTTCCTCCGGGACCGGTGTAACCGCCAACGAGTCCTTCGATGTTGATCGTCGGCTGCGACACAAGCCGCACGAGTGAGTCGTGCCAATTCTCGTCATTGATCCATCGAGACACGCCAAGTGCTTTCTTCGCCGTGACTTCGTTCCGCTTCGCGATTGCGTCCTCGAGAATCTTCCGCAACCTCGGCGACAACGGTCGCACCTTGTCGAAGAAACCCGCGACAGCGGGTGTGTGACCGTCGGGTTTAACGAGGGTGTTGAGTGCCTGGACGAGGTGCCACGCCGGGCTGTCGACCTGCGCCGCGAGACTCGAGTGAATGTCGAGCTTTGGCCCGCGCCCCCATTTCTCTCCGGTCGACACGAGCTCCAGCTCGACGACCCCTTTTGCGCCAAGGTTGATTTGCACCTGCCCATCGAGATCCTGGCTGCCGAACGGGATTATCACTCCGAGGCATTTGCGAAGTGCTGCTTCGACCTTGGGCGTGGTAACGACCTGTGAAAAATTCGGCGA
>JBGPLS010000270.1:0-3631 GCA_041486565.1 Gemmatimonadaceae bacterium
GCTTTGGCGCGAGCCCCGGCTGACCGATGGGCTACCGCGGCGGAGTTCGGCAAGGCGTTACAGTCGTGCGCGACGGAGCCGGCGAGGAAGCGGAGAAGTTTCGCCGGGCTCTCGCTGACGCGTCCGATCTTGCGCGCCGGGCTCGCGGCGGTCGTCGTCGCCGTAGTGGCGGGCGGCATTCTCGCCTGGTCGCGGGTGCGCCAAGGTGCTTTCGAGAAAGCGAAGGATGCAATCGCTTCGTGGGATTTCGATTCGGCAGAGCGTGAGCTGCGGCAGGCGGTGAAGAATGATCCTGCCGATCCGACCGCGCAATTGTGGCTTGCGCAGCTGTTGATGCTTCAGGGCAAGCCGCTCACCCAATGGAAATCGAACGCGCTGTATGCGGCCGACAACAGAGACCGTCTTCAACCTCCCGATCAGGCGCGCGTGGACGCTATCGTTGCGTTGACGTCAAACAACTTTGCGGACGGCTGCAAGAGGCTTCGGAACCTGGCGGATGTTGCGCGAGGGAATTATGCCGACTACACGGCAACTCTCGCGTGGGCTGATTGTCTCCGCGATGATCGAACGGTTCTTCCCGACCCTGCGAGCCCATCGGGTTACCGCTTCAGGACGAGCTACCAGCTGGCGGATTCACTCTACGAAGGACTCCTGGAGCGGAATTCCGGAAATGCAGCCGCCTACGGCGTTGTAATGCCAAGACTCGAACAGCTGTTGGTTACCGACAACGGAAAGAATCGTCCGGGCGAGGTGAGAGGCGACAAGCGTCTCTCGTTGCTGGCGCATCCCTCGCTAACTTCCGATACACTCGTGTACGTACCGTACCCGATTCCCGCCTCAGGCGCACCCTGGCGCGTGCGGGACCCCGATGGGCTCGACGCCGCCATCAATCGCAATCGGCAGCATCTGCGCGCGCTCGCTGTCGAGTGGTCGCGAATCGCGCCCAGTGATCCCGTTGCGCACGAAACTCTTGCCGGGATACTGGAATCCGGGGGAGAGCTGATCGGATCGGGACTTTCCGCACTCAACGAGATCAATACGGCGCGCAAGCTGGCCCTGGACGCCGGCGGGCCAGCGGGTATGAGCTACGTGCGAGGTGTCCGTCTCGGCAGCAATCAGGTGCGTCTGTACCTGCGATTGAAGCGTTTCAATAGCGCTGGCCTTCTTGCTGACTCGATTCTGGGGCGGCCGACACCTTCGGCAGCTGACGAGGCGGAACGCGAATCGGCGGCGGATCTTCTTGTTCCTCTGGCTGCATTGCGGGGGCGTGGCTTGCGAGCGATCGACGCCGAGCTGGCCGGCGGTGCGCAGCGGCCGATACGCCTGGCTACCGGCGAGAAAATCGATCTTCCGCGACCGCTGGTCCCTGATTTCGTCTCTCTTGGCGTCTACGCGGCTTTCGGCGGCCCTCGCGACAGCGTGCTTGCAATTGTCGACCGGCTGACAGAGCAGCTGAGTTCCTTTTTCCCGGAAAGACAGATTCAGGCGGTACGGACGGCAATTCTCCGGCGGCCGCTGACCCTCGCCGCTCCAGTGACCGGACCCGGCCCCGTTGCCGAGCTACAGCCGACCTCGAATCTGTTTGAGCTGGCGCTGAGATCAGTCGCGCGCGGGGACCGGCGACAAGCGCGGGTCTTCATGGACTCGCTGGCTGAAGTTTACGCGGTTACGCCGCCCGGAAAGCTGACGATGGACGTCGTGTACGGTGGCGCCTGGCTGCATACCGTCCTGGGCGACACGACCGCTGCGATCCGCACGCTCGATTACGCGCTGGACGGACTGCCTGCCGCTCTTCCCACGACCATGAAAAGGTCTGATCTTAGCGCATCTCTGGTACGCGTGATGGCGCTCCGTGCGGAGCTGGCGGCTCAACGCGCCGATTCGAAAGTCGCAAAGTACTGGGCGGATGCCGTTCTCAGTTTGTGGGGAGGCGGCGATGCGGTAACTCTTCCGACTGTTGAGCGTGTCCGCAGGTTGCGCTGAGGTTCCAGCTGAGGTTCCAGAAGAACACCCAGTCCGGCAGGTCACTATTCACTTCCAAAGGGGGCGATATGGGCGACACGATGCGGCGGAGTGTTGGGCTTTTGATGACGGCTCTGGTCTCGATCGCGGTTATCGGGTGGAATGGATCCACCACCAAAGGCGCAGCAACCGCGACTGCGGATGAGCCGAAAGACGGATTCGCGGGCCCCCCGGAGGCACGCCCTTCCGAGTTCGGGATCTACGTCCAGAAGCTCGGCTTCGGTGAGGTCCCCGGCTCCGAGACCCTGGAGGAAAAATTCACCTGCAAGGATCCGGGCAAATGCGGAAACCAGCAATCGGTAACGCTTAGAGTCATACCTTCGAACTACGCTCCCGACGTTTCGTGGGACGGCGCACTCGGGACCGGCAAAGGCCATGTCGTAGCGAAGATCGTGGTCGTCGACCCGGTTCCATTCGACCGGTTCAACCTGATCACGAACGACGTCGTCTATCTTTGGGTCGGGACTCTTCAAGGCGTTGGGAAAGGAGCCGCGCTGTACCGCGTACGAAACGGAACGGTGAGCAGGGTTTTCCAGTTCCTGGAGCTCAGATACTGCAAGTATCAATTCCCTCAAAAGCCAGCGGTCCATCATTGGCCGCAGGCGAAGTGCTCAGACCCAAGTCCAAAACCGTTCATGACACCCACCGCAGCCACGTCGGGTGAAGCTATCGTTGCTCTGACCTCCCGGTCATTGCCCGCTTCGCGAATGCTGGCCGGTAACGAAGGGTTGTGGATCAGCTGCTCGATCGGGTGCTGCGAGGTGCAGTATACCGGTCTGCAATAACCGTTTGAGGGTGAAGACAATCACGAGCGGCCGGCCACGGAGTTGCCGGCCGCTTGTCTTCTAGCCTTCGGAACGCTGATCACTCCGCGCCGCACTCGTCCGCCACACGATCGCTCCGCCACCACCGAAAGCGGCGGCGGTGGCGCTTACGAACGTCACTACGAGCATCGTTGCCCGCATCGCCGCCTCCGGTGCTCCGACACGCCATCCCGCTGCGTCCATCATCAGATCAACAACCAGAAAGGCGCCGGCGGCGCAGATACCGGTAACGACTGCAGACCACGGCGTCATGATCCTCTTGCCAACCGTCATCCGCAGCGAGAAAGCGCCGAGCGTCGCGACGAGAAATGTCGATGGCACAAAGAGCATCGTGTAGACGACGTGAATCCCGAAGCCCGATGCTCGCCCGCGTTCGACCATCCGGGGTTCCAGAAATGCGAGAGAGCCGGCAACGATTATGAAGGCCGCGCCAAACGCGATCGCAGTCACCAGTTGCTTGCGTCTTGACGGCTCGACGGCATTCGCAAGGCGCGCGATGTGACGATTCCATAAGCGGCCGGCAGTCACAAGTATTCCAAGCGCGACGAATGCTGACAGTGTTCGTCGAATCGGAAGCGGAAGCGGCTCACCGATCCGACGGTCACGCCATTGCGAAATTGCTCGCGCGGCGCCTTGTTCCAACAATGTCCGCGGTGACGACACGAAGCATCCGAGGCCGCTATCTTGCGGGTTATAAGTTCGAAATGCCGCAGTTCCGCCGTCTGCTACCCAGCTACCCCCTGCCCCACAATAGGAGTCTCAGCCATGGCAATGTGGAAGGAACC
>JBGPLS010000271.1:0-3625 GCA_041486565.1 Gemmatimonadaceae bacterium
CATCGCGCGCCGCGGCAGCGGCGTCAGCGAGACCTTCACCGTCCGCAAGATCTCGAGCGGCATCGGAGTCGAGCGCATCTTCCCGGTGCACAGCCCGATGATCTCATCGATCGCCGTGGTCCGCCGTGGACGCGTCCGCCGCGCCAAGCTCTACTACCTGCGTCACCTCACCGGAAAGGCGACCCGGATTCGCGAGCGCAAGATTCGCGTTCACGTTCCGGGCAGCGAGGTCTAGGGCCCGAGTCTTTCCGGCTCGTCGCCGCCGTTGCAGTTTATGGCGATGAGGTGCCCTCAGTGAGCGGGACCGGCGCTGCCGATGATGGCGCGCCCGCGGTAGCTCCTTCGGAGCGACAGCGTCCGGTCCACCGCAGGAAGCGGTGGACCTCGATCGAGAAAGACGCGCGCGCTCGATTCGGTCCACTCATCGCCGGCGTGGATGAGGTCGGACGAGGGCCGCTCGCCGGTCCCGTCGTGGCGTGCGCCGTAATAATGCCACCCGACATGCGCGCCATTGCCGGCGTGGATGACTCCAAGCGGCTCACCGCCGAGCAGAGAGTGAGACTGGCCGTCAAGATCCGCGAGCGGGCACTCGACTGGGCGCTTGGCGCGGCATCTGTCCACGAAATAGAGCGTCTCAACATCTACCAGGCGAGCGTCCTCGCGATGCGCCGCGCGCTCGGGCGTCTCAGGCTCGCGCCAAACCATGTATTGATCGACGGGAAGACGATGCGCACGCTGCCAATTCCGCACACGGCGGTGGTGCACGGAGACGCGCGCTGCTTCTCCATCGCCTGCGCGTCGATCGTCGCCAAGGTGACGCGCGATCACCTCATGGCCCGCCTCGCGCTCCGCTATCCCGCCTACACGTGGGAGAGAAACGTGGGCTACACCACACGTGCCCACATCGCCGGCCTCGCATCTCACGGCATCACGCGCCACCACCGGCGAAGCTTCTTCCGCGTGAGCCAGCTCGTTCTCGATTTCGACGCTCTGCCGGAGGGCGAAGACCTCATCATCGTCGAGGACGTCGCACCCACAGCTCTTCCCTCCTGACGCAATGGACAAACCTCTCGTCGGAGTGATCATGGGCTCGCGCTCCGACTGGGAGACGATGCGCCACACAGTCGATACCCTCAATGCCCTCGGCGTCCCCCACGAGCAACGCGTCGTGTCGGCGCATCGCACCCCGGACCTTCTGTTCGAGTACGCGCAGCAGGCGGCGGAGCGGGGGATCGAGGTGATCATCGCCGGCGCGGGTGGAGCGGCGCATCTCCCGGGAATGGCGTCGGCGAAGACTTTACTGCCGGTGCTCGGCGTCCCGGTGGAATCGAAGTCTCTCGAGGGAGTCGACTCTCTCCTATCGATCGTGCAGATGCCGGCTGGCGTGCCGGTGGGCACGCTGGCGATCGGGAAAGCCGGGGCGATCAACGCGGCGCTTCTCGCGACGGCAATCCTCGGCAACAAATATCCGCGTTTCCGCACGGCACTCGAGATCTTTCGCGACATGCAGACGCAGGCCGTGCTGGACCATCCGGACCCGGCCGCCACCGGGTGAGAGTAGGAGTACTGGGCGGGGGTCAGCTCGGTCAGATGCTCGCGGTCGCAGCAAAGCGATTGGGCGTCGAGCTGCGCTTCCTCGCTCCTGATCCACTGTCTCCAGCGGGAATGCGCGCCGAGCTGATCGTCGCGGACTACGAGAACGAAGCAGCGTTATCGCATTTCGTAGAGGGACTCGACTTCGCGACCTACGAATTCGAGAGCATCCCGGTCTCGGCTCTCCGGTCAGTCGCTGAACGGATCGTAGTGCGTCCTTCTGTCCGCGCACTCGAGATGGCGCAGGATCGCGCCGATGAAAAGCGGTGCTTCGAGCAACTGGGGATACCGACCCCGCGCTTCGCCGTCGCTGATACTCTCCGCGAAGCGCGCGCCGCACTCGAGATGGTTGGACTGCCGGCGGTACTCAAGACGCGGCGTCTGGGCTACGACGGAAAGGGACAGGCAGTAATCCGGCAGCAATCCGATCTCGAGCGAGGTTGGGTAACAGCGGCCGGGGCGCCATCTCTCCTCGAGAGGTTCGTCCCGTTCACGCGCGAGCTTTCCATCATCGCGGTGAGATCAGCGGCGGGCGACGTCGCCTTCTATCCGCTCGTCGAGAATCATCACAGCGAGGGTATCCTTCGTTTTTCGCTGGCGCCGGCGCCCGGCGTCGCACCTTCGGTTCAAAGCCGGGCAGAGGACTTCGCGAAGCGAATACTGGACGACCTCGAATACGTCGGCGTGCTCGCGATAGAGTTCTTCGAGACGGCGGACGGACTGCTCGCCAACGAGATGGCTCCGCGCGTGCACAACACCGGACACTGGACGATCGAAGGTGCTGACACCAGCCAGTTCGAGAACCACCTGCGCGCGGTGACTGGAATGCCGCTCGGATCCACCGAAGTCCACGGTGTGTGCGGGATGGTGAACGTGATCGGGCAGGAGCCGGATGTCGGGCGACTCCGCGAAATCCCGGACGTTCATGTGCACATGTACGGAAAGACACCTGCACCGAGGCGGAAGCTGGGCCACATAACGGTGGTGGCGGCCGATCTCGAGGGCGTGCGGAGCGCCGTCGCCAAGGTGAGAGCAGTTCTCGGCCGAAGATAGACCGGCGGCGGCGGAACAACGGCACGTCGATTGGAGTATATACTGGTACCTATGCGAAAACTTTCTCTCATTGTGACCGCGTGCGCCGGGGTCTTGCTCGGCGCGTGCACCGTCACCAGCGCAACGGTTGGAACATCGGGACCCGGAACGACGAAAGTTGCGGCCGTGGATCGCGATTTCGAGCTCAGCGTTGGCCAGTCTGCGAAGGTGGACGGAACCGCGCTGACGATTGCGTTCAACGGCGTCACCGAGGAGTCGCGCTGTCCGGTCGGGGTGGAGTGCATCTGGGCGGGGAACGCCGCCGTCGCGCTCTCATTGACGGACGGCTCGGGTGCGAAGACCGAGGCCTCGGTCAGCACGACGCTGACTCCGCATTCGGCCAAGATCTCCGGCTACGAGATCAGTCTGGTTGGAGTCAACCCGTATCCCAAGCAGGGAATGACCATCCAACAAGCGAGCTACGTCGTCACGCTTCACGTCACGCGTCTCTAGCACACGCTTTAAGCGGGCACCGGGCAACGGGCACCGGGCACCGGGCACCGGGCACCGGGCACCGGGCACCGGGCAACGGGCACCGGGCAACGGGCACCGGGCAACGAGTCCCGGGAGCCGATTCTCCCGCGACATTCAAACGATCTGGTGGGTGGCGATGTCTTATCGTCATTCACCTTCAACCGTACAGCGACTCATGCCCCATTGCATGAAGATTCTTCGCCTTTTCGTGATCCTGGCAGCGCTCATTCCACCGAGCCGCGCTTCGGCCCAGCGGGACGATGCGGAATGGCTCGATCCGCTCTCGATCGAGCATCGCTGAATTAACGCGCCATTCAAACCATTGGGTGTCGCCAGGTATCTGATCCAGCAACGAGAGAGTGACGAGCTTTCATTGGCAGCCGCAGTCATGATGCAGCCATCCGCTCCGGCGGTGGATTCAGCGGATGTCGCTCTCGCGGCATCGGGGGACAGGCGTGCGTTCGAG
>JBGPLS010000272.1:0-3609 GCA_041486565.1 Gemmatimonadaceae bacterium
CCGAGCCATGGCATAGGCGTCGGCATCGACACGATTGCGTCGGCAGAGGAAGCGGTGATGATAGTCTGGGGGGCCGGGAAGCGCGTCTCACTCGCCCGGATACTGCGCGCCGAGCGCTACGAACCGGAGTGGCCGGCAACGGTGATTCACGAGTGTGCGGTTCGAGAGATTCTGAGTGACACCGACGCCGCGGCTGGGAGGCTGCCGGGCAATGTTTGATGCGACTACGCTGCGGTGGCTCTACTATGCTTGCAACTGAACCAGGGCGTTACGCAGCTTCGGGCAAGGTGTCACCGCCGAACAGGGCGATCACGCAACGTGCGGTACATCGCCCACAGCGCGATCGCGGCATCGAATACGAGTGCTGCAAGCAGCATCGAGATCGGCAGGGCGAGCCCCACGAGCAGGATAATGACCAGCGCTGCTTCCATATAATGGCACCTCCCGGGACGGGCGTCGGCGACGGTCGGCCGTCAAGCCGAAATGAACGAGGATGGCATCGCACCGTCCAGAAGGGGAACCTTGACAGGACGTAAGCTAATTCCTGATTGTGCTGGTGCCCGACGATCTATCACGCATGTACACTCCGCGACGCTGGCGTTCCTCCCAACCATGATTACCTTCCGGCGGCGCCCATTGTGGGTCATTCGCGCGTCGCCACCGACAAAGAAAAGGAGCAGGACGCATCCATGAATTCGATCTCTCGACTTGTAACCTGGAGTGCCGTGATCGCCCTTTTTGCAACGGCGCTTATTCATTTTGTCGAGGCACCGGATGCCTTCTCCGAGGCCACCTACAAGGGCATCCTCTTTATCGCTAATGGCGTCGGAGCCCTGGTCGCGGCTGGCGGCATCCTGCGCAGGGTATGGTCGTGGGGCTGGCTCCTCGGGCTCGTGGTGACCGGCGGTGCGATCGTCGGCTACGTCGCGAGTCGCACGGTAGGGCTGCCCGGTATCCCCGCCGAACCCGATGCCTGGCTGGAACCTCTGGGTGTGGCCTCACTGTTAGCCGAGGGGATTTTTGTGCTGCTCTTCCTCATCGCGTCGAGTGCTCGTCGCCGGTCAACGCCCACCACTTGATCGAAGCGGCGCGACAGTCTGCGAGATATCACGCCCTGGCTTCAGTCAACGCAATCAGAAGCCGCGGGGCCTGCCGCGTTTCGTGCGGTTGACGTGAATTCGCAACACCTTCCAGGCATTTGAATGTTGATGCGCAAGGTCATTGTGGGTACAGCAGTCGTGCTGATCGGATCTCCCATCGCCCTGCACGCGCAGACACCGGCTCCGCCCCAGACGTCTCTGTCGGCGAAGGTAGACTCGATCGCCAGGCAGGTGTTGCAGAGTACGGGAGTGCCCAGTGCCTCGGTTGCGGTCGTAACGCACGGCCAGCTCACGTACGTGAAAGCGTACGGGTCGGCGAAGCTCGAGCCCAGCGTGACCGCCACGCCCGACATGCGCTACGCAATCGGCTCGATCAGCAAGCAGTTCACAGCCGCCGCCATCCTGCTGCTGCGGCAGGAGGGCAAGCTTTCGCTGGATGATCCAGTCTCGCGTTTCGTGCCCGGCCTCACACGCGGCAACGAGGTGACGATCCGGCAACTGCTCTCTCACACCTCCGGCTACCAGGACTTCTGGCCGCAGGACTACGTGATGCCGATGATGCTGAAGCCCACCACCCCGCGGGACATCGCCGATCGCTGGGCCAGGCAGCCGCTGGACTTCGACCCGGGTACACGCTGGCAGTACAGCAACACCAATTACACGCTCGCGGGGATGGTCGTCGAAAAAGCGAGCGGCGTTCCGTTCTTTCAGTTCGTGCAGACGCGCATCCTCACACCGGTCGGCCTGAGGAGCGCGAGCGATTTCGACGCGCGGCCGGCCGCCGCTAATGCGACGGGATATCTGCGATACGCCCTCGGCCCTCTGCGTCCGGCGCCGGACGCTGGCTCAGGATGGATGTGGGCCGCGGGCGAGCTGGCGATGACCGCAAGCGACCTGGCGACCTGGGACATCTCGCTCATCCGGCGGAGCCTCCTCGCTCCCGAATCATACAGCCAGCTCGAGACCGACGTTCGGTTGAAAAACGGATCGGGCACCGGGTACGGACTCGGGGTGAACGTGGCAATGCAGGGAGGACGCTTTCTCGTCGACCACGGCGGCGAAGTCTCCGGCTTCACCGCTGAGAACATGGTGTTCCCCGACGACAGCGCGGCCGTCGTCGTGCTGACAAACCAGGACGCCGCGCCGGCTTCGGGAGCGATCGCGCGCCAGATCGTGCAGCTGCTTTTCGCAACTGAAGACTCAGAGACTCAGGGTCGAACTGCGCGGGCGCGCGCGATATTCGAGACACTCCAGCACGGCACGATCGACCGGTCGCTCCTCACCTCGAACGCAAACGCCTACTTCAGCGATCAGGCGCTCAAGGACTTCGCCTCGAGTCTCGGTTCATTGGGCGCCCCGACCGGTTTCGTCCAGACCGGACGGCAAGAACGCGGAGGCATGGTGCTCCGCGTTTACCGCGCGAGCTTCCCTGCTCGCTCGCTCCGCGTCTGGACGTACGAGACACCGGACGGGAAGCTCGAGCAGTATCAGGTCGCTCCGCAAGGATAAATCAGTAACACTGTCTCAGCTCAACCCGCGAATTGGCCCCCCGGTAAGAAGCCTCCTTGTGATAAGGGAATCATGGTGCCGCGGGAGAAGTAAATTGCTGGAATGACACAGGAGAAATGGACCGCAGTCGATCAGTACATCGCCGACCTGCTCGTGCAATCCAGCCCCGCGCTGAATGACGCGCTCGAGGCCAGCGCCAAAGCCGGGCTTCCGGCGATTAGCGTCTCGCCGGCACAAGGGAAATTCCTACAGCAGCTCGTCCAGATCTTGGGCGCGCGATCGATACTCGAGATCGGGACACTCGGCGGCTACAGCACAATCTGGCTCGCGAGCGCGCTGCCAGCCGATGGTCGGCTGGTCACTCTCGAGGTCGACCCCGCACACGCCGCAGTCGCCAGCGCCAACATCGCGAACGCCGGACTGGCCGATCGCGTCGAGGTGCGCATCGGCAAGGCACTCGACACGTTGCCCCAGCTTGCCGCCGACGGACACGGCCCGTTCGACATCACGTTCATCGATGCGGACAAGCCGAACATTCCGGAGTACTTCGCGTGGGCGCTCGAGCTTTCCCGGCGAGGCAGCGTGATCATCGTCGACAACGTCGTGCGCGAGGGAGAGGTGGCCAACGCTGCCAGCAACGATGACAGCGTGAAGGGGGTGCGCCGCCTCAACGAGATGCTCGCCGCCGAGTTCCGCGTCAGCGCGACTGTGATTCAGACCGTAGGGAGCAAGGGCTATGACGGGTTCGCGATGATCCTTGTCATCGGCGACCCTTGACGCGGCGACGGCTTGCGCTTCTGCCTCAGCCCGAGGTCTGTCGCCTTCGCGGATCAGGCTTCACTGAGAACGTCTTGGCGTAGCTCTTACCATTTGCCGTGAGTTTCGCGGTGAATGTTCCGTTGACGCGGGTTCCTTCACCTCGCCGGAAACCGCCGGCCGTGGCTGCGTCCTCCGGAGGGCGCGTCACCGGCTCCCACACCACGCGATGCATCCCTGCTGC
>JBGPLS010000273.1:0-3558 GCA_041486565.1 Gemmatimonadaceae bacterium
AATGAACGCGACTGTCGGGTCAACCGGATACCGTCCGAACCGTGACCCGTAGATGGCGAGACCGCCAGGAAGCGCATCGTCCACCTCGAGCCGGATCACGACCTCGCCTGCCTGCGCCGCCCTCGCGAGCGCCGCGACCGGCAGTGGCACCCGAAGCAGTTGGCCGTAGGAGCCCGCTTCGCGCAGATAGCCATCCCGCTTCTGCGAGTACCAGGAGAGAATGCCACGATGATCCGCAGGGTCATCGGCAAGCTCGTAGTGGCCGGCCAGCTCGCCATTCACACGCACGGTGACGGCACTCGGGAACGGCGTCACGCCTGTCATGGGGTATGCGTTGCGGTTCCGGCCGGGGTCCTGCAGGCCACCGCCCCGCATGTAGTCGCCGTTGTCGCGCACCGTCGTGTCGCGGTCCTTGCCCAGCAGCCGCTTCGCCGACGCTTCTACGATGAACGCGCCCTCAACGACATCGGCCAGCTCGAGATCGTGCGGCCAGGGAATCCGGTACTCGAAGAATCCGGCGCCGGCGCCGTTCACCTTGAGGCTATCCATCACCGTCCACGTCTTCATCGACCAGCGTGCGGTGCGGTACGCCGCCGGGCTCACGCGCGCGAGTCGGGCGCGTCGTCCGTCGGCGAGCTGCATCTCGCTCGCTGTGTCGCCCTCCACGACGAAGGTCGTGAAGTTCCGCTGCAGCACGGTTCCAGCGGCGTCTTCGAGTCGCGTCGCGAGCACGACAACCGCGGCCTCGTTCGGCATCGTGATCCCGAGTGGCGCAAGCGGTTCGGACAACCATGGACGGAAAGGCAGCCGTCGGGCGGAGGTCGCGTACGTCTTTCGCTCACCAAGCGCGTTCCACCCGGAGAGCGCGAAGCGCAGCGTGAGCGAATCTCCGTACGCACGGCTGTCCGAAAGGAACGATGCATACAGCGGCACCTGAACAACCTCGCCCGGGCGCGCCGCCTCACTCATTCCGGTTCCCACGGCCACATACAGTGGCGCGTGCAGGTCGCGGAGCGACATGCCGTCCACCAACTCGCCGAGCCCCGTCTCTTTTTTCGTGCGGTCGGCGCGCCAGTATCCGTTCCACTCGTTGATCACGTCATCCAGCTCGGTGTAAAGCCAGCCGGCGAGTTTGGGGTGCCGACGAAATGCATTGACCGCGAGGTGGTAGTCCCAGCTCCAGTCCACGTCTCCCGTGGATCCTTGGTAGCCCCACACGTTGCCGAACTCGGAGTTGAGCATCGGCTGCTGCGCCTGCGAGTATCCGCGCTCGAAGTTCCACGGCGACCCGGCGCGCGTGCTGTCGTCGATGATGCGAAGATGATTCTCCCACTCCCATCCGGGCAGGTAGCTGTGCCACGAATTGAGGTCGGTGACGGTGTGGCCATTGCCGCAGCACGGTGAATTGTCCTCCACCAACCGCGTGGGGTCGAGCTGCTTCGCGAGACGAGCGCTCTCGACCACGCGCTTCTGCGTGGCCGGCAGATACGTGTCCTTCCCGTTCACCTTCGTCTGCAGCCCCCACGCCTCGTTGTACGCGACCCACGCGAAGATGGCTGGATGGTTGTAGTCGCGCTCGATCATCTGGCGCATCGCGTAATCGTGCTCGCTGAACGCGGCCGAGTCGGGCGGACCCCACCAGTTCGGGACGTCGGCCATGATCAGGACGCCGAGCCGGTCTGCCCAATACAGCTTGCGTGGCGCCTCGATCTTGATGTGCTCGCGCAGTCCTGTCAGCCCGATCCGCCGCGCCTGAAGGATCTCGTTGCGGAGCGCGGAGTCGGTGGGGAAGGTGTAGAATCCGCCCGGGTGATACGCCTGGTCCAGCGACAGTTGCAGGTAGATGGGTTTGCCGTTCAGGGCGACGTACGGGATGGTGGTGCCGGGAAGCATCACTACCGAGATCTCACGCATCCCGAAGTACGTGTCCACACTGTCAGCAACCATGCCGTCGCCGCGTAACGTAGCGGCGACGTAGTACAGATACGGATCGTCCGGCGACCAGAGCCGCGCATCGGGAACGGCAACCTCGAAACGCACCTGGCGCGCGCCACGCGCGACGCGCTGCACGACAGCCACCGGGAGCGCCATCTGCATCGCGGTGGGCGAGTCACCCCCGCGCGTGAAGCCCAGTCGCAGCGTCATCGCATTGGGCGCCGGGTCGCGCAGTTGCGCCTCGACCGCCACGCGCCCCCTCGTGATGTTCGGGGTGAAGTGGACGTACTCGAGCGGATCGGTTCCGCGTGCCTCCAGGTACACGGTCTGCCACATCCCTCGTGCCTTCCCGTACCCTTGCTTCCCTTCGAGCTTGAACGGGTGTGGCGCGTCGTCCACGCGTATAGTGATGCGCTGCGCGGATCCGTACCTCACGTTCGACGTGAGTTCCATCGAGAACGGCGTGTAGCCTCCCTGATGCTCGCCCAGCTTGACGTCGTTCAGCCAAACGGAGGTACGCCAATCGGATGCACCCACCACGAGGAAAACGCGTTTGCCGCGCCAGCTCGTTGGGACGTTCACAGTGCGCTGGTACCAACCGATGTCCGCGCTGTCGGGCACACCGGACAGCGGGGCTCCCCACGAGAAGGGGACGAGTATGGAGTGCGACGCCGCGAGCGCGCCGGTGAACCACCCCGCTCGCTCCCCCTTGTCAGCCGCGTCAAACTTGAACCGCCAGTGCCCGTTCAGGTTGATCCACTCGGGGCGTTCAAAATCCGGACGCGGGTGCTCCGGGAGCGGGATCGACTCCGCGTAGACTGCAGCTCGAGTAGCGGCGGCCTGTGCGTGCACCGTGCCGGCCGAGAGAAGCGCGACGCTCGTGCCGAGCAAGAGGGCACCGCTCATCCGTATATTCCGATTATGCAATTTACTGTAATATTCGATTCCGCCGAGAATCCGGAACCCTCCACGTCACCGATATGTCAAAATCATCAATTATGAAAATAGATCGTCGTGGTTTCCTGGTAGCTTCGTCTTCGGCATTGGTGTTGTCGAAAAGTCAGCTATCGTCGGCGGCATATGATCAACGGTCTGAAACTTCGGAGCCGCCTGAGATCGAGGGAAAAATCGAGGGGAGAGAGGTAGCGGTCTATACCACCGCTGACAAAAGTGATTACCGCCTCTCTGCCACTGACAAGCTGACATTCAGACATCTGGGCCAGCCCCTGGAGACTCAGATCTGCGTGTTTGTAGATCCTGCCAAGAGATTTCAAACAATTTTAGGCATCGGCGGCGCACTCACGGATGCCTCTGCTGAAACGTTTGAAAAATTGCCGCCAGCTAAACAGCAGGAGATTCTAAGTGCCTATTTTGATGTCACCAAAGGCATCGGTTACACGCTGGCAAGGACCAACATTCACAGCTGCGATTTCTCGAGCGACAGCTACACCTATGTAAACGAAGGCGACAAGGAGTTGCGGTCCTTCAGCGTCAACCACGACAAGCAATTTCGCATTCCCTTTATCAAACGAGCGCACGCCACGGCCGGAGGGAAGCTTGCCATCTTTGGCAGCCCATGGAGTCCACCGGCATTCATGAAGGACAACAATGACATGCTTCACG
>JBGPLS010000274.1:0-3546 GCA_041486565.1 Gemmatimonadaceae bacterium
CGTCCTGGTGATAGACGACGAGCCGACGGCGCGCGACATGATCGGCCGGATGCTGACCAAGGAAGGCTACCGCGTCGTCACCGCCGCGAATGGCCCCGACGGTCTCAAGCTCGCCGGCGAAGTGAATCCCGATGTGATCACCCTCGACATCATGATGGCGGGAATGGACGGCTGGAGCGTGTTGTCCCAGCTCAAAGCCAATCCCGCTGTCGCCGACATTCCGGTCGTTGTGATCACGATCATTGACGACCGCAATCTGAGTTTCGCGTTGGGCGCATCGGACTATCTCACGAAGCCTATCGATCGCGAACAACTGGCGGCGGTGCTGCGGCGTGTCCGCACGAAGACGGACAACAAATCCGTGCTGATCGTGGAGGACGATCCGGGAGCGCGCAAAATGATGCGACGTCTTTTCGAGAAGGAAGGGTGGAGCGTCAACGAGGCTGAGAATGGACGCGTTGGCCTCGAGGCTTTGGCGCAGCACGCTCCGGGGCTCGTCCTGCTGGACCTGATGATGCCCGAGATGGATGGCTTCGAGTTCATCGAGCATCTGCGGGCGCGCGAGGAGGGGACGCACATCCCGGTGGTCGTTCTGACGGCAAAGGACCTCACCGAGCGTGACCGCCAGCGACTTCGCGGCAGCGTCGAAAACGTGCTCCAGAAAACCGGACAGTCGAATGAAGTGGTAAAAGAAGTGCGCCGGCTGCTGGAGCAGTCGGCCTCGCGCAGCTCAACGCCGACGGGCTCGACGCCTTGACCAGCGTAACGAAATCCGATGAGGCGGGAGCGCAGTTGTCAGCGGCGGAGATATCGAATCTCCGTCACGAGCTTCGCACACCGGTGAATCAGATCGTCGGCTATTGCGAGATGCTGCTCGAGGATGCCGGGGAGCCCCAGCACGCGTCGAGACAACGGCCGCTCCGCGACGCTCTCGCCGCAGTTCGTGAAGTGCTGAAGCTGATCGACTCTGCACTGCCGACCAATACGAATGCAATCGGGAGGGAGGAGATCGCGTCGCTGTACGAATCGCTGAATGGGCCGCAGACGCGGATCATAGATGCGATGAGTGACCTTCTCCGTGACGAAGCCTCGACGCCGGAAGACGGTTTCATCGAGGACGTCTGCCGAATCAGGGATGCCGCGGAGCGTCTCCTGCCGACGGACAGGCGGCGCGCCGAGCCGACCATCGCGTTCAGCGCGCCTGCTGGAGTTGAAGTAGCGGTTCCTGCTGCGGCAGGCGCGCGGCCCGTCCTCAAGGCGCGCATCCTGATCGTGGACGATCTCGAGGCAAACCGCGGAGTGCTCGAGCGCCGACTGCACCGCGAAGGACATACAGTGGTTTCAGCCGCGAGCGGGCGCGAGGCGCTGGAGCGTCTGGAGAAGGAAGCGTTCGACATCGTGCTCCTGGATGTGATGATGCCGGGCATGGACGGCTACGAGACGCTCGAAAAGCTCAAGGCCTCTCCGGAAACCCGGGATATCCCGGTGATCATGATCTCGGCGCTCGACGACATAGCGAGCATCGTGCGGTGCATCGAACATGGCGCAGAGGACTACCTGCCAAAACCATTTGATCCAGTGCTTCTGCGGGCGAGGATCAGCGCCAGCCTGGAGAAGAAGGTGCTCCGCGAACGGGAGAAGGAATACATGCGGGACGTGACCCGTGTCGTCGCGGCAGCGGTATCCGTTGAGCGGGGGGCGTATTCCGCCGGATCTCTCGCTCAGGTTGCGCAAAGGGTTGATGAGCTCGGAACGCTGGCGCGGGTGTTCGACAGCATGATCGCCGGCATTCGGGAGCGGGAACAGACACTCCGCTCGCAGGTCGATCGGCTCCGCGAGGAGATTCAAGGCGTGACTGAGGCGCCCGTAGAAACCGACGGCAGCGACCCCGGTGTGCTGAAGACCGCCGACATCTTCGCCTCGCGGTATCGGATTGAGCGGCCGATCGGCAGCGGGGGAATGGGGATGGTCTATCTCGCCGAGGATCTCGAGCTCGGCGAGAAAATCGCGATCAAGACGCTGCGGCCTGAGCTGCTGACATCGGATGAAACGGCCATCGAGCGCTTCCGCAATGAGATCAGGCTCGCGAGACGGATGGCCCACCGGAACATCGTTCGAACACACGATTTCGGGAAAGCCGATGGCGTTTTTTTCGTGACGATGGAGTTTGTCGAGGGCACGACCTTGCGCGCGGTGCTGGACAAGCGTGGGCGCCTGGGCCCGCCGGCGATGCTTGCGATCGCGCGGCAGCTGACGGAAGCGCTCCAGTGCGCGCACCAGGAGGGAATTATCCATCGCGACATCAAGCCGCAGAACCTGCTGCTGGATTCGTCTGGCACGCTCAAAGTCTCCGACTTCGGTGTAGCGCGGCTCGCGCAGAGGACGAGCACGCTCACTCAGGCGGGGATGGTCGTCGGTACGCCGACGTACATGGCGCCGGAGCAGCTTCTCGAAGAGGGAGTGGACGCGCGCAGCGACCTGTATTCGGTCGGCGTCGTTCTTTACGAGTGTCTGACCGGCCGGCCCCCCTACGAGGCGAAGTCACCGATCTCGCTAATTGCGAAGATTCTGCACGAGGTGGCAGAACCGCCGGACATTGTTGCGCCCGACGTTTCTCCGGCGGTTTCCGCCCTGGTGATGCAGCTTCTGGCCAAGAGCGCGGAGGAGCGGATTCAATCCGCAGCAGCGCTTGGCCAGATGCTCGCGACAATCCAGTAAAAAAGCCCTGCATCGCGGAAGCCATACAGGTCGACGATTTCCGGCTACGCGCCCGAAGGGACTCGAACTCTGGCCAGCTGATCCTGGTCAGCGCGGAGGGCCCTGAACCGCTTCTACGTCGCTTGACGTATGTTCTACCCGCTGGCATACAGCTACGCTGAGACGCGTGCCGCCCGGAGTGCTTCTCCCATCCGAGGTCGAGATGCGAATTCAGACTGCATCATCAGCGTTCCTCACTATTGCATTCCTGTTCGTGGCATCTCTGCTTCTCTCGTGCAATGGCGGAGAGATCGCTGCGCCGACGCCATCTCCAGTGACCTCGGTCACCGTGAGTCCGGCTGCACCGACTATTGACGTTGGCGCCTCCGCACAACTGACGGCATCGATCCTCGACGCGGGCGGCAACGCACTGGCGGGTCGCGCAGTCACCTGGTCGTCCAGCGACCCCGCCGTAGCCAGCGTGTCGGCGAGCGGACTGGTGACTGGTCTCACCGTCGGTGGACCAGTGACAATCACCGCGGCCAGCGAAGGAAAGAGCGGAACAGCAGTGGTCACGGTGGCCGCTGTCGTGGTTCCAGTGGCCTCGGTCAGCGTGAGTCCGGCTGCACCGACTATTAACGTTGGCGCCTCCGCCCAGCTGACGGCATCGACCCTCGACGCAGACGGCAACACACTCGCAGGTCGCACCGTCAGTTGGTCTTCCAGCAATCCTGCCGTGGCCGGCGTGTCAGCGACTGGATTGGTCACGGGGCTCGCGGTCGGCGGACCAGTGACAATCACTGCGGCCAGCGAAGGAAAGAGCGGAACAGCAGCGGTCACGGTGGCCGC
>JBGPLS010000275.1:0-3468 GCA_041486565.1 Gemmatimonadaceae bacterium
GTACCGGACGCCGCTGGCATTCTCGATCGTCACCCCTTCGATCGTCACGCTGGCTGTCGCACTGTCGCTCGTGCTGGGAGTTGCGGCTGGAATACTCGCTTCGCTGCGTCTGGTGCGGACGCCGCCCCTCGTCCTCTTTGGCCGCTGATGCCATTCGCTCTCGCCTGGGCGTCCCTCAGAAGGCACGGCACCAGGACGCTTCTCGCGATGCTCGGAGTCGCCGTCGCGGCGGCGATGCTGCTCGACATGGTGATGATGTCCACCGGGATGCGCGAGTCGTTCCGCAGTCTTCTCCTCTCCCGGGGATTTCAACTCCGTCTCGCTCCAAAGGGAACGCTTCCCTTCGACACCGACGCGACGATGAGCAACACCGGCGCAATGGTGCGCATCCTCCGCACGAATCGGAACTTCACGGCCGTCAGTCCGGTCCTCGGCGGGACGATTCACATCCCGCGCGGCGGCCGCGTGATCACGAGCTCGGCGCTGGGCCTCGACCCCCGTGTGCAGGGAGACTACGAGCTGCTTTCGGGGCGCGATCCGCTGGCGCCAAACGAGATAGTCGCCAACGACGAGCTCATTCGCGCGCTGAGTGCCCGCATGGGAGACACGCTGAGCGTCGCCGGCGGCTACGATCCTCAAACGAGAGAGTATTCACGCACGCGACGGCTCGTGCTCACCGGACGGGTGCGCTTTCTCTATGGTGCGTCGCACCAGCGCGCGGCGGCGATGCAGCTTCCGACGCTGCAACAGATGAGCGGGCCTGACAAGGCAGATGCCTCGTCGCTGTTCATGATTCGCGTTCGCGAGGGATCGAGCGTCGACTCGGCGAGCAGCTGGATCAGGGGGCGAATGACCGCCAACGTCATCTCCACTGAGTCGGCGCTCAATCAGGTGGATGAACGCCTGCGCTATTTCCGGCAGCTGGCGGTGATTCTTGGGAGCGTGAGCCTGTTCGTCGGCTTTCTTCTCGTCACCACTCTGGTGACCGTCTCGGTCAACGAACGGATCGGGGAGATCGCCGTCATGCGGGCGATCGGAGTCTCGCGCGCCCATGTGGTGATGCAGATCGTGCTCGAAAGCGTCGCGATCAGTCTCGTCGGAGCGTTCGCCGGCCTGCTGCTCGGCCTCGTGACCGGCCGCTACCTGAACGGCATTCTCTCTTCGTTCCCCGGACTCCCCGAGGCGATCGACTTCTTCCTCTTTCAGCCCAGGGCCGCGTGGACGGCGCTCGGACTCCTCGCGCTGTCGGGAATCGCCGCCGGCGTTTATCCAGCCTTCCGCGCGTCATCGCTGCCGATTGCGACGACACTCCGCCAGGAGGCGATCGCGTGACAATCCTCGAGGACGTGAACGCGTCTGAGCGCAGTGATGTGCCGTCGCGACAGGCGGTAGTCGAGGCGCGCGATCTGGCGCGGAACTACTCGTTTGGCAAAGAAATCGTCCACGCTCTCTCGGGCGTGACGTTCGACGTCTACGAGGGCGACTGGGTATCGATCGTCGGTCCATCGGGCTGCGGAAAGTCCACGTTGCTCAATCTGCTGGGCGCAATCGATCGCCCGACGCGCGGGTCGGTGGTGATAAATGGGACGGACGTCGCAAGGATGGCCGACCGCGAAGCGACGTCATTCCGTCTGCGCAACATCGGCTTCGTGTTTCAACGTTTCTATCTCATGCCGACTCTCTCCGCGCGCGAGAACGTCGAGCTGCCGATGGCCGAGGCCCGCGTTTCGAAAGCGGATCGCGCGGCGAGGGCAAGTGAGCTGCTGGCCTATGTGGGGCTCGGCCACCGCGAGCGGCATCGGCCGTCGGAGCTTTCCGGCGGCGAGCAGCAGCGCGTGGCGATTGCGCGGGCGCTGGCGAACCGTCCCGCGATACTTCTCGCCGACGAGCCGACAGGAGAGCTCGACGCGCGCACAGGCGGCGAAATCATCGTCTTGTTCGACAGGCTCAACCGTGACGGGACGACGCTCATTGTGGTGACTCACGACGAAGAGCTGGCGGGTGCAGCGAGGCGCAGGATCCACATGCGCGACGGAGTGATCGTCGATGGCTGAGCGATGATCTCACTGCTTGCCTTCCGCAACATCATCTACCGGCCGTGGCGGTCGGTGCTGCTGTTCTTCGGCTACGGAGTCGGAGTGGCGGTGATGATCGTATTGCTGTCGGTTGGCGAAGCGCTCATGTCGCAGGCGCGCGATGAGAAACTGGTCGGCGGTGGGCAGATCACAGTGCTGCCACAGGGGATCGACGTCGAGGTGATGAAGACGGGCGGCGTAGGCGGCCTCTTCTTCTCGATCGACCACAGCCGGTTCATCTACCGCCAGCTCCTCGCGTCGCGCCGGCTCGAGCCGCTCGTCTCGGGCGTCGCCCCGCAGATCGACGGACGCGTGCTCTACATGGTCGTCGGTCCCGGACAGGAGTACACCGTCCGCGCATCAGGCGAGATCCCGTCGGCCCAGGCGAGAGTTCACGCATCCCCGGACCTCAAGGCAGGCAGGTGGATGGATGACGATGGCGACAGGCGATGGATCGCTCCCACACCCGCGGAGCTGCGCCACGAGATCGACCACTTTCACCTTCCACCGGACAGCGTCGCGAATGCGGACAGCTGGGCGGAGTGGCACTACTTCAACGTCTTATCAGCTGACCGCAAGCGATGGGCTTTCATCTCGTTCATCGTCGGCGGCGACGTCCGGACGGAGAAGTGGGGTGGCAGCATTACCATCACGCTGCGTGAAGAGGGCGGCCGCTCACGAAAATTCGTGTCGTATGTACCGCGTGAGAATGTCCGATTCTCGCTGACTGAAGCGAACCTGACGGTTGGCCAGTCAGCCGTGACTGTGCGACCCGATGGGAGCTACATCGTGCGTGCGGTGGCGAGCGAGGAAAGGGGTGGCGCACCGATTCGTGTCTCACTTGTCGTGATGCCGGCACCCGGCGCGTATTTCCCCGGGGCTTCGCTCAGCTCAGGCGATTTTGCATCCGGGTATACCGTTCCCGGATTGCGCGCTTCGGCGGCCGGAGAGATCTGCGTAGCGACTCAGTGCGAAAAGTTCGACGGGGCGCAGTCGTATCACGATCACAACTGGGGAGTGTGGCGCGGAGTGACGTGGGATTGGGGAGCCGCGCGTGCAGGCAGCTATACCATATTATATGGCCGAGTGATAGGCCCCGACCGGCAAGGCAGTCAGACGCCGCTTCTCGTTTATCTCGTCGATTCTCTGGGATTCCGCGCAGTGTTCCGGCCGGCGAGGGTCTCCTATCAAGACAATCGGCAGATAACAATCAACGGGCGCAGGGTGAATGTCCCTTCGCGCGCAACGTTCGCTGATGCCCGGGGCTCCGATACTCTTCGCGTGGAGCTCGAGATTGAGGACGCGATCGGGACCGACACGCGCCGCCAGCTACCGGGCGCGGGCGATGCCGATCACCCCTACTTCATCCAGATGAAGGGCGTCGCGCGTCTCA
>JBGPLS010000276.1:0-3462 GCA_041486565.1 Gemmatimonadaceae bacterium
GCGGGGCTTCTAAACTGCTCGTAATGCTGTTTGGCTGCCCCGTGGAGTCACGCTCCTCGGACGAAGCGCAGTGACCCCACCCCACCCCCAGCTTCGCGCTGAGGGGTAGAAAAGTGCGGAGGAAAGTCCCGCAGTTACCCGTTTCTTTACCCGTTTCTCCCGGCAAAGTCCGGCATGAATGTCGGGGAAGTCCGGCACCGACGCCCGATTTCCCTCTGTAATCCGTCAGAATGTCGTAATAGGTTACGGGTGTCGCCTGCTTTGGGAGCAGGAGATCGCTGGTTCAAATCCAGTCGCCCCGATGAAATGACTTCAAGCCCTGTCGCTTCTTGCGCGGCAGGGCTTTTTGCTGCTCTGCTCTCCGGGAGCTGTTTCGGGGGCAGCTTGGCGGATTTATCACCCGGGAACCGTCCTCTGTAGCCCGGCCGCGCGAGCATCCTCGCGTCCTGTTTGACTATCGAGGCTGCTGCCGGAACACGAACACGGTCTTCGACGAAAACTCCTCGCCGGGGCGCAGGATCGTGGACGGGAACTGCGGATGGTTCGGCGAATCCGGGAAGTGCTGCGTCTCAAGGCAGAACCCATAGCGGAAGCCATAGACGCGGCCGCCCTTCCCGTGGATCGTACCGTCCAGGAAGTTGCCCGAGTAGAACTGCACGCCAGGCTGCGATGTGTAGACGTCCATTATCCGGCCACTCATGGGCTCGAGGACGTGCACCGCGTGCGTGAGGCCGGAGTCGGCGCGATTCAACACGAAGTTGTGGTCATAACCGTGGCCGTAGCGGATCTGGACGTCGTCCTCGTTGATGCGCGCGCCGATGGCCGTCGGCGCGCGGAAGTCGAACGGCGTTGCAGTCACCGGGGCGAGCTGCCCCGTCGGGATGAGCGTGGAGTCCACGGGCGTGTAGCTGTCCGCATCGAGCGTGAGCACGTGGCCCAGCACGTCACGCCGCGCGTCGCCGGTGAGATTGAAGTACGAGTGCTGGCTCAGGTTGATGGGCGTCGGCTTGTCGGTCGTCGCGTGGTACTCCACCCGCAGCTCATCGTCGTCGGTGAGCGTGTACGTGACCTGCGCGTGGACCGTGCCCGGATAGCCCTGATCACCGTCGGGGCTGGCGTGGCTCAGCACGAGTCCGACGCCATCCTGATTCTCGAACGGCTTCGCAACCCACACCGTCTTGTCGAAGCCGCGTGTTCCGCCGTGCAGACTGTTCGGCGGATTGTTGATCGGGAGCTGGTACGTGTGCCCGTCGAGGGTGAAGCGACCGTTGGCGATGCGGTTGGCATACCGGCCGACGACGGCGCCGAAGTACGGCGAGTCCTTGACGTAGCTGGACACGCTGTCGAACCCAAGGACGATGTCCGCGAGCTTGCCATCGCGATCACGCGTCTCGAGCGAGACGATGATCGCGCCGTAGGTCATGATGCGCGCTTCGAGCCCCATCTTGTTGTGGAGCGTATAGAGGTCCACGAGTGCGCCGTCGGTCAGGGCGCCGAACGGCCGCCTGGTGATACCGCGCGGGCGCGCCGACGCGTGGCTCATGGACGGCGGAGTGCAACCGACTTGCATAAGCGCGGCGACCGCCATGAGCATGGCCCAACGACGGATGGTGAACATGTCACTGAGTTCTCCAGCTTTAAGGAAATTCGTCAGCGTTCCATCCCGAACGGATCAGGGCCCCACACCATCATCTCCGTTACGCCGGTCGTCGCGGGGTGGTCGTGGTCGAACACTACGCGAAGCTTATCAGTCCGCACGGGGCGGACGCGAACCGTGTTCACGGCCCACGTCGCCGGCCGCTCCGGTAGGCGCGATACGACGTTCGCGTCGCCCCAACGCGTGCCATCCCAGTACTACACGGTGTACCTCCGCGGCGCCTTCACACTCCGGTCGTCGCCCCAGAGATACAGATCCACGCTCGCGACCAGTCGCCGCGTGCCGAAGTCGACTTGCAGCCAATCGCTTGCATTCGGCGACCCGACGGCGGTCCAGCGGTTGCGCGAGTACCGGGTGAATGCGACGCGCGCGTCCGCCGCTTCCTCCGCCTTGTCGGACGGCGACGTAAACGACGCAGACATTTTCGGAAAGCCGGCGCCGGTGGGATTGTACGCGAGATCGAGCGGCGCCGCGACGCGCTCGCTCGGCGACGGTGGTGTCGAGGACCACGCCTCAATCTCCGTCAACCCCGTGACGGCCCCCGCTCGGTGCTCCAGCGTCAGACGGACGCGCGACGTCCGCAACGGGCGCGCGAATCGCAGGTGGTTCGCGCGATGTCCTTGAGGGATCATCGGGTCATGTGTGGCGGGCGGTGCGGGCGCCCAGCGCTTCGCCTTCCACGTCTCGATGGCAATGCGCGCGGGCGGGTGGACGAGGCTCGCGGATCCGTCGTCGAGGAAGTACAGCGTGAGCTCGTCGATCGCGCGCGGCGTACCGAAATCAAGCACGAGCTGCACATGCCGCTGCACGGTACCGGAGTCGGTCCAACGATTCGGCGGCCCGTTCGTGTAGCGGTAGTTGCCGTCGTTGAGGTCAACCGCCGGCGCTGACGGCGCGCTGTACGATGCGGCGACCCACGGGTATGCGCCGCCCGCGTTGTTGACGGCGACGTTCACCCGGACGGGTGGCTCGGGAGGAATGATTGGGGCGGGGATGGCGACCTTCAGCCGCTCGAGGCGCGAGATGCGCCCCGCGACGCGTCCGTCCACGAGCAGCGTGAGCCCGGTGCCGCGATGGTACCGGCTGCCGTCGCGGTCCCACAGGACGCTCACGCGGTGGCCGTGGTAGTCCACGTCGTCGAGGGCGAACCAGGGCCATGCGTCCGGGGCGAGCGGGCTCACCTCGAGCGTGTCATCGGCGCGCGGGCGCAGGCCGACCAGCCCCGTGATTACGAGATCCACATAGCCGGAGTGGAAGTAGTGCTCGCTGTGATCGAAGGTGTTGAAACCGTCCCACGAACCGTTGTCGGGATTTGCGCCCTCGGCCACGAACGGCCGGTCGTTCAGGCGCTGGGTGCGCGTGTAGACACGCAGCAGCTCGAGGTAGTCGCGCCTGGTGACGTAGGACTGCGTGTAATCCTCCAACAGGTTGGCCATCGCGGCGAGCGTCTGTGTTGTGGCGTAGGGCCACGAGTTGCCGCTCCACCAGCAGCAGCGCGAGGAAACGTAGAACAGCGGATCGTGCCGCTCCGTCGTGGTCGGGCCATATGCGGCGTAGAATCGCGCGCTGTCCATGAGATAGCGCCAGGCGCTCGAGTACGCGGAGTCGGGCAGCTCGAACTGCCAGGGCACGTAGCCAATGAGCTCGCGACCGTGGGGATCGCCGGCATGCGGGCCAGTTTGGTAGGTGAGCGTCTTTGCACGGACACCGTCCTTCTCGTCGTGCGCGAACTCGTGAAAGAAGAACTCGCGCGTGGGATCCCAGAGCTCCTGCTGCACGCGACGTTTGAGCGCCGCCGCGCGCGA
>JBGPLS010000277.1:0-3450 GCA_041486565.1 Gemmatimonadaceae bacterium
CGATGCTCGCCACCAACGCTATTGCTGTAGCGCAAGGTCTGTGGCAGGACGTTTACCAAACTGAGTACAACGGTATCCGCATTTACATGAAGCTTCAAATCGATGCGACGGGACGAGCGTTCGTGATTCAATTCAAGAGACGATAATGCGAGAAGACACTATGGATTATAACTGCCCCGTTTGCGGCGGCACGGCGAGCGCCACTATCGAAGAGCGAGAGATTACCTTCGGGCGACAGAAGGTGCCAGTCGGAGACGAGTTCATGCGGTGCGAACAGTGCGGGGAGCGTTTCTATCTGCCTGGCCAAATGGAGGCCACTGATCAACGCGCCGGAGAATACGCAAAGCGTGTCATGCGCGTATTTCTCCCATTCCAAATCGCCGACCTTCGCGAACGCCTCGCATTGAATCGGGTGGAGTTCGAGCATCTATTGGGCACCGGCGCGAAAACAGATATTCGATGGGAGCAGGGAAAGGTTGTTCCGAATGCCGCGGTGAACGCACTTCTTTTTTTACTGGATGCGAACCCGGAGAACGTTCGACTACTCGCCGGGTGGCGTGGTCAACCAACGACTGCCGACGTTCCGATTGAGCCTCCAGTTCACCGCCAATATGTCGTCAAGCGCATACGGGTTGAGGATATTCAGTATCCAGATGTCATATCCATGCAGCCGTATCTAGACCGTCGATTAGAGACGCAGCTCAACGTGCCAGCCCAGTCAGCGCCTTACACGGAGGCAACTGGATGAACACGACCAACGATGTCCCGCTGTCGGGCTACAACCTCGAGCGGGTTTTCTCGCACGAGCAGCACTTTGAAGGGCTGGCGAGCCACGAGGGATTGCCTGAGAATACCCTTTCCAACGTCAATTTCGGTTGGGATTGGCGAGTTCAGGGAGATGATCGGTTCGTTGTGGTGATCACTTTGACGGTCCAACCGACTCGGCAAAGGCCGGAGAGTGTCAGCGTCACGATGGCAGGGGTTTTTCATCGAGTAGGAGAGGAGCAGTCTGTCCCATTCGATACGTTTGTGTTCACTCATGCACCGTCGATATTGCTCCCTTACGCGCGAGAGGCGATTAGTTCTTTGACCGGCCGCGGACTTAACGGTGCACTGCAACTGCCTCCGATTAATGTCATCGCCCTGATGAAGGAAATGAACCCGCAACTCTCAACTGGAAATGAGCAACTTCTTGCTCGTCCTGACGTAGCGAGGCGGTTGGGCTGGCGTGGCGGTGCTACGGGAGCACCGCAGCTGTCTGAAGCAACAACTGCGGCCGGCCGCGAATAAAGTAGCCTCCTGCTGAACAGATTCCCTGATCTACGATCCACAACGGCGTGCGTTCGAGCTCCGACAGCGCATCCTCGAGAGCATGAGCGCAGAAGAGATCGAGGAGTATGCCAATCAGGGAGGAGGCCAGGTGCCAGGCAATCAGGAGTTGCGAGCAATCAACAAACCCGGGCCAGAAGTCCCTATCACAACCCGCGGCATTGCCAGCGCTTTGCGTCCTACCGATCCGGCCAAGCAAGGTGATCAGACCTTCATTTGTCCGAATTGCAGAACGCCCCTTGTCGGGAAGAGCACCAAGACGCTTGCTATCTATCAGCAAGCCGACCCGGTCGCAGTTCTCGCTGCTGTGGTCAACGGCGACTAATCCCTCTCGTACTCTTCTTCAGGGTCAGCGGCCCCGTCGAGTAAGTGGGGCCGCTTTTCTACCTCGTTGTACACCCATGTTTGAATGTTATAGGAGAACCACTCTCCATGAACAGCCAACGAAGTGGGACGATACAATACACTCTTCCGAACCAGACCCTCGACCACACCGTCGCTAATGGGATAAATCCGCGTGGTTTCCTTCCGCGCGACAAAGTCTTTTACGACTCTCCTTTCCTGCGGGCTCAAGTGAACCAGTGACTTGCGGCTCCTCCGAAGGAGGAACCACTGGCCAATGCGTGCTTCGCTGCGCGCGGCCGGTTTGGCGAGTGCGTGGGCGATGAGCATGACGGCTGAAAGCAGAAAGGCAGCTCCGATCCATCCCCGAGCGAACGCGACGAGAGTCTCAAGGCCTAACTGTTTCAGAAAACGGAGCGGAGCGAATAGAGCTACGCCCGACGCCATCGCAACCCCGAGCAAGATCTTTGGACTCAGCTTCAGCGCGTCGACAACCTTTGTGAAATCGAAAATGCTCACTCCGTCAGAGATGGCCGCACGGCAATAATAATCCTACTGTGTCTTTTTTGTGTCCTTTGAGTCGGCTAAAGTCGGTTATCGGTCAACTGGTGTTCGGTTAGGCAAAATGCCAAACGACGGAGAGCGGCTAGGTTAGCCGAAAACGGGCTAGATCGTTCAAACCTGGAAAGTGTGTGTACGTTCATAGCGTACCGTGGGTTCGAATCCCACCCCGTCCGTAGTTGCTTGTTACCGCGTAAGACTCTTGGCTCACGCCAGAATTTGGCGCCGTTCAGCGTGAACCTTCCTTGTGTCTATGCGTGGCGTCCGTTCGATCGCGTCGCGTGACGCCCGCAACTTCGTGCGAGTCGCTACCGCTTCGCGGTGCACATCGTCGCCGCTCTTGACACTCGAACTTGCGCAGCCCATTTCGGCAGCACGCCGACTTCAACCAGGAGCTGTCAATGTACGCCACAGTCCGCCGTTACAGGAATGCCGGGGCACTTGCCGACGCAATGTCCTCCAAGAGCGACGAGGTAAAGGCGCTGATCACCGGGATTCCCGGCTTCGTCAACTACTACGCGACGCGCGAGGGGGATACGGTCACTAGCGTATCCATCTACAACGACAAGGCAGGATGCGAAGAATCCACCCGCCGCGCCGGTGAGTGGGTTCGCAAGAACGTAAAGCCGGGAGCTGGCGCTCCCGAGGTCAGCGGCGGAGACGTATTTATGAATTTCTCGAAATAGAGTAGAGGAAACACGACAGGCGACGCCCCCCAGAACCATCAGGGGCGAAGAGCGCGTGTTAGCGGCTCTGCCCACTCCTTGCCCCTCTTGTCCGCCTCAGCCCGTCAGCGAACAATCCCACTCGAAATCGAGTCAGTCCATTGTAGCTGACGGACTGGGGCCGGGCGCCACCCGGCCCGTCCGTTCGCCGCTGTTGCCTTAAGACTCAGCGCACGCGGCTTCCCGCAAAATGGTAGCGCATCACAACCGAGTCAGGCTTGGAGGCCAGCGTCATCGCTCCCGTTCCCGTCGCATTGTCGCCGCTCACGCGGACAACCCAGTTGTCGATCACGTTCGCTCCCTTGGCGGCAGGACTTGCGAAGGGCTGGCTGACCCCAACCGCGCTGTCTCCGGAGATCGTGTACGCGGCCTGGATCGTTACCTTGGAGCCCTCGACGGTGCCCTTGCACGATCCAGCTGCGCAAACCTGCGTCCACTTCGCGACCACCGAGTCCGATCCCATCGGCATGTTCGTGCCCTTCCACGTGCCCGC
>JBGPLS010000278.1:0-3430 GCA_041486565.1 Gemmatimonadaceae bacterium
ACACGATGAGTGTCGAGGGCCATTATATGCGCCTTCTGCCAGACCTTGAGGTTCTTGAAATCCGCCACCCCGGATGATGACATCGAGGGTTGCTCAAAGCTGGATCATTCCATCCCGGCAGGTTCCATGTTGTTTCGCTAGCGGCCGGCGGCTGACAAAGCTATCCGCTCGCCGCTGTGTCTTTCTCGGTGATTTTCTCTGTGAGCACCACGCGTCGCGGCCTGGTTGAAACTGACCCAACGCCAGTCAGAGCAAGCGTTTACTCGATGTAGCTCCTCAGCCTCTCCAACATTCTGCGGTCCGTGGTCTCGGCGTCATCAACCGTGGGCGTCTCTATCACGTTCGAGACGCGCTTGCGGCGCGGGAGTTTCTTCGCCGCACCCGGCTTGCTACTGCGTCCCACGCAACCAGTCCAGCGGATCCACGGCCGGACCGCCGCGTCGTATCTCGAAATGGAGATGGGGCGGAAGCGCGGGGTCGGTCGCGCCGATGGTCCCGAGTATCTGACCCTTCGAAACGCGCGCGCCCTTTGAGACCGACATCCTCTCGAGCGAGCCGTAGACCGAATAGTCGCCGCCACCGTGCTGGACGATCACCGTGTTACCGTACGTTCCCATCACGTCAGCGAGGACGACTTCGCCGGCGGAGACTGAATGCACCTGCGTCCCTTCAGCGGCCGCAATGCCGATGCCGTTCCACCGGGTAGTGGTGTTGTTGGGATTGATGACGCGACCGAAGCGGTAGATGATGTCGCCGTCTACCGGCCAGTCGAGGCGACCGTAGTCGGAGGTGCGGATGGAGCTCGGCGCGGCCGGTGCTCCTCCAGCGCGTGACGCCGCGCGCCGCCGCGCCGCCTCGAAACCGGCGATGACGTTATTCAGTCGCGCCTCGCTCTTTGCGAGCTGAGCCAGGCGTTCCTTCGCCCTCTTCGCGTCCTGCTGCACCTTCGCCAGGCTTTTCACACGCGTCCGTTCCAGCGCCCCGAGGCGAATCGCCTCCTCCGCCTTGTCGGAGCGGTTCTGCTCGACACCGTTCTGGAGTGACACGAGCTGGCGCCGCTGGCCGATGATCATCGTCCGCAGCTGATCGACTCTGTGAAGCACGGCGCGATCGCGCTGGGCGAGAATGTGCAAGTACTTGTACCGTGCGACGAGGTCGGCGAATGATTTTGCGGATAGCATGACCTCCATCGTGTACAGGGGACCGCGCTTGTAAATCTCCACCAGTCTCCTGCCGAGTATGGCACGCTTCACCTGGACTTCGTCCTGCGCCCGGACGAGGTTCGCGGTGGTGTGCTCGACCTCTCCATTGAGAGTCGTAAGCTGCTGATCGAGAGAGTGCACCACGCGCACCGTCGCGCTGTGCTGGCGATTGAGGTTGTCAACTTCCTCGGAGATGTCGTGCGCCTTGCTCTGAAGTCCGCGCATTCGCTGCTGGAGCGCTTCGCGCTCCCGCCGGATTCGCGCCAGCTCCTCCTGCTGCTGCCTGAGCTTCTCTTCCCCCTGGTCCTGCGCCGGCAGGGCAGTCGCGCCGAGAAGCGCGATCCCCGCGGCCAAATACGCCATTCTTAACGGGTAGCGGGTAGCGGGTAGCGGGTGACGGGTAGCGGGTACCGGGTAACGGGTAGCGGGTACCGGGTAACGGGTCCTCAGATGCGTCGTAGATGCCTCCACACCGAGGTCGCGCTTCCGGCGACGCCGATCAACGCCCCGCCAAGTATCCCGGCGAATATCAGCCGTCCGTCGAAAAACACGAGCTTGAGAAAGCGCGTGTCGATCAGCCGGTAGGCGATCCACGTGAGCAAGAGAGCGAGCAATCCGCCGAGTATTCCTTTGATGAAGCCGTCGATGAGGAAAGGGGCGCGGACGAAAGCGTCCGTCGCCCCGACGAGGCGCATGATCGAGATCTCCTTCTCCCGCGCCAGCACCGAGACGCGAATTGTCGCGCCGATGATGATCACCGAGACCGCGGCGAAGGCGAGGCCAAGCGCCGTCCCCGCCGCGGTCGCGATTCCGCGCAGCCGATAGAGCTTCTCGACCCACTCCTCGCCGTAGCGGACGTCGTCCACGAACTGGTACGACTTCACTCGCTCGGCCACCGCCTTTACCGTTGTCGGATCGCGCAACCCGGCGCGAAGGTGAATGTCTATCGACGCCGGGAGTGTCGCCCCCTCGAACACGTCGCTGAACTCGCCGAGGTCCTTGCGTGCGCGCTCGAGCGCACCCTCCTGGGTGACGAAATCCACGTGAGCGACTTCGGGAAACGCGCCGATGTCGCTCATCGCGGCTACGACGGCCTCTGCCGGAGTTCCCTCGGCGACGAAGGCCCGGACCTCGACCCGCTCTTCGACTGACCGAAGCGCCTGGCGCAGGTTGACCGCAACGAGCCCGAACAATCCGAAGGCGAAGAGCGAGAAGCCGATCGTGAGGATGCCGAGCCCGCTGAGAAGCGGAGCGCGCCGGGAGGCGTTCAATGCTTCGCGCAGTGCGAGCATCTACTTTCTTGACTCCGGCGGGGGCGGCCAGTTGTTCTCGAGCGGCCCGCCGATCACGGGTTGCCCTATGAGCGGCGTATACCGCGTCTCGGGCGGAGGCTTTTCGGCCGAATCGAAAACTACGCGACCGTGGTTGAGCTCGACCGTCCGGAACTCGGTGCTGCGCACCATCTCGAGGTCGTGCGTCGCCATGATCACCGAGGTCCCGCTGGCGTTGATGTCCTTGAGGAGTTGAAAAACTCCGCGTGTTGCCCGCTCGTCGAGATTTCCCGTCGGCTCGTCGGCGAGAATGAAGTATGGCTCGTTGACGAGCGCGCGCGCGATCGCCACGCGCTGCTGCTCGCCGCCGGAGAGCTGCCTCGGCATCTGCGTCGCCTTCGACGCGAGGCCGACCTGATTCATTACCCGCGCGACCTTCGCCGGGATAGTGGACTTCGGCACGCCCGTGACCTCGAGGGCAAACGCGACGTTCTGTTCGGCGGTGCGGTCGTCGAGCAGGCGGAACTCCTGGAAGACGATCCCCAGCTTCCGGCGAAGCTGCGAGATCTCGCTGCGCTTCGCCGTCCTGGAGTGAATTCCGTTCACCCACACGTCGCCGTGCGTCGGCTTCTCTTCCATGTAGAGGAGCTTGAGGATCGTCGTCTTACCCGAGCCGCTCGGTCCGATGAGGAAGACGAACTCGCCCCGCTTCACCTGAAAAGTGACGTGGCTCAAAGCCACACGCGCGCGGGTGTATTCCTTGGCGACGTCCTGAAGCCGGATCATGCTTTCCTACTGAAGTGCTTGTTCGATGTCGGCGATGATGTCGTCTGCGTCCTCGATGCCGATGCTCAACCGGAGGAACCCGTCGGGAATGCCAATTTCAGCTCGCTCCTCGCTCGTCATATGGGCGTGCGAGCTGTAGCGCGGCTCGATCACCAGCGTGTCCACTCCGCC
>JBGPLS010000279.1:0-3428 GCA_041486565.1 Gemmatimonadaceae bacterium
GCGTCTGGCGTCAGTGCTGGTTCCAACGAGTCACGACATCGGAGCTGGCGCATCGAGCGCATCGAGCGCATCGAGCGCTGGAGCGATGGGATCCGGCACGACGGGCGGCTCGGCCATGTCGGCGGGAACTGCGCAGGTGCCGCTTGGCCAACTCGCAACCATCAGGCAAGTCGCCGGGCCGATGGTCGTGCGCACCGAGGGCGCAATGCCGACGGCGTGGGTCTATGTCGACGTTGTCGGCCGAGACATCGGCGGTTACGTGGAGGATGCACAGAGGATGGTGAGCAACATGATTACGCTGCCGCCGGGCTACACGATCGTCTGGAGCGGCCAGTACGAGTACATGCAGCGGGCGAAGGAGAAGATGAAGCTCGTCATCCCGGCGACGCTGGCGATCATCTTCCTGCTTCTCTACTTCAACTTCAAGAGCGTGGGCGAAACGCTGATCGTCATGCTCTCGCTGCCGTTCGCGCTCCTCGGCGGGATCTGGTTCGTCTGGGCGCTCGGGTACAACTGGTCGGTGGCGGTGGCAATCGGGTTCATCGCGCTCGCCGGCGTCGCGGCCGAAACCGGGGTCGTGATGCTGATCTATCTCGACATCGAGTGGAAGAAGCGTTGTGCGACTGCCGCGCGCCCGACGCTGCGCGACCTCTACGAGGCGGTGGTGGAAGGCGCGGTCAATCGTGTGCGGCCGAAGATGATGACGGTGACGGCGATCATTGCGGGGCTGCTGCCGATCATGTGGGGGAGCGGCGCGGGCGCGAGCGTGATGAAGCGCATCGCCGCACCGATGGTGGGCGGCATGATCTCGAGCACGGTGCTCACGCTCGTCGTGATCCCCGCCGTCTACTCGCTCTGGAAGCAGCGCTCGCTGCGCGCAGTGGCGGCCGGCGCGGCATCACCATCGTACCCGACACTGCCGACGACGGACTTCGGCGGCACAATTAGCTCCGCGGATGCCGCCGAATGACCCCTTCTACCTTAGCCCCGGTGCCATGATACCTCCTGTTGTGTTTCGCCGAATCGTTATGGCAATCTCCGGTCTGGCTGCTCTCCCGGTGCTCGCGGCATTACCCCGAACCACCGAAACGAGCGCTGTCTCGGACCTTCATCCGGATTCATCGGCGGTCGTGGCCACCGTAGAGCGATTTCACTCCGCGCTTGCTGCAGGCGACACGACCGCAGTCCTCGCGCTGCTCGCATCCGATGTTGTCATCCTCGAGAGCGGGGACGTGGAGACGCGCCAGGAGTATCGCGCGCACCACCTCCTGGCTGACGTCGAATTCGCGAGAACAGTGGCGAGCGTTCGTTCGCCACTGCAAGCGACGGTTCAGGGTGACGCCGCCTGGGTCACCGGAACCAGCACAACAAAGGGAACGTTCAAGGGCCGAACGATCGACTCTTCGGGCGCCGAGCTGATGGTATTGTCGAGGGCGAAGACAAAGTGGACGATTCGGGCGATTCACTGGTCGTCGCGTACGCGCTCGCCGGGGCCCGGCCATGACCGCTAGACCTCGAGATGGTCTCCCTCTCGCGCCGCCATTCCGTACAGCACGGGCATCAGGAAAACGCTGATCAACAGTCGCGAGAACAGCCCGCCGACGATCACTATCGCGAATGGTCTCTGCGAATCGGATCCGACGCCGGTAGAGACAGCTGCCGGCAAGAGCCCAAGTGCGGCGACGAGTGCCGTCATCATGATTGGACGCAGTCGAAGCAGCGCCGCTTCGCGCGTTGCTTCGGGAATCCCGAGGCCGCCGAGACGCAGCTCGTTGGCGCACGATATGTAGACAACCGCAGTCTGCACCGACACTCCGAGTAGCGCGAGGAAGCCGATCCCCGACGACACCGAGAACGACGTGCGCGTGAGAAGGAGCGCGAGCAGTCCTCCGAGCGGCGCCGATACGAGAACGCCCACCACGGTGATGATCGGGAACTTGAAATTCTGGTAGAGCCCGAACAGCAGTATCAGAATCAGCGCGACTGTGATCGGCAGCACGAATTGCAACTGACGCCGAGATCCGGTGTATTCCTCGAACTCTCCACCCCAGACCACCCGGTAGCCCGGTGGCAGCTTCACCTTCGCCGCCATAGCGCTTCTCGCCTCATCGACGGCGCTCGCCAGGTCGCGACCTTCGATCGCGTATTGAACGCCGATGTAGCGCGAGTTGTCCTGCCGGTAAATGAACGACGCACCGTTCGCGATCTGGATGTCAGCCACCTCGCGCAGCGGAATTTGCCCCCCGGACGGGGTGGCGATGGGAATGTTCCCGATCTGTTCCGGCGATTCCCTGAATTGTGGTTGAAGCCGAACGACGAGATCGAAGAGACGCTCGCCCTGCACGACCTGCGTCGCCGCCGATCCCCCGACGGCAGCCTCGATCAGACCGTTCACGTCGGCGACGTTCAGCCCGTAACGCGCGATCTTCGCGCGGTCCACGCTGACGGTGAGACTCGGCTGCCCGAGCTCCTGCACCAGCGTGACACGGGTTATGCCGCGGACTCCACTCAACACCCGCTTAATCTGGTTGCCGCGCTGCTCGAGAAGGACGAGGTCGGGACCAAAGACCTTAACGTCGAGCGAGCTTTTGAGTCCGGTTTCGGCTTCATCTACCGCGTCCTGTGCCGGCTGCGTGTAGTTGAAGGTGACTCCGGGAAACACTGCGAGCTTCCTGTCAATTGCCTCGATCAGCTCGGCCTTGGTGCGATAGTGGCCGTGCCACTCGCGGTACGGCTTGAGCGCGACGAAAAACTCGGCGTTGAAGAAACCCGTAGGGTCGGTGCCGTCGTCCGGCCGTCCGTGCTCCGACGCGACCGTCGTCACCTCGGGAAAGGAACCGATGATCGCCCTCACCTGCGGCACGATCTTCGACGACTCCTCGAATGAAATCGTGTACGGCATCGTCGCCCGCACCCAGAGCGCGCCTTCGTCAAGCTTCGGCATGAACTCGCCGCCGAGGTTCAGCCACACGACCACCGAGGCCACCGCGACGCCGCCGCAGCCCCACAGCACCTCGCGGGTGTGAGAGAGACTCCAGTCGAGCCCCGTCCGATAGCGCCCAAGGATCCATTCGAAGGCAGGGTTGCGTCGTTCCTTCACGCCTTTTCTGAGCACCCAGGCGCAGAGCACAGGGAGGACCGTGAGTGTAACCAGGAGCGCCCCAATCAGGGCGAAGATCGTTGTGTCGGCCATCGGCTTGAAGAGGCGGCCTGAAGGACCGGACAGGACGTAGATCGGCAGGAAGCTGGCGACGATGACCGCGATCGCGTACACGATCGGGCGGTCCACCTCCGATGCCGCCTCGACGATGACGTCGATGAGATTGTATTTCGTGCCGTATCTGCGCGCGAGCTGCCGGTGGATGTTCTCGACCATGACCACGGCGCCGTGCACCAGGATTCCGAAGTCGATCGCGCCGATCGAGAGC
>JBGPLS010000280.1:0-3398 GCA_041486565.1 Gemmatimonadaceae bacterium
ATCGCCCAGCTCGCCGAGCAAATGCGCGTCGCCAATGGCGCCTTCGCCGCGCGCGATCAGGAAATCGCCGGCTTCGTTCAGGCACGACTCGCGACAGTCGGTAAAGAAGCGCGAGCGACGGACCGCTTCGGTGTCGAGCTCTCGGCTGGTCGAAAAGCAGGACCCGACGGCGTTCACATGCACACCGGGCGCGAGCCACTCGCCGCGTAGTACAGGTTCGCGCGCCGCCGTCGTCGTGCAGACCAGGTCGGCGTCGTGCACAGCCTCTTCAGCACTCGCCGCAACCTCAATCACGAGCCCGCGGCGCTCACCCTCTTCACGCGCGAAGCGCGCGGCGTTGGCGCGGTTACGACTCCACACCCGCACGCGGCTCAGAGAGCGCACGCGCTGCATCGCAGCGAGATGCGTGCGCGCCTGAGCGCCCGAGCCCAGCAACGCGAGATCTCCGGCATCCGAATTCGCTAATGCATCCGTTGCAGCAGCCGACGCCGCGGCAGTGCGGATGGCGGTAATGGCCGTCGCGTCGAGAATCGCTAAAGGCTCGCCATGCTCGACCCCGAACAGCATGACAACACCCTGGTGCGAATCGTATGGGGTCCCATGGTTTCCGGGCATCACCGTCACGACCTTGAGGCCGAAGCTCTCCGGATGCCCGAGGTACCCGGGCATGAGACCCAGAATGCCGGAGCTGTCGGGCAGGCGCACTTTGCTGCGGAGCGGCAACACCACGTCGCCTTTCGCAAGTGAGATCAAAGCGTCGCGCATGAGCGGAATGCACGCTTGCATGCTCAGCAGCTCGTGCACTCCGGGCTCGTTGACGAAGAGAACTTTCACGGGCCCACCTCCGTCGCGCCGGTGACACCGGTCGCGAATAGTGCGAGAATGCGTTCGGGATCTACATTCCCGCCCGAGACGATCGCGACGACCTTGGCGCCATCGCGAACCTTCACCTTGCCGGCAAGCAACGCGGCCGTCGCTGCGGCGCCGGAACCCTCGACGTAAAGCTTGGCGCGAACGAGGAGCGCGCGCATCGCTTCCATAATTTCTTCTTCCGTCACGAGCACCAGGTCATCCAGCGCCTGCTGCGCAACCTCGAGCGGCACGGCGCCCACGAAGGGCGGCGTCAATCCATCCGCGAGCGTCGGCGGACGTATGACCGGCACGGGCTTGCCGGCCGCGAGCGCCGGCGTCATGCCGGGTCCGGCCGCGAGCTCGACGCCCACCACTCGGCACTCGGGACGTAGCGCTTTCACGGCGCAGGTAACGCCGGCCATGAGTCCGCCACCGCCAATCGGCACGACCACGCAGTCGACGTCGGGTACCTGCTCGACGATCTCGAGTCCGATGGTGCCCGCTCCCGCGATCCCGACCGGGTCGTCGAACGGATGCACGAATGTCGCACCGGTGCGGGCTTCTTCTTCGCGTAGCCGGTCGAAGAGCGTCGCGCGATCCGCGTGCGCCACGATCGTCGCGCCATAGCCGAGGACGGCGTCCATCTTCGAGCGCGGCGCATCCGCTGGCATGACGACGGTGCATGGCACACCCACGATCCGCGCCGCCCACGCCACGGCCTGGGCGTGATTGCCGGCAGACACTGTAACGAGGCCGCACGCACGCCGCTCCGCGGAGAGCGACAACACGACGTTGAGAGCGCCACGGGGCTTGAAGGAGCCGGTCTTTTGAAAGCTTTCGCACTTGAGATCGAGGCGCACGCCGGCACGCTCACCCAGGCTGCGCGATGAAAGCATCGGCGTGCGGTGCAGGTGCAGCGCCGTGCGTTCGGCCGCTTCACGAATGGCGTCGAGTGGAATCCGCATGATGGGTGTTCCGGTGTCGAGTTGGGGACGTGCCATTTGCAGGTACCGGATACGAAATAACCTCGCGGATAGGCGCCGGGCGAGCACCTTAGCGGAATGTTTAACGTGGCCGCAGGCTGCTTTGAAGGCCTGTTTCATCCCCTGATTCGTCTGGCGGCGTCCGTACATCGACCCCACATTCTTCTCGCGACATCATCTCACCCCCTGAAATGAACGCGAATCCATTCGATCTGAGCGGCAAGGTTGCCGTCGTCACCGGAGGCTACGGCGTCCTGGGTGGAGCACTAGCCTCCGGACTTGCCCGCGCCGGCGCGAGGATCGCCGTGCTCGGCAGGCGGGCGGATGAAGCCGAGTCCAAAGCCGATGAGATTCGGCGCAACGGGTTCGATGCGACCGCGCTCGTCGCGGACGTGCTCGACGAACAACAGCTGAGGTCAGCGCGCGACGTGGTGCTGAAGAAATGGGAGTCAGTCGACATTCTGGTCAATGCCGCAGGTGGAAATGTTGCGCGCGCGCGCAACGACGATCGCCCGGTGTTCGACGTGCCGATGGATGCGTTCGAGGAAGCACTCCGGCTCAATCTCCACGGCACCGTGATTCCGACGCTCGTATTCGCGGAAGCGATGGCGAAACGGAACTCCGGCTCGGTGGTGAACATCTCTTCGATGGCCGCGATGCGCGCGCTCAGCGGCGTGCTCGCGTACTCCGTCGCGAAATCAGGCATCGACAGCTTCACTCGATGGATGGCGGTCGATCTCGCCAGGAGATACGGCGGCGGGGTACGCGTCAACGCCGTCGCTCCGGGTTTTTTCATCACGACGCAGAACCGCGCCGTGCTCGTCGACTCGAACGGCGACTACACACCGCGCTCCCGGAAAATCCTGGAGGCGACCCCGATGGGCCGGTTCGGCAAGTCGGAAGAGCTGGTCGGAGCAGTCCAGTGGCTGTGCAGCGATGCTGCCTCATTCGTCACGGGAGCTGTGATCCCGGTGGACGGAGGGTTCAGCGCATTCAGCGGCGTGTAGAATCATGCCGCTGAACGAGAACCGTTTCTTCGATCCCGATCCGACGGTTCGGCGCATCGCGCGCGAGATATACGACGAGACCCGGACGCTCCCCATCGTCAGTCCGCACGGTCACGTCGACGCGCGAATACTCGCCGACGACACGCCGTTCCCGGAGCCGGCCGCACTCATCGTGCTTCCCGATCACTATATCCTGCGGATGCTCTATTCTCAGGGAGTGCCGATGGAGCAGATGGGTGTCGCTCCCGTCGGAGGGGGAGGGAGAGCAAACCCCGTGAATCCGCGAGCTGTGTGGCAGCAGCTCGGAGATCGTTTCCACCTGTTTCGCGGGACTCCGACGGCCGCATGGCTGAGCTACGAGCTGCACGAAGTCTTCGCGATCGCGCGAAAACTCGCCGGCGACACAGCCCAGGCGATCTACGATGAGATCGCGGAAAAGCTCGCTTCGCCCGAGTATCGGCCACGCGCACTATTCGAACGGTTCAACATCGAAGTCCTGGCGACGACCGACGCTGCGTCCGATCCGCTGGAAAGCCACCATCGCATCGCCGCTTCG
>JBGPLS010000281.1:0-3397 GCA_041486565.1 Gemmatimonadaceae bacterium
GACTCGAGGGCCTCGCGGACGAAGGACTCGAGCTCTTCGAGATTAGAGGCGTAAAACGCGTTCCCATATCCGACTGACTCGGCGAATCCGATGAAGTCGATCCGGTCCGAAATTGTCTTTTGTCCACCGGTCGAATCATGCGCGTTGTTGTCGAGCAGAACGTGCACGAGGTTCGGCGGAGCGTACGCCGCGACGACTGCGGCGGCGCCCATTCGCATCAGAATCGAGCCGTCGCCGTCGATCACGACCACGCGGAGCTCGGGACGAGCCAGTGCCAGGCCGAGGCCGAGCGAGCTGATGCAGCCCATCGAGCCGACCATGTAAAAATTGTTTTCGACGTCGCCGACTTCGTACAGCTCGCGTCCGGTAAATCCGGTGGTTGCGAGAAACACCGTGTTGCTCGAAGCCAGCGATGCAAGGGACGACAGTGCGCCGAAACGTGTTGGAAGCGTCGGCGAGCCCGAGCCGACGGTGTAGCTCCCTTTTTCGATCTGCGGGGCACCGGTCGACTTCTTTCTGAGCTCCTCCCTGGAAAAAGTGCCGGCCTTGATTACGAAGAAGAACGGCTCTCCCGACTCGATGATCCGGTTGGCCACTTCGAGCTGTCGCTCGGCTTCTTCCTGTCCGGTCGCGAGAAACGACCACCTGATGCGCATGAGATCGAGAAAGTCGGTGGTGATCTGACCCATCAGCTCGTGCTGCGGCTCATCCGGCTTGCCACCCGGCTCGCCGCGCAGGCTGACGATGCCGAGCAGCGGAATCTTGAAGGTGTAGATCAGGGACGTGAGGGGTGAAGTTGCGTTGGTCAGCCCCGAATTCTGGCACAGGAACACGGACTTTCTGCCACCCAGCTGGGCTCCCGCGCAGATCGCGACGGCATCGCCTTCATTCGCCGCCATGATCAGCTCGCACTCGTTGACCGCGAAGTTGATGAGATCCTTGAGATAGGAACAGGGGACACCGCAGTAGACCGTAAAGCCGTAATCCTTCAACAGCCGTCCGAACCGACCAGTGTCTATCATTGCATTTCGCTTGCATGGGTCAGGTCGACGATACTGTCCACGTCCATCCATGCGCCCTTCGTGTAGATCACCGAGACCCTCGTCTCCCGCGCCAGCTCGGTGAAGAGATCCGCCATCCGCAGCGACCTCATGTTATCGCGCTGGGAGAAGCGGCCGAGCGCGGCCTTCACAGCCGCAGCGCCACGCTGGTTCACCTTCCAGAGTCCGATGAACTCGCCGTTTACCGACGCCCGCTCGAGCGTCGACGACATCCTCCTTAGCACCACGGCGCGATCGAAAGCCGAGCGCGCATAGGGCACGTCGTTCTGCACGAAGTCGGTGTAGCTGTTCCTAAAGTCGCAGTCGGCGTCGACGACAATCGAGATATCGCCTTCGCTGTTGATAAGCTCGTGGAGGACATGATCCTTGAAGAGTATGTCCCCGTAGGAAATCACGGTGTTCCCCTTGATCGAGTCGCAGGCGACGAAAAGCGAATAAAGCTCCTTGGTGGCAGCGTGCTCATCGTTGTCGACCGTCTTGATTCCAGGAAAAGTGATAGCGTCCTTTGCAAACCCGCGGACGACCGTGATATCGGTAATTCCCATGCGGTTGAAGCTGTCAATCTGGCTGGTGAGGATCGGCACGCCATTGGCCTTCAACAGCGTCTTTGGTATGTCACGGGTGAGATCGCCGAACTTTTCCCCCTGGCTCGCGGCAAGGACGATCGCGTTCCAGCTCTTGCCCGACGCCGGCAGGTATCTCTTCTCGGCGCTCTCGAGTTCATCGGCGCCCTGGAGATGGAAAATGTCGGCGACGGTGGCGATCGCTCCCTCGACGTTGATCAGGCTCTCGTCGGCGAAAATCCTGGCACTTGTCGCGCGCATCGCCCTGATGGATGAGCGAAGGTTGTGGTTCGCCCAGATAACGAGGCTGATGCCGAGCTGGCGAAAATGGTCGGTGGGCGTCGAGTAGTACTTGGTTGGCACAATCACGATCGGCAACCTGTCGTCCCATTCCTTCATGAACGCGTTGATGTCGGAAGGATTGGATTTCTTGCTGTGCACGAGCAGCGCATCGGCCCCTGCAGCGTGATAGGCCTCGGCCCGCGTCATCACGTCCTTCAAGCCCCAACCGGAGATGAAGCCTTCCAGACGGGCGACGACGACGAAATCGTCGTCGAGCTGGGTATCCTTGGCCGCCTTGATCTTGCCACAGAACTCGTCCATATCGGCGAGTGGCTGGGCGTCGCCGACGAAGGAGTTCGTTTTCGGAAACAGCTTGTCCTCGATGCAGACGCCGGCGACTTTGCGCTGCTCCAGCTTGCTCACGAGGCGGCGCATGTTGTTGAAGTTTCCGTAACCGGTATCGCCGTCGAGGAGAATGGGTATGCTCGTGACGTCGCTCATGAACTCGAGGACCTCGAGGACCTGCGTCCACGAAGCTTCGTTGTTGTCGCGCACGCCCATTGCGGCCGACATGCTCAGGCCGCTGCCCCAGATCCCCTTGAAGCCTGCCTCCTCGACGACACGAGCTGACAGCCCGTTGTGCGCCTCCATTATGAATTCGAGGTCCTTCGAGCGAATCAGGTTCAGCAGCTGCCTTGTCTTCTTCACCAAATCTCAATCCGGTTAAAGTTCCGCCCCATCAAAACTATTCAACTGAAGGGTGCCGGGTCATTGCCGACAGCAAAAGGTTGGCGGATTGTCGAGTGGAGTTCCTGCCTGACGGGCCTATATTTCGGACAATAATGCCGCCGGCGGGATCGATTCACAGAGGCATCGTGGTGTAGCGTCTGCCGGATATCCCTACGAACAGCTCAGAAAACATGGACACCGTCATCGTCACCGGGGCGTCGCGGGGGCCAGCATTGCAATCCCACTCCCGCGCCGACGCGGGCACGTGAGTGTGACGCCGAGCGCCGCCACGCCCGCGATCGGCGCCGAGATGCATCGCTGGGCGAGCGATCTGTTTCCGATTTGTCGCAGCATCACCGGCGATGGGGTGCGACGGACGCTTGCTTATCTCTCGAAGCTGGTTCCCGGGCTCACCGTGCACGCAGTGCCGAGCGGAACGCGGGCGTTCGACTGGACGGTCCCCGACGAATGGAACGCGAGAGGCGCGTACATCGAGGACGAGAGCGGCCGGCGGATCGTCGACTTCGCTCGCAACAATCTCCATCTGGTCGGCTATTCCGAGCCGGTCGACCGATGGCTGACTCTCGAGGAGCTCCAGCCATATCTCCACTCGCTTCCCGACCAGCCGAACGCGATTCCCTACGTGACATCGTATTACGCGCGGCGATGGGGCTTCTGCCTCACGCAAAGCCAGCGCGATCAGCTCGCGGGGGGTCGCTACCACGCAGTGGTTGACAGCACACTTGGCCCGGGCTCGCTCAC
>JBGPLS010000282.1:0-3391 GCA_041486565.1 Gemmatimonadaceae bacterium
CCGTTTATCATCAGCGAGCACGATCCGCAGATTCCCTCGCGGCAGTCATGATCGAACGCGATCGGCTCTCCCCCGCTCTCCGTCAGCCGCTCGTTGACGACGTCGAGCATCTCGAGGAAGGACATGTCCGCGCTGATGTCCCTCGCTTCGTAGTCAACGAGCGATCCATGGGCCGTCGCGCTCGGCTGACGCCAGACGCGAAGTCTGAATCTCATTACTTGTAGCTCCGTTGCGACAGCTTCACGTTCTCGAAGACCAGAGGCTCCTTATGGAGCGTCGGGCTCGCGTCCGTACCGGCATATTCCCAGGCCGCGACATAGGCGAAATGCTCGTCGTCGCGAAGCGCTTCTCCGTCCGCCGTCTGGCTCTCCTCCCTGAAATGTCCGCCGCACGATTCCTTTCGCTCCAGCGCGTCGAGACACATCAGCTCGGCAAGGTCGAAGAAATCCGCGACCCTTCCCGCTTTCTCCAGCGCCTGGTTCAGCTCGCGGTCGCTCCCTGGAACGTTGACGCTCTTCCAGAACTCTTCCCTCAGCTCGGGAATTCTGGCCAGTGCGGTTCGCAGCCCCGCTTCATTTCGCGACATCCCGCAGTAATCCCACATCAGATGACCGAGCTCGCGATGGAAGGAGTCGACGGTCCGCGTCCCGTCGATCGACAGCAGCTTCTCGGTCAACGCGGCCACCTTCGACTCGGCCTCGCGAAAGGCGGCATGTTGAGCGTCGACCTTCTCCAGCCGGTTTGACGCGAGGTAATCCCCGATCGTGTTCGGGAGAACGAAATAGCCGTCCCCGAGTCCCTGCATCAAGGCGCTCGCTCCGAGCCTGTTGGCGCCGTGATCGGAGAAGTTGGCTTCGCCGATCACATGCAGCCCGGGTACCGTGCTCATCAGATTGTAGTCCACCCAGAGCCCACCCATGGTGTAATGCGCCGCCGGGAAAATTCGCATCGGGACCTTGTAGGGATTCTCGTCGGTGATCCGCTCGTACATCTCGAACAGATTGCCGTAGCGCTCGCGAATCGAGTCTTCTCCCACCCGACGGATGGCATCCGCAAAATCGAGATAGACGCCAAGCCCGCTCTCTCCGACTCCTCTTCCCTCGTCGCAAACCTCCTTCGCACCCCTGGAAGCGATGTCGCGCGGCGCGAGATTGCCGAAGCTCGGGTATTTCCGCTCGAGGTAATAATCGCGCTCGCTCTCCGCGATCTCGTTCGGTGATCGCTTGTCTCCCGCCTTGAGAGGCACCCACACGCGACCGTCGTTGCGCAGCGACTCGCTCATCAGCGTGAGCTTCGACTGGTACTCGCCGCTCACTGGTATGCACGTCGGATGGATCTGGGTGAAACAGGGATTGGCAAAGGCGGCGCCCCGCTTGTACGCGCGCCAGATCGCCGTCGCGTTGCTCCCCTTCGCGTTGGTGGAGAGGTAGAAGACGTTTGCGTAGCCACCGGTGCCAAGCACCACCGCGTCGGCAACGTGTGACGCGACCTCGCCCGTCACGAGATCTCTGGTCACGATGCCCCGCGCGTGACCGTCGATTACCACCAGGTCGAGCATCTCCGTCCGCGGATACATCGTCACCGAGCCGGCGGAAATCTGGCGCTCGAGTGCCTGGTACGCGCCGAGAAGGAGCTGCTGTCCCGTCTGCCCCCGGGCGTAGAATGTCCGCGACACCTGCGCACCGCCGAAGGACCGGTTGGCGAGCAGCCCGCCGTACTCGCGCGCGAAGGGAACACCCTGAGCGACGCACTGGTCGATGATGTTGAGGCTCACCTGTGCCAGCCTGTACACGTTCGCTTCCCGGGCGCGGAAGTCGCCTCCTTTTATCGTGTCGTAAAAGAGACGGTGAACACTGTCGCCGTCATTCTGATAATTCTTGGCGGCGTTGATTCCTCCCTGCGCCGCGATGCTGTGCGCGCGACGGGGCGAATCCTGGAAGCAGAAGCACTTCACGCTGTAGCCGAGCTCACCGAGTGTAGCGGCGGCCGCGCCGCCCGCCAGGCCGGAGCCGACGACGATCACGTTGTATCTCCGCTTGTTCGCCGGGCTCACCAGCTTCATCTCGAAGCGGTGCTTGTCCCATTTCCTCTCGAGCGGACCGGTCGGGATTCGCGCATTCAGCTGCACCGTCACGATATCAGACCCAGCAGAACGGCAACGGGCACCGCCGTGAAGCCGAGCCAGAGGAACAATGCGATGACGAGCGCTGCTCTTCGATGCAATGGATTCTCCGACGGCTGCGCGAATCCCATCGTGCGGACCGAGCTCCACGCGCCATGGTAGACATGAGCTCCAAGGGCGAACATTGCAATCACGTAGAACAGCACCACCCACCAGATCCGGAAGCTGCCGACGACGTTGCCGTAGACATCGCCGACGCTGAAGAAGCCGGTCGGACGGATGGTGCCGGTGGTGAAGTGGAGAATGTGAACGACTATGAAAAGCAGCAGCAACGCGCCTCCCCAGCGCATGGTACGCGACGCGAGCGTTGAAACCTGGGGCTCGCGCCGCGTATAGCCAACCGGCCTCGCGGCGCGGTTCTGCATCGTCAGCTGGTAAGCGGCGATGACGTGAAGCACCAGCGACATGATGAGCACCGCTCGAGCCACCCACAGCAGCTCACCGGTGCTCTTTAGAAACTGCGAATATGAGTTGAGCGCTTCCGGACCGCGAAAGGCAAGCAGGTTGCCGAGTGCGTGAACGATGAGGAAGGCGACCCCGATCACTCCGGTCACCGCCATGACAACTTTTTTTCCGATAGTCGAACGATAGAAGCGGAACGGCCGATTCATCCTCGCTCTATAGCCTGACCGCGGCCATCGGCTCACGCACCGCCTCGGCGCTCTTCTCCAAAGCCGCGCGCTCCGACTGAGTCAGCTCCACCTCAAGTATGCGCTCGAGCCCGCCCCGCCCGAGCTTGCATGGAACGCCGAGGAACAGTCCCGTCATTCCGTACTCCCCCTCGAGCCACGCTGCGCAAGGCAGGATTCGCTTCTGGTCGTTGACGATCGCCTCGCACATCTGCACTGCCGCTGCCGAAGGGGCATAGTAGGCCGAGCCCGTCTTGAGGTATTTCACGATCTCGGCGCCGCCGTTCCGGGTGCGATCGACGATCGCCTGCAGCTTGTCTGCCGACATCAGCTGCGTGACCGGGATGCCGCTGACGCTTGTGTAAGAGATCAGCGGGACCATGGTGTCGCCGTGACCGCCGAGCACCATCGCCTGGATGTCCCGCACCGAGACGTCGAGCGCCGCGGCGATGAACGAACGATATCGCGCTGTGTCCAGGACTCCCGCCATGCCGAGCACTCGCTCGCGCGGAAAGCCGGTTACCTGCTTCGCGACGTACGCCATGACGTCGAGCGGGTTGGAGACCATGATGATGATCGC
>JBGPLS010000283.1:0-3374 GCA_041486565.1 Gemmatimonadaceae bacterium
CGGACTGGCGTACTTCCAGATCGACGTCCAAGGGCCCATCTGCGATCTGCATTCGGGAAGCTACGGCGGAGCCGTCGTGAATCCGGCAATGGCGCTGGCGCGCATCCTTGCCAGCATGCACGACGAGAACGGCCACATCGCAATCAAGGGATTCTACGACAAGGTCCGCGACTGGGAGCCGCGAATCCTCGAGCAGATGCGCAAGCTCCCTTTTGACGCCGAGGAATTCCGGAAGGACATCGGCGCATCGACGCTTAGCGGCGAGAAAGGATACAGCGTTCTCGAGCAGCTGTGGGCCCGCCCGACATGCGAGGTGAACGGTCTGGTCAGCGGATACACCGGCGAGGGTGCAAAGACTGTCCTGCCGGCGAACGCAATGGCGAAGGTGAGCTGCAGGCTTGTCCCCGATCAGGACCCCGCCGAGATAGAAAAGCTCATGGACGCGCATGTGAAACAGGTTACGCCAGAGGGCGTGACTGTCACCGTGAAGCACCTGCACGGCGGCCGTCCCTGGAGGGCGGAGCTGGACGGACCCGTATACGATGCAGCTCGCCGTGCGCTCAAGTCAGCGTTCGAACGCGACGTGGTGATCGTCGGCGAAGGCGGATCTATTCCGGTAGTCGGCGATTTCGAGCGAATACTCGGCACCCCTGTGTTGCTCGTCGGATTCGGACTGCCCGGAGAGAATGCGCACGCGCCCGACGAGTGGATGAGCGATGAGAATTTCAGAAAGGGAATGACAGCGATGGCCGTGTTGTGGGACGAGTACGGAAGGAACGGAAAGCCGTAGCCAGCCCCTGATTAGTTCGTGGCGTGGACAACGACCGGCGCGCCGGTCGCAAGCGGGAGCCCGATACCGGCGAGAGCCGCACGCGCCTGGCGCCGGCGGAGATTCCATTCGAACCATCGGCCAGGAGGCAGGCGACGGCCGTTCCCGTAGCGCGCGACGATCGCGTCGTGGACTTCAGTCCGCATCGGCTCCGAAAGCGTTCTGAGTCGCGAGATGATCACGGGAATCGCGTTGGGTGACAGGTCCCGCGTGATGTAAGTCGCGTCGAGTTTACCAGTGGTTGCGGATCTACTGATATTCGCCGAGGCGATCCATGCCTCGTGGTTCCAGAAGACGAGAACCGCGAAGGCGACTACTGTGACGGCAAAGACCTGCCGGAACAACACTCCCGTATCGAGCGTACGCATGACGCCCCCCGTCAACGCGATCAGCGCGGCGACGAGCACGACCATGTAAACCTGGGCATAGAGCCGCAAAACGGTGTAGCCGTAGGCCGCCTCGTACAACGACACACGGTGAAATGCTGAGGCGAGGATAATGACGACCGCCAGAAGAAGCGCGATAGTCACCGCTCTCAGTCGTCCCGCCTGGCCGTTCGCTCGTCCGTAGCGCTCGCTCACCAGGATGAGAAGCACCGAACAGGTCGCGACTATCGTCAGCTCACCGAATCCTCGCCGGGCGTACTCGGCGAAGGTGATTCCCGAGCCGGGCATACTGGGTGCGTTGCCGAAGAGGTAACTGAGCTGGACGGCGATGAACAACCAGAAAAGCGTAGCTACGGCGGAGACGAGAATCAGACGCTCGGTCACTCCGATCCGCCGTTCGCCGCTGTCCGGTCGCGGCACGGTCGTTTGCTGTGAGCCGAGCGGGGCCGGGGTGAAGGCCGCAAAGCCGTAGGCACCGAGGACCACCACCAGGAGCGCAAAGAAGAAGATTGTGCGCGGGATGAACGACCACGTCGCGATGATGCGCGCGATCTCGTCTCGCCAGGTCGCGAACAGCGGATCCGCGCTCGCGAGGAGCAGGGCGAAGACGAGGACGACAGGAACGGTGAGGACGACACCGCGAACGCCCGCGCGTGCGCGCGGCGAATGGAACACGCGCGTCAATTCGGCCAATCGCCCGAATGACTCTGCCAGGGCGTTACCCGCGGCCACAAAGGGGGCGAAGACGACAAACACTGCGGACAGACGCTCGAATCCGGGATCGATGGCGAGAAGCATCGCGAGCGAAAGGAAGACCATGACCGACAAGCAGACGAGTCCGTCGATGAGGGGATCTGCGGTCACGGCGGCGCCCGCGGCGAGAATCGTCGCAGTCGCCAGCATGAGAAGGACGGAGCTGCCAAGCGTGCCACGCGAGCGCATCACGAGGACGAGTCCTAGCGATGCGACCGCCGTCCAGATCCCCCAGTTCACTCCGGGAAGGGCGGCGTACATGATGTATGTTCCGATGCTCGAGACGATGAGCGCCGCCACCCAGACGAGCCCCGAATAATGCTCCGCCGGTCGTTCCATGGGCGTGATCAATTTTTCTGTCTCCGCTTTAGAGCCTCCGGGAATATCGCCCATCTTATCTATTATGACAAGTACTTTATTTAACAAAGTTAGGCGCTGCCAGAAGCGGTCGGTCCGACGGTTGGCTCTAGAATCTCCAATCCCTGATCAGGAACATGCCGAGGACGCTCGTCGTCGTCGGAGTCTGGAGCGTAAGCGTGGGCTCGCGAAGGAGGAAGCGTGGCTCGAAGCTCGTCTCCAGACGATAACCTCTCAATCCGCCGAAGCGGTGCTGCAGGAAGACACCGGGCCGCTTGAGCGCCTGTGGATCCGGGCGAACCTGGGCCCCAATGAAGGTGTGCGACTTGATGTATTTGCCGAACTCTATCTCAGTGCCGCGCAGAAAGCTGCCGACGTCCGTCTGCACGTCGGCGGGAGTGATGTTGAACACGTCGGCACCGAGCGACCGCGCGGCCTCGCCGGCAACCTGATCGGCCATCACGCCGAGCGCAACGCCGGCAAGCTGCTTTGTGGCGAGCGCAGCGCCGGCACCGATGAGATTGTTGCTGGAGCCCACACCTGACGCCTCCAGCTGGAGCAATGACGACGACGAGCGGCCAAAGGCGAGGTAGCTGAGGATGTCGCTCTGCGGGATGGGCGGCTGGGCGTCGCTCTGCAGTGAAATGCGTGGATTGAGCAGGGTGCCGCCGATGAGGATCTCGATGTTGATCGCCTCACGCGACGGCAGGCGAACCTCGTACGCGCCGGTGATCTGGAGGGTTGGGTTCAGCTCGCCGATGTTCACGAACGTCGCCGACCCGCGCTTGATCGTGAACCGCTTTGTCAGAAAGCGGTATTCACCGCGCTCGCTGAGCAGAATGCCGTCGAGTGTCAGTGCCTGCTTCGCGCGATTGACGTGGATGGCGAGATCGCCGTCGCTGTACACTTCGACGTTGGCGTCGCGCGACCTGACGAACACATCGCGGTCAACGCGGAGATTGACGTCCATCCGCAGGTTCGCGAGTAGCGGCGACTGCGCCGGAAAGATCTCCTTGTTACTCGCGACCGCAGTATCGAGAACGCTGAAA
>JBGPLS010000284.1:0-3259 GCA_041486565.1 Gemmatimonadaceae bacterium
GCTCCTCGCACGTTTGGTCCGCGAATTTCCCAATGCGCCATTCGCCACCGACGCAGTCGCAGCACTCAAGGCGAATATCACTCCAGCGCACATCGCCGGCGAAGTTGCGTATTTGAATGCGACCGGACGCGAGTCGTTCGAACGCCCCTATGGCTTGGCGTGGCTGCTTCAGCTCGGCGCCGAGCTGCGCGAATCACAGACGCCTGATGCAGCTGCATTATCGTCGGCGTTGAAACCGCTCGAAGCCGCGGTGGTCGCTCGGCTCAAGCAGTGGCTGCCGAAACTCGCGTATCCCATCCGCGAAGGTGAACACGCGCAAACTGCGTTCGCTTTCGGATTGATCCTCGACTACGCTCGACAAAACGATCCAGCCTTGGCCGCGATGGTCGCCGCGAAGGTTCGCGAATTTCATCTCAAAGACCGCGACTGTCCGATCAACTACGAGCCGTCCGGCCAGGATTTCCTCTCGCCCTGTATCGCCGAGGCCGACGTGATGCGCCGCGTTCTGCCACCTGCCGAATTTGCGAAATGGTTGACGAAGTTCCTTCCGCGAATACCCACTACCAATTCAGGCGCATGGCTGCCGATTGGAATCGTCACCGACAAGACCGATGGCAAGCTTGCGCATCTGGACGGTCTCAACCTCAGTCGCGCGTGGATGCTGGAAGGAATCGCATCGGCCCTGCCGCCTGGCGATCCACGTATTCGCGCACTGATGGCCGCGGCTCACACTCATGGCGCCAGTGGACTCGCTGCCGTCACCGGCGAGCACTACGCCGGCGGACACTGGCTCGGCAGCTTCGCCACTTATCTCACCACGTGCCGAGGTATCGGCAAGTAGTTCAGCAACTTAGCGCGACGGTCTCCAGTGTTGGGCGTGCGCGTTCGAGTGGTACCGGCGCGGAGTTTTTGATTCTCTGTACTGCGCGTCGATGTTCGAATTTTCAGGGATGGTCCGCCGCTCTCAATATCCCTTCGCCGTTATGTGATAGCCACTAGCAGCGTCTAGTGAAGACCACTGAATACTTCGACCACGCGCGACGTCGCCGAGATCGGGCTCACATCCGCGACGCATGGATAGAGTTGGCCGTGCGGCATCCCGTAGCGGAGAAGGTTCAAACCGACGGTCGGGTGCAGCGCTGGGCATTCATCCGCGAGGAAGGGCGCTATCTTAGGGTGATCCTCCTTGAAGACAGGGAGACCGTTCACAACGCATTCTTTGACCGCGGGTTCCGCCCATGAACGTCAAGTACTTCAAGGACACTGATACGGCGCTTCTCGAATTCTCCGATCAGCCCGTTGATGAAACGCGGGAGATCACGGAGAACGTGTATGTGGATTTAGACAAGGATGGTAATCTCGTCAGCATGACGATCGAACATGCTGCACAACGCGCCGCACTTCCCCGAGTTAACGTGCAAGAGATCGACGCAAGCGCCGTGTAACAGACGCTGCGGCGTCGCAGCGCTAAACCTAAGCGGCCGCGGCGGGTACCGGGCCCGCCGGAACAAGCTCTCGTCGAACGACATCGACGCGCAGATTCATTCCCTCGAGACCGTGAGCACCGAGCAGGATCATGTCACCCGGCTGGGCAAACACTGCGACGGCAGGTGAAGATCTTCCCGCGGCGAAGAACAGCGCAAAACCAACCTCGCGCTCCAGAATTCTCCCATCCGCAGTTTCGAACCGATCAGTTCGAACGGGGCTGACTCCAAGCTCATGCAGCAGCGCGGCCGGCGCCCAGTTGTATTCGCTTCCCGTGTCGACCATAACGTCGGCAAGGACACGCCGATCGTCAGCGTCATGCAGTGGCGCAATCTCTATTGTAGTGCGGAAGATTCCCATTGGATAAGCCATGCGACCTCCTGGGCCAGACGCGTCACCCGATTCCCACATGCATAATCAAACTAGCACGCGGGTGCTATCTTCATACAAACCTATGCAAGGAGTGATTGTGGCTGATCCGATGCCAATCAAGATCAATCGAAACCTGGGAATGCTGCTGCTCGCGATCTGGCTCGTACTCGAGGGACTGGTATCCCTCCTCGGACTCACCTTCTCCGGGATTGGACCGCTGTTGGGAATCCTTGCGCTTGCTGCGGGAGTCGCGATTCTTCTCGGTAAGTAGACCGCGACGGCGTTGAAGGCCGGACGCCGAAGGGAATGTTCGAGGCACAGTGATGGACGCACCTTCGCTGGCGCACTCTGCGCATACGTCTCATCTTAGCGGCCACCGATGGCAACCCTGCTCGAACAGCTTCAGCAGTCGCTAGGGTCAGCATACACAATCGATCGCGAGCTCGGCGGCGGCGGCATGTCACGAGTTTTCCTCGCCACCGAAAACCGGCTCAATCGAAAAGTCGTAATCAAAGTCCTCTCACCTGAGCTCGCCGCGAGCGTCAGCGCGGAACGCTTCGAGCGCGAGATCCAACTCGCGGCACAATTACAACAGGCGAACATCGTCCCGCTCCTCGCCACCGGCGACACCAACGGCCTTCCCTTCTTCACGATGCCGTTCGTCGAAGGCGAATCGCTTCGCACCAAGATCGCCGAGCATCGCACTTTCACGATCAATGAATGTGTGAGCATCATGCGCGACGTCGCGCGCGCACTCAGCTACGCTCACGCAGCCGGCGTCGTACACCGCGACATCAAGCCCGACAACATTCTCCTCTCCCACGGCGCCGCAGTCGTAACCGATTTCGGAATTGCAAAAGCTCTCTCCGATGCACGCCGAGACGCCGGCGGCTCCAGTCTCACGCAAACGGGCACATCACTCGGCAGCCCCGCCTACATGGCGCCCGAGCAAGTCGCCGGCGATCCGAACGTCGACCACCACGCAGACATCTACGCGTTCGGATGCATGGGCTACGAGCTCCTCTCCGGCGAGCCGCCGTTCACAGCGGAAACTCCGCAGCGCGTATTCGCCGCACATCTCACAGAGAAACCGCAGCCGATCGCAAGCAAACGAAGCGGCGTCCCACGATCGCTCGCTGCGATCATCATGCGATGTCTCGAGAAAGATCCGCGCGATCGTCCGCAAAGCGCAGCGGAAATACTGTCATCGCTCGAGGCGGTCTCGAGCTCCGATTCGTTGAGCACCGGCATATCACTTCGTGAAGGATTCACGCCAAAGACTCGCCGCATCGCCATTGCAGCTTCGCTGATTGTTCTCATCGCTCTCGCCGTCGCCGCGACGAGAAAATTCTTAATCCCGAAGGAAGCGGCGGCCGCAGACAGATCAGTCGCCGTTCTCCCA
>JBGPLS010000285.1:0-3254 GCA_041486565.1 Gemmatimonadaceae bacterium
ATGGAGAAGCACGCCGTCGCGCGTCTCATCGGCGCGCCTCCCGGATACATCGGCTTCGAGGAGGGTGGACAGCTCACGGAGGCCGTGCGCCGGCGGCCGTATTCAGTCGTGCTGTTCGACGAGATCGAGAAAGCGCATCCCGACGTGTTCAACATTCTGCTTCAGATTCTCGACGACGGGAGACTCACCGACTCGCAGGGGAGGACTGTCGATTTCCGCAATGCGGTGATCATCATGACGTCGAACATCGGGAGCGGCTTCATCCTCGAGCACGGGACCGAAGACTGGGGGCGAATCGAGACCCAGGTGATGAACTCACTGCGCCAGCACTTCCGTCCCGAGTTCCTGAACCGCGTCGACGACATCATAATCTTCCGTCCGCTCGGCGAGGAGCAGATCGAGCACATCATCGAGCTGCAGCTGAAACGACTCGAGAAGCTGCTTGCCGATCGCAAGCTGCGGATCGAGCTCACCCCCAAGGCCAAGCACTTCCTTGCCAAGCAGGGATACGACCCCGCCCTCGGGGCTCGGCCGCTCAAGCGGGCCATTCAGCGTCTCATACAGAATCCGCTGGCTCTCGCCGTGCTCGAGGGACGCTTCCTCGAGGGAGACAAAGTGACGGCAGACATCGATGAGAAGGGTGAGCTCGTCTTCACGAACCTCGGTGAGAACGCACGTGCGGCAGCCGATGCTGGCGAGTCTGGCGATGGTGCATCGTCCAAGAGAAAGAAGGGGGCGGGCGCCGGCGCCGGACGATAGCGTGACGGACTTGACGGCGGCGCCGGCACCGGATTCAGCGCGTGCGGCGATCGACGAGCAGTTCATGCGCAATGCGATTGCGATTGCGCACGACGCAACGCGGCAGAACGAGGTGCCCGTCGGGGCGGTGATCGTGCGGGGAGGCTCGATCATCGCCGGCGCCAACAACCGCACTGTACGCGACCAGGACGCGACAGCGCACGCCGAGATGATCGCCATCAGGGACGCGTCGGCAGAGCTCGACAGTTGGCGCCTCGATGACTGCACGCTCTACGTGACGCTGGAGCCGTGCGCGATGTGCGCCGGCGCGATCGTGCTTGCGCGTCTGGCGCGGGTCGTATTCGGCGCGTGGGATCCAAAAGCGGGAATGGCCGGATCGGTGGGAGACATCCTGCGCCATCCGAAGCTGAACCACTCACCCGAAGTGCAGGGCGGGGTTCTGGCTGATGAGTGCGGACTGGCGTTGGCGGAATTCTTTCAATCCCGGCGGGCCGCCAGTTCGTGACAGCGCGCCAGCGGATTCTGCCTGGCCGCATTCGCGTCTGGGGATGCGTCTTCGTAAGATTGCTCGTCGCTCACGTACAACGGAGAAGTGTTTGACACAGCCGGCCACAGCATTGTCGGTAGACCGGGTCAGGGAGTCGTTCTCGGAGCTATATACAATCGATCGTGAGCTTGGCCGGGGAGGGATGGCGACAGTTTATCTCGCCCAGGATATCAAGCACGACCGGGTCGTGGCGCTCAAGGTCCTTCACCCTGAGCTCGCCGCGTCCCTCGGCCCGGAAAGATTTCTGCGCGAGATCAGACTCGCCGCCCGGCTCAACCATCCACACATTCTCCCGCTTTTCGATTCGGGCGAAGCCAGCGGCTGCCTCTACTACGTCATGCCGTACGTCGAAGGAGAATCGCTGCGCGAGCGACTGGAGCGCGACCAGCAACTGCCGATAGTCGAGGCGATCAAGCATGCGACGGCGATCGCGTCTGCGCTCGACTATGCCCACCGGCAGAACATCGTCCATCGCGACATCAAGCCCGAGAACGTGATGCTCTATGAAGGGACCGCCACGGTGATGGACTTCGGGATTGCGAAGGCGGTGAGTTCGGTTGGGGGCGAAACGCTCACCCAGACCGGCATGATGGTGGGAACTCCCGCCTACGTAAGCCCGGAGCAGGCAGCCGGCGACACCAGCCTCGACGGGAGAAGCGACCAGTACAGCCTTGCCTGCATCGTTTACGAAATGATTGCCGGTGAGCGGCCTTTCAGCGGTCCGAGTCCGCAGGCGGTGATGGCCAAGAGGTTTACGGAAACGGCGAAACCCTTGCGGGCTGTGCGGAGCTCGGTCCCGGAAACTGTGGAGCGCGCCGTGGCGAAAGCGATGTCCACTTCCCCCGACCAGCGCTTCCGGACTTCGGCCATGTTCGCCCAGGCCCTGGAATCGGAAAGTCTCTCGACCCCGACCGAGACGAGCACCCTTCCAGCCGCGGTCGTTTCGGCGGCAAAATCGGTTGCGGTGCTGCCATTCGCGAACATGAGCGCCGATCCAGACAGCGAGTACTTCACGGACGGGATGGCGGAAGAGATCATCAACGCTCTCTCACGGATCCAGGGGCTGAGAGTCGCGTCGCGTACGTCGTCGTTCGCCTTCAAGGGGAAGAATGAGGACATCGGCGAGATCGGTCGCAAGCTCAAGGTTTCCACGGTTCTCGAGGGGGGAGTGCGGAAGATGGGAAACAAGCTCCGCATCACCGCCGAGTTGGTGAATGTCGCCGACGGCTATCACCTTTGGTCGGAGCGGTACGATCGTGAGATCGAAGACGTGTTCGAGATCCAGGACGACATCTCGCAGTCAATCGTCAAGGCATTGCGCGTTATCCTCAGCGAGGGCGAGAAGAAGGCGATAGAGAACAAGCCGCGCACCAACATTCAGGCCTACGACTACTACCTGCGGGGGCGCCAGTTCTTCCATCAACTTCGCAGGAGGAGCCTCGAGTACGCCCGGCAGATGTTCAACAAGGCGATCGACCTCGACCCTGAGTACGCTCTCGCGTATACCGGCGTTGCCGACTCGAGCTCTCTCCTCTACACATACTTCGATGCGCGTGATTTCAACCTTCGTCAGGCCGACAAGGCGAGCAGAAAAGCTCTCGAGCTGGAGCCGGAGTTGGCAGAGGCCCATGTGTCCCGCGGCATCGTCGCTTCATTGACGCACCATTTCACGGAGGCGGAAGAAGCGTTCGAGAAAGCGATGAAGCTTGAGCCGAAAATGTTCGAGGCCGCGTATTGGTACGGGATGGGCCTTCAGGCTGAAGGGCGGTTCGAGGACGCGATAAAGATGTTCGAGAGGGCTTCGGTGCTCAGGCCGGAGGATTATCAGGCGGCGCATTTTCTCGGTCAGGCGTACCATTCGCTTGGCAAGAACGAGGAAATGCAGACACAGCTGCGCCGAGGTCTCCGGTTGATGGAAGGGAGTCTGGAGCTGAATCCCGACGACGCG
>JBGPLS010000286.1:0-3251 GCA_041486565.1 Gemmatimonadaceae bacterium
GGAAGGTTACAAGCACGAGGAGATCGCCGAGCTTTGCGGGATCACTGCTGGAGGAAGCAAGGCGCAGCTTCACCGCGCAAGAATGCTATTGAGAGAGGCGTTGACACGATGACAGACAAGCCGATGATGAGATGCGCTGAAGTTGACGAAGCTCTACTCGAGTATCTCGAGGAGTCGCTCGATGGTGTCTCGCGTGGACGCGTGGATGAGCATGTCGCCGGCTGCCTGCGGTGCAGTGCCATCATGCGCGACATCGGCGCCATCAGGTCGGAAGCCGCGCGGCTGCCCGAGCTTGCTCCATCGCGCGAGCTGTGGCCCGAGATCGCCGCCCGCATCGAGCCGGCGGTCGTTCCGCTAGCCGTCAGGCCGAAGCGCGACGTGCCGCGCACCTGGATTCCGGCGCTGGCGGCAGCGGCAGCAGTGCTCGTTGTCGCCACCGCGGGAATAACGTATCTCGCGACGTCGCGATCGCTCGTTCCGTCCGCGTCGAGAGTAGCGGTTAGCAAGCGGCCGGCAGAGAGCGCGCCTCGGAGCACGACGACGGAAGGCGCACCTGGATCAAGTGAGCCGACGGTAGCCGGAGTGTCGCCGCCTCCGGTCGAGACGACGGGGACAGCTCCTGAGGTACAGCCCGCGGCGACGCTTGCTTCGCGGAGCAGCGGCGGTCCGACGAGTCCGAGCGAGGTCGCCTTCGGAGACGAGATCGCCCGGTTGCAGAACATCGTCACCGAGAGAAGGCGCAGGCTCGATCCCGCGACGGTCCTGGTGATCGAGCAAAGCCTGAAGATCATCGACGCGGCGGTGAAACAGAGTCGCGCGGCACTGGCTCGGGATCCAAACAGTGGCTTCCTGGCCGACCAGCTGAATCATGCACTCGACAAGAAAGTCGAGCTCTTGCGTACGGTGGCGTTGCTGCCGTCGAGGACATAGAAGGTGAATATCAAGACGACACTGAAGGTTATCCTCACCGGCCTGGCGTTTGTCGCGTGCGTCACCGCGACCGCAAAGGCGCAGAGGTACTACGGCGAGACACTGGACACGACGGTGATGCTGGACCGGCAGGCGACGGTGGACCTGTCGCTGATGTCCGGACGCATCGAAGTAACTGGTGGCGGCGGCTCGTCCGCGCACGTAAGAGCGACGACCACTCGCGGCGACATCAGGTTCGATGCCGGCCCGGGACGGATTCGGCTGTCGGTTGACCCGAGCGGCCGCGGGATCGGCGATGCACGGTTCGAGCTCACTGTTCCCGCAGGGACGCGGGTGATCGTGAACTCACTCTCCGGCTCGATATCCATCACCGGAGTGAAGGGCGAGGTGGACGTGAGCTCCGTCAGCGGCAGCATCGACATCAGCGACGCCGCGCGAAAGGTGAAAGCGGAGAGCGTCTCGGGAAATGTCGAGGTCTCAAATGTTGCGGGCGACGTTCGCGCGAGCTCGGTGAGCGGAAGAGTCGAAGTGGACGACGTCACCGGCGACCTCGAGACCGAGTCGGTGAGCGGCCGGATCACGATGACCCGTGCGCGGTCGAAGTATGTCCGCGCGGGGTCGGTCAGCGGCCGGATATCCTATGCTGGCACTTTCGAGCCGGCGGGTACGTACGAGTTCAAGACGCACTCTGGCTCGCTGAACCTGTCGCTTCCGGAAGGTGTCGGCGCACAGGTGCAGGTGGAGACGTTCAGTGGTGCGGTCGACAGCGATTTTCCGGTGACGCTCCAGCCGACGGGTGGCGGGCGGAGGGGCTCGAACGGAAGAATCGAATTCAGGATCGGTGACGGGCGGTCGCGCATCGTTGCCGAGTCGTTCAGCGGAAACATCAAAATCGCCCGCGGCGACGGCCGCGACTCAAGGGACTGACTCCATGCGAAATACCGTTCTTGGATTGATGATCGTCGTCGCCGCTGCAACACCGGCGGCCTCGCGGGCCCAGGAAGAAGTCGGGCGTGACGTCAAGGTCTGGACGTGGGACGGACGGGTGGACTCCGGACGCTGGTTCAGTGTCTCCAACGTAAATGGATCGGTGACCGTCGATCCCAGCTCCGACAACTCGGTGCACGTCAGGGCCGAAAAGATTCCGCATCGCAATGGCGACATCCGGGACGTGCGGTTCTCCGTGATTCAGATGGGCGGCGACGTTAGCATCTGCGCGCTCACCTACGACAACGACCGCTGCGACGAGGATGGCATGCACTCGTCAGGCAACCGTGGTCACAACCGGGATCGGGACGTCGAGGTGAAGTTCACCGTGCAGGTCCCGCGCGGCGTTCGTCTCCGCGCCGGGACGGTGAATGGCTCGATGACTGTCCGCGGAGTCGGCGCCGAAGTGCGCGCCAACACCGTGAATGGCGGTCTCGAGGTTCGTGACGCCGGGGGTCAGGTCGCGGCACACACAGTGAACGGCAGCGTGAATGTGTCGACCAGCGCCGGTCCGGTGAACGCTTCGACTGTGAATGGGAACATCACCGTCCGGATGGGTGCGCTGTCCAGCGACGGCGACATGAGGTTCAGTACGGTCAATGGCGGCATCGAGGTCGAGACGCCGTCGGCGCTCGACGCGAATGTCTCGCTCAATACGATGTCCGGCGGGATCACGAGCGACTTTCCAGTGCAACTCTCGGGACGCTTCGGTCCGCGCCACGCCGAGGGTACAATTGGCCGCGGCGGGCGGCGAATCACCATGAACACTGTCAACGGAAGCCTCGAGCTGAGGAAGATTCGCTAGAGAGGCAACCCACCCAGTGTGCGCGTTACGAGTTTCCCGTTGACCGCGTCGCCCGTTTTTCCGTGAGAAAACACACGGACAAACGGGTCGACTGAAAGACTGGAAACTCGCGACGCGAAACCGGATGGGTCGCTCCGGGCTCTTTGGGCTATCTTGCAGTTCTTGTCCGGCCTGAATCGGAAGGAACCGTGATTCGTCGATCAATTGTCGCTGCTCTCGCCGCGCTGGGATTGTTCTGCATCGGAGCGGGCTTGCCTGCAAAGGCTGCCGCCCAGGGCACTGCACCGGCGTCGGCAAAATCAATTCGTGAGTCACTGCGGCGAGCTGATCGTTCGCTGTCCACCGCAGTCATGAGAAAGGGATTCGACGCCGGCATGGGTGATGTGCTCGCCACCGACGCGATCTTCCTTTACGACGGCGCGCCAGTCGTCTTCGGACGTACAAACGTGTTATCGCTGCTTCAATCGCAGTCGGCGCTCGCAACGATACGGGTCGAGTGGCTGCCCGTCGTCGTCGCGGTATCGTCCGA
>JBGPLS010000287.1:0-3240 GCA_041486565.1 Gemmatimonadaceae bacterium
AGATAGGCCGGGCGAGCTTGCCGGGGGACAGAATCGCGTTGAGCCTCGGCCATGCGCTTCGCTCCCGGCATTGTAACCGGGACAATCGCGCAGCTCCGCGCCGGCGAGTTGCAGAGCGCCAGAGGTGCCGGCGAAGAGACTGATGGCGCTGCCGCGATCAGCAAGAGTGACACGAGAACAAGCATGGGTGCGTTCGCCTATTGGAGAGAGAGAATAGCCCGCGGCGAACGGTCAGGCGCTCGCGGGTGGCTTCCACTTGTCGCGACCGCCGGCGGTCACGCGATGCGAGATCAGATCGAGCGGCGCAACCGGCGCGTCGGCGATGAAGATCGCCTCCGAGAGCGCCTTCGCTCCCACCGCCAATCCCCTCTCGTCCCGCGCGTGCGTTGAGCCGATCGGCTCACCTTTCTCGACGTAGTCTCCCGGCTTCACCGGAATGACGAACCCGACCGTGGGATCGATCGAGTCGTCCATCGTGCGCCGGCCGCCGCCGAGGGAAATGATCCCGTGGCCAACGATCCGCGGGGAAACGCGGGCGATGTATCCCGCGCGGGGTGCGAGGTAGTCAGACCGAAGGGGCGCGACCGGCAGGAGATTCTGGTCATCCACCACGCGAGGATCTCCACCCTGCGCTTCGATGATTTCGGCAAACTTCCGCAATGCCCGCCCCGAAGTGATCGCCTCTCGCATCAGGGGCCACGCATCGTCCGGGCGCCCGACCTTGCCGGCGAGGAAAAGCATTTCCGCGCCGAGCGCGTAGGTGACGCGCATCAGATCCTCGGGACCGTGTCCCTTGAGCGCGATTATCGATTCGATCACCTCGAGCGAGTTTCCGCAAGCGAATCCGAGCGGGCGGTCCATCGCCGTGAACAGGGCGATTACCGGCACTTTCCGCCGCGTGCCGAGGTCGATCATCGCCCGCGCCAGCGCAAGCTCGCTCTTCTCGTCGGTGATGAACGACCCCGAGCCACGCTTGATGTCGAGGACGAGACCTGTCAGTCCTTCCGCCAGCTTCTTGCTCATGATGCTTGCGGCGATCAGTGGAACAGCTTCGACGGTCGCGCTCGTATCGCGCAGCGCGTAGAGCTTTCTGTCGGCCGGCGCGATCTCACCCGTCTGGCCGATCAGTGCGCAACCGATCTTTTCGATCTGCGCCCTTGCCCGGTCGAGGGACAGGTCGGTGCGAAAGCCCGGTATCGCTTCGAGCTTGTCGAGGGTTCCGCCGGTGTGACCCAGTCCTCTCCCCGACATCATCGGCACCGCAATTCCGAGCGAGGCGGCGAGCGGCGCAATCACGAGTGAAACCTTGTCGCCGACACCGCCTGTTGAATGCTTGTCGAGCCGCGGGATCTTCAGATGCCCGAGGTCGAGAACCGAGCCGGTCGCAAGCATCGAGTCGGTAAGGGCGTACATCTCCTCGCCGTCGAGTCCGCGGAAGAAGATCGCCATCAGGAGCGCGGACATCTGATAGTCGGGCACATTGCCTGTGGTGTAGGCGGCAATGAGCTCCTGCCATTCGGCGTCGCTGATCCGCCCTCCGTCGCGCTTCCGCTCGATGATGCGGGGAACGATCATTCGGTATCTGGCGGGGTATGTCGGGATGCCACTGGCCTTCTCCTGGAGAACGAATGCGTTTGAGCGTGTGCACAACAGTAATGCTTCTCGGCCTCGCGCCCGCACTCCGGGCCCAGGCAGGGAGTGACCAAGTTATCGCGGGCGACAGGGCCTACGCGGCCCTGGAGATCCCGGCGGCGCTCGAGCACTACCAGAAAGCAATCGCCGCGGACCCCAGGAATTACGAGGCACTCTGGAAAGCTGCCCGCGCGGCGATGGATCTTGGCATACCTGCCCCCGACGCGGCGAAACGGAGCTCTTTCTATTCCACCGCGGAACAATACGGCCGAAAGGCCGTGGCGGTAAATCCGGGCGACGCCGAGGGTCACTTCGTTCTTGCCTGGGCGCTCGGCAAAACGGCTCTCGCGCAGAGTCCAAGAGGCAGAGTGAAGTACGGCACCGAGGTCCGCGCGCAGGCCCTCGATTGTCTCAGGCTCAAGTCCGGCCATGCCGGGTGTCTCCATGTCATGGGGATGTGGAACGCCGAGATCATGAGGCTCAATAGCTTCGTGCGTCTCATCGCCCGGAGTATTCTTGGCGGACGGGTCTTCGGCTCGGCGAATTGGAAGGAAGCGGTCCGCTACATGGAGGCGGCGGTCGCGGCCGAGCCGGAGCGAATCGTTCACCGCCTGGACATGGGCGAGATCTATCGCGACACCGGTGACAAGGCGAAGGCGAGGGCGCAGTTCGAGGCTGGAATCCGTCTTCCGGCGACCGACTACAACGACCTGAGATTCAAGTCCGAGATTCAGGCGGACCTTAACCGGCTCGGCCCGTCCTGACGGGGGGAGATCCTTGCCGGGCGGCGAGCAGGGCTCAGGGCGCGGGGACGCGAGCGTCTCGCTCCGCCCGCCCCTTTTCCAGGAGCTTCTCCTCCTCGCGGCGCCTCCGCGCAAGCGTTTTCCTCCGCCTCGCGGAAGCTGCCCGTCGAAGCTCCCGGCCCAGCTTGTCCCAGACGGTGTCGTTGCCACGGATGTGGTGAACCCTGTCGCGGATGCGGTCCCGTGTCTCCTCACCGCTTTGCGGCGCGGCCAGGAGCGCCACTCCTGCCCCGATTGCCGCACCGATGATCATTCCAAGCCCGAGCATGCTGACCGACCGCCTGTCGGCGACACGCCTGTAGGACGAGCCGGATGCATGTGTTTTCGGTCTCAAATCGTCCTTTCCGGGGGCGCCCCCCGCTGTGGAGTCCATGGTCGCTCTATCAGATGGTAAGGTATTTGCTCTCTTTAGCCGGGCTGCAATACCCATGCGAGGAGCCGGATGAGTGAATCTGGTAAGACTATATTGCTGGTCGAGGACAATGAGGACAATCGAATCGTCTATTCCACCATTCTGAGGCACTTCGGCTACAACGTAACCGAAGCCTGGAACGGAGAGGAGGGGATATCCAAGGCCAGGTCCGGCAAGCCGGATCTGATCCTGATGGATATCTCGATCCCGATCATCGACGGATGGGAAGCGACGCAGGTTTTGAAGCATGACCCGGCGACGAAACACATCCCCATCATAGCGTTGACCGCGCACGCCCTTGCGTCGGATCGCGAAAAGGCGTTCGAGGTGGGGTGTGACGGATATCTCGCGAAGCCTTGCGAGCCCCGAGCGGTGGTCGCGGAGGTCCAGCGG
>JBGPLS010000288.1:0-3229 GCA_041486565.1 Gemmatimonadaceae bacterium
ATATGCCCGCCCATCATCTCGGCGAAGTGCTTGGTTATGGCGAGCCCCAGGCCTGTGCCGCCGTACTTCTTCGTCGTGGAAGCTTCGGCCTGCATGAACGGCTGGAAGAGTCGTGTCATCTGCTCATCCGTGATACCGATTCCAGTATCGGTTACACGGAAGCTCACACCCTCGGTGCCGGCTGATCCACTCCCGTCCCCGCCACTCGACCCCGTGCCGTCTCCCGGCGTTGAACTGTCCCGAACGACTGACAGCGTTATCGTCCCCTGCTCGGTGAACTTGCTCGCGTTGGAGAGCAGATTGAACAGTATTTGCCGCACTTTCACCTGGTCCGCGCGGATGAACCCGATTCCGGGTTGGATCTCGACCTGCAGCGTGTTGCCGTTCTTGTCGAGCAGGGGCTGCACGGTGGTGGCGACGTCCTCCGCCATCTGGGCGACGTCGAACGTCTCGATGTACAGCTCCATCCGGCCTGATTCGATCTTCGTCAGATCGAGGATGTCGTTGATCAGCCCGAGGAGGTGCTTCCCCGACGCGCGGATTTTGTTGAGATCGGGCAGGTACGCTTCGTCCCCTTCCTCCGCCGCTTCCTCGGACAGCATCTCGCTGTAGCCGATGATCGCGTTCAGCGGCGTGCGCAGCTCGTGCGACATGTTCGCCAGGAACTGGCTCTTGGTTTCGTTCGCTCCCTCCGCCTGCGCCTTCGCTTCCAGCAGCTCCACCGTGCGCTGCCGCACCTGGTCCTCGAGGTGCACCGACAGCTCCTCGAATCCCTGGCTCGACCGCGCGAAGTTGCGAGCCAGATACGTCGAGGATGACAGCGCGATGCCCAGCCACCCGTACCAGAAGAGCGGGCCGGACTGTGGCACCAGGCCGAAGTTCTCGAGTGCTACGTAGACCAGAATCGCGAAGGTTGCAATGAACCCGGCGCCGATTATCCGCGCGCCATCGCGCTTCCTCCAGATCGCCATCGCAATCACTCGCGTGCCTTCTGCGGCGTAAGCCGCGAGCGCTATTGAGATCGCTGCTCCGGTCGCCTGACCCGTCGGGAGAAACGCAGCCGCCACCCAGACTACCGTCACGACGCCGATAACCGGGAAAAACCGGTGCAGCCGCTGGTAGAACGTGGAGTACAGGAAAGCGAGAAGGGCGAGGAATGAGATTGCTGCGGCCGCGGTCGCGAGTCGTTCCAGCAGAAGGCTCGCCCGTACGGAGTCGGTGCCCGTCGAGAAATACGTCAGCAGCGGATACTGCGCGAAGAACAGCGAAAACACCGCGTAGTACAGATTGCCCACCGGGTGGCGCAGCAGAATGTAAAGCACCAGATGCAGCAGGCCAAGCGCGGTGAACACCCCGAAAATGCCTATCATGAGAACGCCGCGACGCCGCGCATCTACGGCCAGACGCTCAGCGGCGCTCGCCGGAAGAATCGTCATCTCGAAAAGATTGCGCTCCGCCACCCAGTTCCGAACGTCGACTGCGGAACCGATGTGGAACCGCACCGCGATCACTGCCTCCTGGGAGTTGAAGACGACAGGCGTTGGAGCGAGTGGAGTCCGGATGTCGGCCCGGTTACCCTGCGCAGCGAGATCTCCGAGGGAAAGAATCTTGTCCGGAGCGATGAAAACTTCGCTGGCACCGTTCGGGGCATATGACAGGGCCAGCGGTTTTCCGAGAAGCGTTGCGTCGATCAGCAGGTGGAGTCTGAGCCAGGCCATCGCGGGCCTGCCCTGCTTTTCGATCTCGCGCACCTTCTTCACAATGCTGTCCGGCAGACGTCGGGTGGGATCGAGCTGCGGCCAGTCCGTATCGTTGATCGTTCGGGAGAGCCACACCGGATCGTCGCCGAGCTGGAAGCGCCACGTTCCGTTGAGCGGAATCCCGCGTCCTTCTTCTTCGGCGGCTTCGAGGCTGTAGGCTGAAAGGACGCGACTGGCCGGGCCCGTCGGGATCAGCACTTCCTTCCGGGCTTCGGTGGACGAGGAGCGCGTCCCGAGCTGTCCGATCCCCTGCGCCGAGGAATCGCGCGGGAGAAGCGCAGCTCCGCAAATGATTGCCGGGAAACCGACGCAGTAAATGGCGCTTCTCAGCAGGTGCATTCGAAACGTCTCCGGTCGGGGATGTGGTGCTCCGCGGGCGAGTCAAAATGCACCGTCGAGGAGTCAAAGACAATTCAAATCTCCGGAACAGTACAGACGTTCAGCTTGCCTGAACCCGATCTCACGCCCATTTTGGGGCGCTCGCCAGGCGTTCCCTCACCTTTAATTGAAAACCACTAAATGCAAGTGACTCCGCGAAGCCTCGTTGGTCTGACGCTGATCATGCTGTGCGCCTGCACGTCCGGAGAGCGGCGTCAGGCGAGTTCCACCGGCGATGAGTCTTCTCACCTGTGGCCACTGAGCACCAAATCCGAAGACGCGCGGAAATGGACGGAAGCCGGCGAAGTTTCCTACGATGCCGGACTCACTGATGACGCGCTCCGGGATTTCAAGCGGGCGGTCGCGGCTGATTCAGCTTTCGCCTACGGCTATCTGCGAATCGCCCAGAACGGAAACTCGCTCGATGAGTATCGGGCAAACTTGCAGCGGGCCAACGCATTCGTGTCAACCGCAAATCCATCGGAAAGGCTGCTGATCGAGGCGGAGAACAGAATTTTTGCGGGAGACGTTCAAGCCGGGCTCGATTCGCTCAGAAAGTTGACGGAAAGCCTCCCCAACGACGCCAGGGCGCTGCTGGTTCTGGGGCAGTCGCAGTTCAACGCCGGCCAGACCGACTCTGCGCGCGCAACGGCGAAGAGAGCGATGGATCTTGCTACCAACTGGGGCCTCACGCATCTGACATACGGCACGACTTACGTCGCGGAGCCGAGGGATCTCGCGAGGGCGGAAGAGCACATCCTGATTGGGCAGAAACTCTGGCCCGACAAGGCCGTGACCTACGACCTGCTGGGTGATCTGAGGCGAGCGCAGGGCCAGCTGAAGGAAGCCGCGGCGGCGTATACCAGACAGATCGAGCTTTCCCCAAAAGAAGGATCGGGCTACAACCAGCGCGGGCACGCTTACACCTTCCTCGGGAATTTCGACTCGGCGCGCGCCGACTACGACGCTGCCATCCGTCTTGGAAAGGGAAATGCCCCGGCTTTCAACTCGGCGTATCGTGCCTACGTGGACGCGTACGCGGGTCACCCCGAGGAGGCAATCTCGAGGCTCGAGCAACTTGTGGAGGCCAT
>JBGPLS010000289.1:0-3229 GCA_041486565.1 Gemmatimonadaceae bacterium
CGAAACGAGCTTTCGTCGGTTGTCCGGGCGTGCGGGTCCTGGCGCCGGACGTCCCGCAAAGCTTTACCGCCGCTCGGAACGGCAGCTCGCGGTGAGCCTTCCGCAGCGGAGCTACGAGCTCGCGGCGCGCATCCTGACGGCGGCTATTGAGGGGAGTGGGACCCAGAACGTTGTGACCGTGCTCAGGAAGACGGCCCGGCTGGAGGGGAAACGAATCAGTGCGGACGCCAGGGCGCGCGCGGGTACCCGGCCGGGCAGGAAGCGTCTCCTCGCAGGCGCGGTGGCCACGCTCGCCGCGCACGGGTATGAGCCCGAGCAGGCAGCGGGGGAGATCCGGCTGCGGAACTGTCCCTTCCATGCCCTGGCGGTCGAGCACAAGGAGCTGGTGTGCGGGATGAACCTCGCATTGGTTGAAGGCGTCGTCTCGGGACTCGACATCAAGGGCGTGAAGCCGGTATTGGATCCCAAGCCCGGGATGTGCTGCGTGGCGCTCAGGCTCGAGAAGAAGTAGGCCACGCTGCCGTCGCGGGCGCGTGGCGCTACGCTCGGCGTCGTTGCAGATTCCAGCTGCGGTGGCATCTCGGTAGTTGACACACCTCATCGCCATCGATATGAGCATTCTAGCTCAGTGGAAAGGCCTCGACCGCCGTCAGCGGAATGCGTTCATCGCCAGCTTCCTCGGCTGGACGCTCGACGCTTTCGATTTCTTCCTGATGGTGTTCGTGCTCCGTGCGATCGCCGCGGAGTTTCACAGCAACGTGAAAGCGGTGTCGGTCGCCATCACGCTCACGTTGGCGATGCGGCCACTCGGCGCGCTCGTTTTCGGATTGCTCGGCGACCGTTTCGGCCGGCGTCGCATCCTCATGGTGGACATAGCTCTCTTCTCGGTCCTCGAACTTGCGTCTGCGTTTGCGCCGACATTGCCGGCACTCCTCATAATCAGGGCGGCGTTTGGATTCGCAATGGGCGGCGAGTGGGGGCTCGGCGCATCGCTGACGATGGAAACGATTCCTGCCGAATCTCGCGGACTCGCTTCCGGAGTTCTCCAGCAAGGGTACGCGTTCGGATTCCTGCTGGCCTCGATCGTCTACGGGCTTCTCTTCGACTCCATCGGCTGGCGCGGCATGTTCGCCGTTGGCGTCCTTCCAGCTCTGCTGGTGCTTTACATCCGCCGCAACGTCGAGGAATCGCCGGCCTGGGAGCGCATGCGTGCTCGGCCGCGGCGCTCTCTGATGGGGGTCGTGCGCGGGCATGGTGGACTCTTCCTCTACGTCGTCATTCTCATGACGGCATTCAACTTCTTCAGCCATGGGACTCAAGATCTCTATCCGACGTTCCTGCAGAGTCAACACAAACTGGATACTCACACCGTGAGCATGATCGCGATCATCGCCAACATCGGGGCGATCATCGGGGGAACCGTCTTCGGGATGCTCTCGCAACGAATCGGACGCCGCCGGGCAATCATCACCGCAGCGCTCCTGGCGCTTCCGATCATTCCGCTCTGGAGCTTCAGTACCAGTGTCGTCCTGATAGCACTAGGAGCGTTTCTCATTCAGATCTCCGTTCAGGGAGCGTGGGGTGTGATCCCCGTTCACCTGAACGAGCTCTCGCCTGACGAAGTGCGAGGGACGTTCCCGGGATTCGCATATCAGCTCGGCAATCTCCTCGCTTCGGGTAACGCGACTCTTCAGGCGGGATTCGCGCAGAGTCACGGCGGGAACTACGCGTTGGCGCTCGCGACTGTCGCGGTTGCAGCAGCGCTGTCGATCGCGCTGCTAACCTCAGTCGGGCGAGAAGCGCATGGAGTGGAGTTCGGTGCGAGCGACGCCGGCGAGCGTACGGTCTCCGCCGCATGATCCGTTAGCGCTCAAGTCGTGATGCGCTTGCAGGCAGGCTTCATCCGATGCTGCGTGGCGCTCAGGCTCGAGAAGAAGTAGGCCACGGGCCCGAGCTGGCGGGCGAGTGCGATGGTGCGGAGGAATTCCCGCGCATCGGGGTTACTTGGAGTCCGTGAAACTGCCTCGATCGCTCGGAACTTTCTTGATCCTCGGGCAGTATAACCCGGCTGCAGAATTAGTAGTTAGGCCGCGGTCCCGACACATCAGCACTGAGAGCAACCATGAACGTCTGGATGCGCCTGTTGCTTATTGGGCTAGTAGCCGGTGTGGGTGGTTGTCACGACAACCCGACCGCCCCGTCGGTCACCGAGCTTCAATTGGCGCAAGCCAACTGGGCGACGCACAACCTCAGTCGGTATGCGTATCGCTACATGACGACCGGCTTTTTCAACACTCTCGACGGTCGCGCGATTCGGCTGGTAGTCCTGGCTGATACGGTCCGATCGGCCCAATTCGTTGCGACGAACGATTCCGTGCCCGTGGTGCCTGCCACGCTGCCGACCGTCGACGCGCTCTTCACTCTTGCAATATCGGCTAGTAGAGCTGGCACCCTCAGAAGCGCGCAGTTCGACCCCACATTCGGTTACCCGACGCGGCTCGAGTTTTCAGGCCCGCCGGACGCCGCGGGTGTCATTCTCGCCTCCGACATCGAGCTTCTGCCGTGATAGCACGAACCCGTGCTGACGTTGCGTTGGAGCTGGCAAGGGATTTATTGATCTGTGACGGCTGCGTGAGTCTTGCCTTATTGCTGCCCGGTCAAGTCGGCCAGCTTCCGTAACCTGACATTCGAGTCATTGGCGATATCCTGCCGCAACCATCCGAGGTGGCCGGCGCCATAGATCACCAGAATCCGGTCGTTCGGAGATTCGGCCAGCGCGACAATATTGCGATAGATCCGAATATTTCTCTGAAACCAGGCCGCCACCAGGTCAGGTCCTGCGTATTCAAAAGGCTCCCCGTAGGGGACGTAGGCGTAATACACAGCGACGTCTCTCGCTACGCTCGAATCGGAATTCATGTACTCCAGCGTCTCGAGCACAGTGTGCGATTGCAGGAAATCGCCCTGCGCCTTCACCCTCGCGGCGACGTCCGCCATCATCGCCTCGAACTGCTGCGCGCGGCCATTGGCCTTCGCGTAGTTGAGCACCCGATAATACGGGAATTCACCGTCCTCATCGACCGGATACACCGCGCGATGGCCGAGCTCCTTGGCCAGCCGGTATCCGATTTGATCGTCCTCGTTACGCGTCAGCACATACTTTCCCGCGAGATAGTCAGCGTACTCTTGCGCCACTCGCTTGCTCCCGACACCGGCTTCAATCGCGATC
>JBGPLS010000290.1:0-3218 GCA_041486565.1 Gemmatimonadaceae bacterium
TCTCCCGCGAAGCGCGACCTGCTGAAGGCGATCGAAGGGCACGTGCTCGCTTCCGGCGAGCTGATGGGGACCTACCAGAAATCCGGCAAAGCGAAGTAGACGCTCGCTGAACCGTAGCGCGATCAGCAGCACGTCCATTGCCGACCAGGTTGTCCTCTTCAGCGTTGGCAGCCTGAAGCTACAGTCGGTTAGACTATTGCTGATGCCACCGATCGAGATCGCACCCGATGAGGTTCATCTGTGGGAAACCTCACTCTCCATCGGAGATGACGAGGTCCAGTACGACGAGAGCCTTCTCTCCCCTGACGAACGACGATACGCCGCGAGATTCACCGATGCCCGCGCCAGGAGCCAGTTCATCGTCTCTCGCGCGAAGCTGCGTGAGCTGCTGGGAAAGTACGCCGGGCAGGAACCTCGCGACCTGCGCTTCGGAATGACGCCGGAGGGAAAGCCGTTTCTCAGCAGCTCGCGCGAATTCGAGTTCAACCTTACCCACTCCGGCGACCTGGTTCTTTACGGCATCGCTCATTCCCGCGCGGTGGGGGTCGATGTCGAGCGCGTTCGCGAAATGCCACGTGCCATCGAGCTGGCGCGGCGCTTCATGACGGCCGAGGATCACGAGCGCGTAACGGCGGCTCCGCCGGAAACGCGAGACCGGGAATTCCTGTCGTTATGGGTAAAGCGCGAAGGCTCCGGAAAAGCCTACGGCGTCGGAGTCTGGAAGGTGCTCGAGAGCGGCAACAAGGGCGGCGAGACGCCAGTGCGTAACCAGCTCTTCGCGAGAATCACTACCGGCTACGCCTGCAAGCTCATCGATTACTCTGAGCAGTACGTCGCGGCCGTTGCCGCACTCGGATCCGACTGGAGGCTGGTGCGACGCGGCGATGTACGACGCTAACAAGCCAGGCCGCTTAGGGCGGTGACGCCTGCGCGCGTCGTGAGTAGCTCACGACGCGCGCAGGCCATAGCCGCGCTCATCGGTTCAGGCCCTGAGCAGGCCCTGGGGTCTTTACGCCGCTGTCCCCTCTTCCGCATAGAGCTTTCCGCCCACCCAGGCCGCCAGCAGCAGATTGATCAGCCAGATGACCGCGTACATCATCCACGACCCGGCCGTCATCATCCCCATTTGGAGGTACCCCGCCATGAGGACCAGTCCCAGGACCCAGAAAACGATCGCCCCCTTCGCGGCCGTTGCCATTCCCGGGCCGAAGCGCGGCCGGATCGCCGCGTATGTCCAGACGAGGAGGATTCCGACGATGAAGTCGCTGATCACGTAAATCGCGATCGATTTGCTCGACATCATCGCGTCGCTCAGTCCCGGCTTGAACGCCTCGGCTTCCGCTTTCATGCGGTCGGCGAGAATGTACCCGTTGGTCACAAAGTCGATGACGTTGAGAACAACACCAGCGGCCAGTCCTCCGACAATTACCTTCTGCGTGTTGATGGCCATGCTGTGCTCCGTTGGTTGGGTGTGAACGAGAGCGCACACGCCTGAACGGGACGATGTCAGACGCGTGGGACAGCTTGCGGCGAGTCAAAGGTACAATCGTCCGGCCCGGTGCAATAGAAGTTTCTTTGCCGCCCGCGGCAGCCGCGGTTCTTCCAAAGCACCGAATCAGCGACCATACTCCCGGCGCGCCGACTCACTTCGCCGGCGCGCAATTGTGCCCACGATATCCCGTCCAGGAGAATGCATGCGCGTTCGCTCGATCTTGCGTGTTGCTGTCGCTGTCGTTGTCGCCCTCGCCTCGAGCTCGGTACTGTTTGCCTTCGCCGCCGATAAACGCCCGATCACCGAGAAAGATCTCTGGCAGTTCAACTGGATCGGCGATCCCCAGACCTCGCCCGACGGATCCCGCGTCGCCTTCGCCAAGGTCGTCGTCGACGGCAAGCACACGGGCTATGAGACCTCACTCTGGACGGTCTCGACAAAGGGAGGAGACCAGCCAGAGCGCCTGACATCCGGAACGCACGACTCGCAGCCACGTTGGTCGCCCGACGGTACCAAGCTGGCGTTCGTGCGCTCCGTCGAGAAAGACGGGAAGCCACTGCCGCCGCAGATCCACGTTCTCTCGATGTCGGGCGGCGAGTCGGTTCAGATATCCGATCTCGTCAAAGGGGCGAGTGATCCCCATTGGTCGCCCGACGGCAGGCGCATCGCCTTCTTTTCCGAGACGTCTCCCGAGGATATCGCGAAGAAGAACAGGAAGGACCGCGAAGACAGGCAGACCGTGAACGCTGCCACCAGCCCGACAACAAACGAAGCGACCACGGACGAAGACGCCGACCGCGAGACCGACGTCAGGTATGTCACCCGCGCCGAGTATCGGTTTAATGGAACGGGATACCTCGACCCGGCCCACCCGGCGCACATCTGGGTCGTGACGCTGCCCACTGCCTCCGACGAGAAGGTCGTACCCCGCCAGCTCACGAGCGGCAGATTCAGTGAGGAAGAATTCTTCTGGTCGGGAGACGGACGTGAGATCGTGTTCGCCACCACGCGCGTCGCAGAGCCGTACTACGAGCTGCCGCACACCGACATTTACAGCGTCTCCGCCGACGGCGGTGAGCCCAGACTGATCAACGCGGTGAGGATCGGCGTCGGTGGGATGTCGCCCAGTCCCGATGGGAGACGCATCGCGTTCCGCTCCAACGTCAACGAGCCGGTTCTCTCGTACGCCCAGCCTGACCTTTACGTCCTCGACCTGAGCCCGGGCGCACAGCCAAGGAATCTTTCCGCCGGGTTCGACAACGACGTCGGTGGCGGCATCGGCGGTGACAACGCTGCGCCGCGCGCTGCAGGCGAAAGCCGACCCATCTGGTCGCCCGACGGCAACAGCATCATCGACATCGTCACAATCACTGGCCGCGCCAGTCTGATGCGCTTCCCTGTAAACGGCGGCACCCCGACCGAGATCACCAGGGGTGACCAGTCGGTACAACGAATCAGCTCCTCCGCCGCCGGCAACACCATCGCTCTCCTCGTCTCCACGCCGACAAACATCGGCGATCTCTTCGCCGTCAGCGGCAACGGCGGCGTTGAGCGGCCGCTCACCAGCGTCAACGAGAAGCTTTTCTCACAGCTCGACCTCACCGCACCCGAGGAGATCTGGTACACGAGCTTCGACGGGCGGAAGATCCAGGCCTGGGTGCAGAAGCCGCCCAACTTCGACGCGTCGAAGAAGTATCCGCTCATCCTCAACATCCACGGCGGACCA
>JBGPLS010000291.1:0-3195 GCA_041486565.1 Gemmatimonadaceae bacterium
GTAACGCCGGGCGCCAGCGTCGCGAGGTAGACGACGAGCAGAGTCGTTCCGGCCGCGAGCTCAGTGCGCCCGGCTCTGATCACTTCCCTGCTGGCGGACCGCCGCGGAAGCGGTTCAGCTCTAACTTCCGCGGAGGATCGACCACGCGACGTCGAGCGCGCGGCGGTGGGTGCGAACGTCGTGAACGCGGAATAAGATCGCGCCACCCGCCAGCGCCACCACGCTCGCGCCGATTGTCCCCGCGTCGCGCTCGGCGATCGAGAACTCCGCCGGATCGACCGGCTCGTCGGCGCCTTTCACCGCGGCGAATCCCTCGGCCATCCCTTCCTGGACGAAGCGCTTGCGCGACGGTCCGACCATCACCGGATACCCGAGCGCGACGAGGGCATCGAGTCGGCGCAGGATTGCGCGTGAGTGCTCCGTCCGCTTCGAGAAGCCGAGACCGGGGTCGAGGACTATGTGGTCTGGTGCGACTCCGGCCGATTCGAGGTATTTCGCGCGGTCCGCCAGCTCACTGATGATTGTCCCGACCGGATTGTCGCCGTACGTCGCGTGCTCATAGCTCGCCATCTCCGAAACGCGGCCGCGCGAGTGCATAAGGATGACGGCGCAATCAGTCCGCGTCACCACGCGCGTCATCATCGGGTCGAGCCTGAGCGCTGAGACATCGTTCACTATCGTCGCGCCGACGCCAATCGCGGCCGCGGCAACCTCCGCCTTGTTCGTATCGACGGATATGGGCAGCTCCGGCCACCGCTCGCGCACCGCGGCGATGACGGGGATGACGCGTCGAGTTTCCTCTTCCGGCTCGACGGGACTTGCTCCGGGGCGTGTGGATTCGCCGCCGATGTCGACGATGTCGGCGCCGTCAGCGATGAGCCGGCGGACGTGCGCGACCGCGTTCGCGGGCGAAAAAAAATTACCCCCGTCAGAAAAGCTGTCGGGGGTAACGTTCAGAATGCCGACGACAATCGGCCTGTCGAGCGAAATCTCAAGCGAGCCGGCGCGCCACCGGCGCGGCTCCCTGACCGCGCCGGGTCGCTCGCCGACCGAAGTCACGCCGGCGCGACTTCCGGCCCACCGAACAGCGGCGGCTTCGCGGGTTTGGGCTGCGTCACCGGCGCTTCCTTGACCGCCGCCGGTGGCAGCGCAGGCGGCGTCGGACGCGGGGCGAGCGTCTCGCCGCGGGCAAGCTGCTGCACTTCATCGCCGGTCAGCGTCTCGCGATCCAGCAGCGCCGCGGCGACTGTGTGAAGCAGATCGAGGTTCTCGGTGAGAGTCTCCTTGGCGCGCGCATATGCTTCCTTGATCACGCGTGTCACCTCGGAATCCACGAGCTGCGCCGTGCGCTCCGAGACCTCACGTCGCGTCTGCAGCTCACGTCCGAGGAACAGCTCCTGCTCGTTGTCGCCGACGAGGATCGGGCCGATCGCGTCGGACAGTCCCCACTGGCTCACGTAGCGGCGGGCAAGTCCGGTCGCCTGCTGGATGTCGCTTGACGCCCCGGTCGTGACACGGCCGCGACCGAACACGAGCTCCTCGGCCACGCGGCCGCCATACATGCGGACGAGCATCGCCTCGAGCTGCTCGCGCGTGATCGACAACCGGTCGTCCTCGGGAAGAGTGAACGCCAGACCCATTGCGCGACCGCGAGGCACGATCGTCACCTTGTGAAGCGGATCGTTCCCCTTGGTCTTGATAGTGCAGACAGCGTGGCCGCCTTCGTGATACGCAGTCAGCGTCCGCTCCTGCTCGCTCATCACCATCGACTTGCGCTCGACGCCGAGCATGACCTTGTCCTTGGCGTCCTCGAGGTCGACCATGTAGACCTTGTCGTGATCGCGGCGCGCGGCAAGCAGGGCGCCCTCGTTCACAAGGTTGGCGAGGTCCGCTCCCGACATTCCCGGCGTTCCGCGGGCGAGAGTGGTGATGTTGACGTCGTCGGCGATGGGTTTGTTGCGGGTGTGGACCTTGAGAATTCCCTCGCGGCCGCGGAGATCCGGCGCGTCGACCACGATTTGCCGGTCGAACCGGCCCGGCCTGAGAAGCGCGGGATCGAGGACATCCGGGCGGTTCGTGGCGGCGATCAGAATGACGCCCTCGTTCGACTCGAAGCCGTCCATCTCCACGAGCAGCTGATTGAGCGTCTGCTCGCGCTCGTCGTGACCGCCACCCAGCCCGGCGCCGCGATGGCGGCCGACGGCGTCGATCTCATCGATGAAGATGATGCACGGTGCGTGTGCCTTGCCCTGCTCGAAAAGATCGCGCACTCTGCTGGCGCCGACGCCGACGAACATCTCGACGAAATCCGACCCGGACATCGAGAAGAACGGCCGCGCTGCCTCTCCCGCCACTGCCCGTGCAAGAAGAGTTTTGCCGGTGCCAGGCGGTCCGACGAGCAGCGCGCCCTTGGGCAGCCTGCCGCCGAGCCTCGTGAACTTCTGCGGATCCTTCAGGAACTCGATGATCTCCTCGAGCTCCACTTTCGCCTCGTCAGCACCGGCGACATCGGCAAAGGTGACCTTGGGAGAATCAGCGGTGAGGATCTTTGCCTTCGACTTGCCGAACGAGAACGCCTTCGCGCCGCCCGCCTGCATCTGGCGCAGAATGAGCATCCACGCGCCGAAGATGATGATGTAGGGGAGAATCATAAAGATCAGGCCGCCGAACGAGGTGCTCTCGCGCTCGGCGCGTATCTGAACGTTCTTCTCCTGCAGCCTGGTCACTTCGCGATCCGAGTTCTGGATCGGGAGCAGAACCGTAAAGCGCTGCGCGGGACGCCCGCTGATCTGCACCTTGTTGCGGAAATCACCGGTGAGGAGCTTGCCCTCCTGCATCGTCACTGCCGCGACGTTGCCGCGCTCGAGCTCCTGGTTGTACTGCGAGTAGGAGATCTGGGGAGCGGACTCCTTCGATCCCGACATGTATGTGAACAGGGTTCCGGCGAGGAGAACCAGCAGCACCCAGAATGAGAGCTGCTTGGAGGCCTTGCCCCATCTACCCGGACCCTTCGGCTTCTGCGGAATTGGTAATGGCATTACTGCAAGCTCGCGATGTACGGCAAATGGCGGAAATTCTCCGCGTGATCCAACCCATACCCCACAAGGAACTCGTGGGGTGCATCAAATCCGACGAACCGCGTTTCGTAATGCAACTCGTCGGAGATACGCTTGTGAAGAAGTGCGCAAATTTCGA
>JBGPLS010000292.1:0-3187 GCA_041486565.1 Gemmatimonadaceae bacterium
CGCCGAGCGCGTCGGCGGCGCGGTCATCGTCGCCAGCGACGACTTCTTTGCACCAAAGGAGAACCTGGTCAAGGCCGGCGCACCGGAATGGCGCGAGGGCGTGTACACCGATCGCGGGAAATGGATGGACGGCTGGGAGACCCGGCGGCGTCGCACGCCCGGCAACGACTGGGCGATCATCCAGCTCGGAATGCCCGGGACCGTTCACGGTGTCGTGATCGACACGAGCTTCTTCACCGGGAATTATCCGGAAGAAGCGAGCATCGACGCATGCGCGCTTGAGGGGAAGCCATCGGCCGAAGAGATGACGAGCGACGCAATCCATTGGCAGCCGCTGCTCGCGAAATCGCCGCTCGGGGGAAACACGACGAACCCGTTCGCAGTGGATGCAGAGAAGCACCGAGTAACGCATCTGCGCCTCAACATTTTTCCGGACGGGGGAGTTGCGCGGCTGCGTGTGCACGGGGAAGTGGTGCCCGACGAGGAGCTTTATCGCTCGCTCAGGGAAGTGGATCTCGCCGCGCTGGCGAATGGCGGCTTCGTAGTCTCGTGCAGCGACATGCACTACGGGAATCGGCAGAACCTGATATTGCCGGGACGGTCAACAAACATGGGCGACGGCTGGGAAACGAAGCGACGGCGGGGGCCTGGCCATGACTGGGCGATCGTCCGTCTCGCGCGCCGCGGCATTGTCGAACGCGTCGAGCTCGACACGGACCATTTCAAGGGAAACGCTCCGGGGACGTGCATGCTCGAGTCATTCGACGCCGGCCCGGATTTCGACGCCGACACGGCCAGGTGGGAAACGCTTGTGCCCGAGACGCCACTCGAAGCGGACGCGCAGCACCATTGGAACGAGCTCCAGGCCAGGCCGGCGACGCACGTCCGTCTCAACATCTATCCCGACGGTGGTGTCGCGCGCCTCCGGTTGTTCGGTCGCGCGGCAAATTGAAGCCGGTGTGACGATCAGCCTGGCCGAGCTCAACGCGCTGCCACCGCCCGAAGCGGCGAAAGTGCTCGCCGAGTGCTGTGGATCGTCGCGGTGGGTCGAGGAGATGTCAGCGCGGCGGCCCTTCGAATCGAAGGAAGCCGCGCTCGGTGCGGCGAACGATGTCTGTACGTTGCTCGATACGGACGATTGGCTGGAGGCGTTCGCGCATCATCCGATAATTGGAGAGCGGACGAGCGAGATTGCGCAGGGGAAGCAGGGAAGCGCGTGGTCGGTGCGCGAGCAGTCGGGAATGGACGAGGCCGGCGACACGACGAGAGAGAAGCTGGCCGCGAGCAACCTCGAATACGAGCGCCGCTTCGGTTTTATCTATATCGTATGCGCCACTGGGAAGACGGGGGAGGAGATGCTGGCGCTGGCCCGCCAAAGAATGATGAACGATCCGGAAATCGAGATCAGTATCGCCGCAGAAGAACAGAGGAAGATCACGCAGTCAAGACTCAAAACACTCCTGGCGGAGGCATCGTGAGCACCCTGAGCACACACGTTCTCGACACCGCGCTCGGCAGACCGGCAGAGGGGATTCGCGTCACGCTCGACCGGAAGGGAGTCGTCGCCGGTTCAGGAGTGACCGATGCGGACGGTCGCGTGAGCAACCTTGTCGCTAAGCAAACAGAGCTCGGCGAAGGCAGCTACCGTCTGACTTTTCACGTCGCCGAATACTTCTCGAAAGCAGGCCGCGAGACTTTCTACGACGAGATCGTGGTCAACTTCCGCGTCGGCGCTGGATCGGAGCACTATCATGTACCGCTTTTGCTCAGCCCGTTTGGATATTCGACTTATCGCGGGAGCTAGAATGTCAGACATTGACCGGTTTCTCCCGGGCGTTGAGCGCCGCGGGCTGCGGCGCCTGCGCCTTCGCCGGGAAGGTCGAAGCGAGCGCGCCGCGATGCGCCGGAAGTGGAGGCTGCCCGCGACACTTGAGGTTGCTGCGCCATTTGAGTAACTTTAATACGTCAATTGGCGGGAGACGGTCTGACTGCAATACAGATTGCGAGAAAGCTTGGCGGAAGGCGGGTCCTCCGGCAGACAATCACATCCGACCTCGAGCTTGCCGAGGCGGTGCGGGCGGGGCTCCCCTCCGGGGCGCTGGACCACGTCTTCGATGAGCTGTCGGGGTTTCTCCAGACTCAGCGGGATGTCTACGACTTGGTAGGCAGCGCCCGAACTCTACAGCGCAAGAGATCGCGCAACACCTCGCTTTCAGCCGGCGAATCCGACCGACTGGCGCGCTTCGCGCGATTTCTCGTGAGAGCCGAGGAAGCGATCGGCGACCGCACGAAAGCGTTGCGATGGCTGATCCGTCCCAACCGCGCCCTGGGCGGCGAGCAACCGCTCAAGCTGCTCGACAGCGACGCCGGCGCTGTCGCTGTGGAACGCGTACTCGGCAGAATCGAGCACGGCGTCTACAGCTGATCGGAGTGCTGGTCTATCGGATCTGCCGAAAGGCCCAGCAGAAGCTCGACGGTGAAGGGGCGAGATTGTACGGCGGGCGATGGAACAGTCCGGGGCAGCCCGCCGTTTACACGTCGGGGGCGCTCTCGCTTGCTGCCGTCGAGTATCTGATTCATATCGATCCCGACGACGTTCCCGATGATCTCGTAGCGCTCACGATAGAGATTCCCGACAGGATCGATGTCGAAGCAATCGATTCGTCCGATCTGCCATCCGGCTGGGAGCGGACCGTGGAGCATCCCGCGTGCAGGAAAGCCGGTGACGGCTGGCTCAGGTCGGGGAAGACGCTGGTGCTCGAGGTTCCGTCGGCGCCGATTCCGGGAGAATCGAATTTTCTCATCAACCCAGGCCATGCGGCGATGGCGAAGGTCAGAATCGCGGCGAAGCGCCGATTCGCATTTGATCCGAGGATGATTTAGGTCAACCGCGCGTCCCAAGCGTCAGGCTACCATTGCGGACTGCGAACGTACTACGGACTCAGATTGCGGACTACTGCGGACTATCAGTTAGTTCGCAATCCGCAGTGGCAGTCCGTCTATCGCCCGACTGCGCCCTGCGCGATCCATCGCCCGAGCAGCGCACGCTCCGCCTCGGTGATGTGAGTCTTGTTTCCCGGCGGCATGGTCCGCGTCACGACCGCGCGCTCGCGGATGCGCAGAGCGCGGGCGACGATCTCTTCCGGAGTGTCGAACTTCACTCCCACCGGCGCGACGCCGAATGTGA
>JBGPLS010000293.1:0-3160 GCA_041486565.1 Gemmatimonadaceae bacterium
CGGCACGACTGCAGCGGAGTCGTCGGGAAGAACAGACAGTTTGGCGATGAGGCTGTCGGCGCCGTCGTCAGGCATACGGGTTACGGCGCCGGATTGGTACAGCGGCGTGCCCCGGCGATCGAGCACCACGAGGTAATCCGGGAAGGCGTCGAGCAGCGCGCGCAGTCGCGGCGTGATCACCTGTGCTTCGGCCGCGGTGTCCGGACCCACGATCACCGACTGTGCGGTTTGTCGCGCATCGCGCACGAGAGTCGTCGCGACGTCGGCCTGCGTCGCGGCGTAGCGCGCAACGTCGCGATAGAGTGCGGCGTTGCGAACCGTCCACAGCGTCAGCCCGAGCGCAGCCGTGATCGCGATCAGCGCGGCGACGAATGCAACCGTCAGATTCGTACGCGCGGATGCCACGCGCCGTCAGCCTTTCGCCGGAACGCCGTCGGCGCGTATCACGTAGCCGACGCCACGAATCGTGTGAATCAGCTTGATGTGGTGAGCTGCGTCGATCTTCTTGCGCAGATGATTGATGACGACGTCGACGATGTTGGTGCCGGGGTCGAAGTGATAGCCCCAGGCGTATTCGGTGATGAGTGTGCGGCTCATGACCCGCCCGGCGTGGCGCATGAGATACTCGAGTACCGTGTATTCCTTCGGCGTCAGCTCGATCGCCACTCCCCCGCGGGCAACTTCGCGCGTATCGAGATGCAGCTCGAGGTCGGCGACCTTGAGCGCCGGGGAGACGAGCACTCGTGGCCGGCGCGACAGAGCCTCGACACGCGCGAGCAGCTCCTCGAACGCGAACGGCTTGGTGACGTAATCGTCGGCGCCGGCACGCAGCGTCTCAACCTTGGCGTCGATCGCATCCTGCGCCGTCAGCACGAGAACGGGTCGCTCGAACCCGTATTCGCGAAGGTCGTGCAGAACCTGGAGTCCGGATTTACCGGGAAGCCGCATGTCGAGGATTATGAGGTCGTAATTCCCCGCCGCGGCCATGCGCTCGCCCTCGTCGCCGGTGCCGATCAGATCGACTCCCCACCGCTGCTGCTCGAGCCCGCGCTTGACGAACTGGCCGACCGTCGGGTCATCCTCGATGACCAGTATCTTCATGAGCGGGAATCTACGGCGTCCCGCTATCCGGTGCCTGTTACCCGGTACGCGGTACCCGGTACCCGTTGTCCGTTACCTGCATCAAACAGCAGATGAGGTCCGGGTAACTGGAAACGGGCAACGGGTGACTGTTCTTAATACTCGACCCAGTTGTCCACCCAGGTGTTGGGCAATGGAATGAGCGCCCCCAGCGTCATCAGAGCCTTCGCCAGCTCGCACGAATTGTACTGATAGAGCTTCGTTCCATTCACTGTGTTGATGGGAACGGTCTGACCGAGCTTGACGTTGAGAGCGCTGATGATAGCGCCCTCAATGTGATTGTTTCCATTCCCCGTCAGGTCGCCGCCAACGAGCACCAGTCCCTTCCAGTTGAACGTCGCCCCGCTGCCGGTGCTGAGATTTCCCGTCACTATCAGCACGCCTCGTCCACCGTTGAATCCCGACGTCCCCGCGTCACCGACGAATTTGATGACGGGGTAGAAGCTGGTGTCGGCAAAAGAAGGGATGGCGTCAGGGGGAATCGTGTACTGCGGCGTCAAGGCGCTTCCGTCGGTCATGCCACGCCACCTGACCTTGACCTGGGCGGCCGCCTCCTGCGGGGTCATTCCAAGCGTGTCCACGCTGTCGGCTGTCCCGGGCTGGTTGAACCCCGGCACCTGTGGAACGGCGACGCCTGCAACCGCAATCGAATCGCTGCACATGTCCTTACCAAGGAATGATCCCGAGTTTCCATTCTTCTTGATTCCGCTGATCGCTGTCCACCCGGCGAGGACTTCGATGTTGGCGGGCTCCCATGCGGCGTACTGCGCTACGGTGCGAACTCCCGCCGGCGTGCCGCCGATGGCACCCTTCGTCTGGACACCTTTCGAGCGCACCACGTACAGTCCTGCGAGCGAGCCCTGGGGCGGGCGAATACGATCGAGCTGCACGTCAGCGTAGCCGCCGGTCATGTAAATCCGCACCGGCCCTTCCTTCACCGCGGGGGGAATGGACCGATAGTTGAGCGAGTCGCGGCGGACAAAGAACATCTCCAGCCCCTGCTCAGCGAGCACGAAGGCGCTCACCTGTGCCTTCTGGTCGTCCACGCCGCGACGTTCGGCGATGATCAGCGAAAATCCAGCGGCAAGCGAGATCGATAGCACTCCGATGACGAGGATCGCAGCGGGAATCGCGAAGCCGTCTCTGTTGCGCAGTGAAAGCATTCTCATCTCCGTGATCTAGTCGAGGCGGTTCTTGAAAAAGACAGCAGTTGTGAACGGTGCCGAGGTCTTTGCCAGCGAGCCGGAGGGAATTTGCTCGCTCATCCCGTTCATGAGCAGCTCCACTCCACGGAGCGTCGAGAGATCCCCTGGTGGGGTGTCCTGCGCAGTCGTGCTGCTGAGGACGAAGAATCGAAACCTCGACGCATTGTCAAACGGCGCAGCGAGCTCCTCGGTGGTTCCGGTCGCCATGATCGTTCGGAAGAGCCCGCGCATGCCAGGTACCGCGACTGATGGCTTGAACTCGTACTTGATCTGCCGGAAAAGGAACACCGGCGTGCCGAAGCTCGCTGTGTCGCTAAGCTGGGGAGTGATCTTGACGATCTTCGCATTGTCGGCAGTCAGCGTGCCGATCAACATGTCGTCGCAGATGGTCGGATTGCCCGCGGCTACCGTAGGCGACCCCGATTCCATGTAATGGTAAACGCCGTCGCCTCCCCGCCACGCGTAGCCGGAAAAACCCTCGCCCGCGTACATCGCCGAGTCAACGGGGAGGAGACTGATGTGCGTGTACGACGAAACTGTGGCGCAAACCACGCCTATCGCGTAAGGCACGCGCACCAGCAACGCCGTATCGGAGGCGGAAATGACGCCTCCCAGCGCCTCCACCATTCGAAGATCCGACACGACACGGTTGAGCGGCCCGCGTGACACATTCCGGGCGAGATTCGCCGATTTCTGATGCGAGAAGTAACGAGCCTGCGAGACCAGAATTCTCGACAGCGCCATCCCGACGATTGCGAGTATGACCATCCCGACGATCAGCTCGCCCATGGTCAAGCCGCGACGCAAGCCGCGAC
>JBGPLS010000294.1:0-3144 GCA_041486565.1 Gemmatimonadaceae bacterium
CGATAGCGTGCTGCAGCACGCGCTACGCACCTATATCCACTACTACAACGAGATGCGCCTTCACTCGAGCCTCGACTACCTGTCGCCGCTTGCCTTTGAACGGCGGGCGGCGTAAACCATGGGTGTCAACGAAAGCGATGCAAGATCCCAAACGCGGGCATTTGCGGTAGCGTTCGCTCCGCGAACGCGTTTCGTTGGAGCGTTTGCAGCAGAAGCGCAGGGCGTTAGGCGGATGTGACCCAGATTACTCCGGTCGCTGCACTGATTGGGTTCTGGAACTCTACGGCGGCGTCCAGGCCGTCGACTCAAAGGGAGAGCTTTCATGAAGATCGAGGACATTGAGATCCACGTCGGCGAACCTCCGTTTCCGTTCGCGGCGGTGCGCCGTCTTGAGGCAAAATGCGAGGCGGCCACTGCGTTCTCTTCTGCTCCAACGATGGATCAGGTCAACGCCAAACTTCGGGAAATGGCCGCGGGGCTTGGTGCGAATGCAATCGTGCAGGTAGAGTACAAGAGCGGAATGTCCAAGACCTCCTGGCGCTCGATGAGTGGCACGGGCCTCGCCGTCCGCAAGTTGACTGACGACATTCAGTGCCCTGTATGTGCGGAGACCATCAAGCAAGCTGCTCTCAAGTGTCGCTATTGTGGAGCGGACGTCCCGAAAGGAGCTCGCCAAGCCGCGGCATCGACGGATAGCGCACCTTCCGAAGGTCGTCTCACGTTCTCCCGACCAGCTAGTAGCAGTAGAGCCCCTTCGGAGCACCAATAATCCCCAATGGTCGTGGATTCTTCCCCTTATTCTCCTGGCTGTGTTCGTTTTAATCCTGTCTCTTATGTGGGATCAGCGGTAACGGTGGTTTCGAGTTCGCAACACCGCCTAACAGCGCATGCACCAGACGGCGCTCAGGCAAATGTGCCGCGCCGCTGGTGATGCGCGAGCGTTAGGCATGCACTCCCGAGTGGAGAAGTAATGATTGACCCTCCCCCACTAATAGCCGAGTGTATCTACTGCGGCCAGACTGAAGGCATACTTCAGGACGAACACATCATTCCTTATGGCCTAAACGGAACGTGGGAGCTTCGCAAAGCGAGCTGTCCCGAATGCGCCGGAATTACGTCATCGTTTGAGCGAGACGTACTCCGCAATGCGCTTTGGGCACCACGAACAACGCTCGGATTTCGGTCATACCGTAAGAAGAAACGGCCCGACCGACTGCCTCTCGAAGTCGACCGTGGCTCCGGTCCGGAGAAGCTAGAACTGCCGATCGATGAGCATCCAGGCGTTGCGGTCTTACCACGGTTCAAGTCGCCAAGTTGGTTAGAATCGCAGACGACAAAGATCGGAATTGATGTGGTAGGTGCGAATACAGTGTACTTCGGACGCATGGAATTGCCGCAATTCGTGGAGAAGTACCGAGGAACGAAGCTCACAGGAACGCTTCATTACCAGCCAACTTCGTTCGCGCGGATGATCGCCAAGATCGCGTTCGGCTACTGCGTAGGGCGCTTCGGACTGAATTCTGTCCGACGTGCGTATGTCCTTCCCGCCATTCTGGGCAGCTCAGACGATGTTGGAACTTGGGTAGGATCGACCGAAGGATACCAATTGAAGTTAGACACGCGACCGGACGAGCGGATCACCCACGCCGTGGGCACGGATGTAATCAACGGTGATATCGTAGCCTATGTACGTCTCTTCGCGTGGGCTGTACCAGATGAGTACGTGGTTGTGGTTGCGCCAGCGCCGAATGACCACAACGATGATGCCATCCAGAATCGCACATCGACCCCGAACACTCGTTGAGCTGACGGGCGTTTACGGAAGCTCGCTCCGCTCGCATTTTGTTTGATTCGCCCGCAAGCTTAACTGAAGGTGTTGAAGTTGTAGAATAAGTCGTCGAGACGCCGTGGTCGCCTTTTTCGGGGGTCCTCCGATCATTCCCGACGTGGTGATCGTCGATTGTGAGGGCTCTGGCGAGGTCGAGTTTTCAACAATCCGATCGCGCAAATGCTCGAGGGACTTATTCTACATCCTCGTTAGCCGGCGATGCCCATTCAGTTCAAGGAGGTTGACGTGAGCCTGCGAATCGCTGTGTCTCTTAGTGTGTTGGCAATCTCCGCTGCCGCACCGGCCAGGACGCAGCCCCGGCCCCCAATCATAGACATGCACTTGCACACCTCGCCCTGGACGGCCGGCGCCCTGGGAGACTCCGTGGCCCGGAGGACCGCGCAGCATGCGATTCTCGATTCACTGAATCGCCATAACGTCGAACTCGCGGTGGTAAGCGGGTCGTATGAGATTGCACAGGATTGGGCGCGAGCTGCACCGAGGCGGATTCTTGTCGCCGCGGCATTCCCCTGCGAGAACGGACGAATGCCGAACGGTGGGCCAAGGTGCTACGCAGACGGGCGCACATACCCGGACACTGCGTGGCTTCGCGCGGAGTACCGCGCCGGACGGCTGGCGGCTTTGGGCGAAATCATCACGCAGTATTCTGGTCTCGCTCCAAGCGACCCGTCGATGGACCCGTACTGGCATCTGGCAGAGGAGCTCGATATTCCCGTTCTGATCCACGTCGGTCCCGGTCCCCCGGGAGCTGCCTATCCGAACGGAATATGCGGCAAGGAACCGTGTGCACCGAACTACCGGATGCAGCTCAGTGATCCGCTGTTGCTCGAGCCTGTACTCCGGAAGTACCCACGACTTCGCCTCGTTGTGATGCACGCCGGCTGGCCTCGCGTGGACGAGATGCTCGGCCTGATGTACGCCCACCCACAGGTATATGCGGATGTGGCCGTGTGGTCCACGATCCTTCCGCCGGATGCGTTTCAGGCAGAGCTTCTTCGGCTGATTCGAGCCGGTTACGGCAAGAGGATAATGTACGGATCGGACTTGCCGGAGATGGGAAAAGAGATAGCGGCAATATCCGAAGCGTCATTCCTCACCACAGAACAGAAGGCGGACATCCTGCACGACAATGCCGCTCGTTTTCTGCATCTTGACGCAAACAAAACAACAGGCCGACCTCCGCACAACTAGGTCGCGTCTCGGGGCGCCGCCTAATTGGCGTAAGACGGACCCCAAGCAACTCGCAAACGTAGCACGCAGAAGAGGAGCAGTGAAGTGAGCACGACTTTTTGAAG
>JBGPLS010000295.1:0-3119 GCA_041486565.1 Gemmatimonadaceae bacterium
AATCCTTATGGGTTAGGCCCCGCCCTATCCCGCCGTGCCCCTATGGAGAAATAGTTCCTGACACCTTTTCTTTGCTCAGTCTTCAAGAAGATTTTAGTCGAAGACCGTCAATCCGCGCCAGGCGGCGGGCCCCAGGGATACCTGGCAACTCGCTGTACTTGCCGGTACGACGGCCAGCTTCCAACCATTCCTTAATGCGGCGATCGGCACTCGTGTCCGCGACAAATAGACTCACGGCGAATTGCTCAGTTACGCCATCCTCAAAGATGGTTACGTACCAGTTGTTGGCCTCGTCAGGCAGAACCTTGCTTTCCTTTGGCCATACGAGATCGCCAACTTCAACGGCCAACCACAAATTCAAGCCGGGTTGCAGGCCGGTCACAACACCCGAGCACCGGATCGTCCTGCCAACGGCCTCATTCGGTTGCGGTTCGCTGAAACTGCCGGTGACCTTGTCGTACGTTTCGTTTCGGGCGGCCGACTTTCGTCCAAGTAACCACGGGATCACTGCTCCAATGATGGTTCCGACGACACCTATGATCGCCACCCAAATGGTTGTATCCATCGCATCTCCTCGCGCTGAATCTCGGGTAATAAAAGTTGTCGGCCTAACGGCTGGCGCGTGAACCGCGGCACCCAGTTGAGCGGATTGTGCCACGGGAGTTGAACGCCACTCGTCCTGCCGCGTAGAACGTAAAAAGGAGATGGTCGAGATGAAGCGTCGTCTTGAGCTCGGCCTGCTTGAGGTACGTTCGCCAAAAGCTGATGGCGGTGGCCGTACGGCGACCGAGGGCGACCTGCAGCGGACCTAGGACGACGCCGGCGATCGCGACCAAGTACCCAGTAGCGGCCAGTTGTCGCGTGGTCTGATCGAAACCGACGATTAGTGCGGCACCCAAGAATACGTTAACGGTGAGATAGTTATACGTGCGCTGGGTGAGGAGCGTATCCTCGTGATAAATGCGGTTCGTGATGAGATTCTGAATGTCTCGTGCGTTCTCGTTCATACGAACCTCCGCAGACTGTCAGAGATTGTTCTGGTCGAGTGCCGCCTAACGGTCAAGTTCTGCTGCAAGCACATCTAATAATTGCGAGCGAAGCGAGCTTCCAGAGTGATTGACAGCAGGAACGTTTGTTATGCGATGCGGCGCCGCTTAGGTCGTCGCCGGATAATCGCGCTCAAGGCGCGCAATGCATCGTTTACAGAGGCGGAATCCGGAAAATCCTTTGCCAAATCCGGATCGATCAGCACGAGATTCGTTCCCTTGGCATACCGTATCGCATAGGGATTCTTTCGAGCGTTGCTGAAATCATACTCCGGCAGCATTTCATCGTCGTCAGATTCGCGAACAGCTTTGGGCTTACCTGAAGCTTTCTTCATAATATCTGCGCTCAGCGCGGGTTACAGGACGAGCTGATATGAGACGAATACTTTCGCCTCGCTTTGTAAACATTACTGCAATAAGCCTACTACGTTCCGACGTTCCAATCAAAACGAAGCGTTGCTCGCCGATTGAATGGCGGGGATCATCAACTATTCCACCTAACGAATCCCCAAATGTGCTTGAGGCCTCTTCGAAGCTTACGCCGTGCTTCGCCTTGTTTCTAGCGGCTTTCCCCGGGTCCCACTCGAAAATCATAATTCAGAAGTTACCGGATCTCTTGGCGTCCGCATAACGCCAATTAGACAGCCATCTTATGCAGCGGGACGCGGATAAATGCAACGATCTCTGCTGTCTAAGTTCGGACCAAGGATTCGGCAACGTGCCAAACCGCTGATCGACAAGCATATAGGGCTTGGATCCACGTTGCTCGATGATTAGACAGCATGCGATCGCTGTCCAATTCCGCTGACCTCCAGAATCTGGCCGAGCATCCGCGCGGAGTAGGTGCAGCCTGCTCGCGCCAGTAATCAGAGTCGATCCGCCAGACTGCGCACACCCAGTCCGCCGCGATTCAGTACATGCGTGTACACCATCGTAGTTCGAACATCCGAATGACCGAGCAGCTCCTGAATCGTTCGGATGTCCGCCCCACTCTCGAGAAGATGCGTTGCGAACGAATGGCGAAATGCGTGACAGGTCACACGCTTGGCAATTCTCGCCTCCGCCGTTGCCTGCCGCACCGCGCGCTGCACCTGCGTCTCGTGCAGATGATGCCTCCGCGCCACCCCAGATCGGTCGACAAATGTCCGCGTCGCAGGGAACAGATAGAACCACGGCCATTCACGATCGGCGTTGGGAAGCTTTCGCGCCAACGCACCGTCAATCCCAGTCGAGCGAACACCACGCCGCCGATCGGCGCACCACGTCTTGTACGACGTACGCAGCACTCGCCTGACATCGTCAACAGCCGAGTCGGCCAGCGGCGCTCGGCGATCCTTATTACCCTTCCCGCCGCGCACGGTAATCTCGCGCCGCTCGATGTCGATGTCCTTCACCCGCAGCGAGACGCACTCCAGAATCCGCAGCCCACTGCCGTAGAGGAGCGACACGGCCAATCGGGCCGGATCGCGGAGCCGATCGATGATCGCACGCACCTCGCCCGCCGACAAAACCACCGGAAGCCGCCGAGGCACGCTCGCCGGAACAACGCCTGACACCAGCGGAAGAGGCCGCCGCAGCACGCCGGAGTAAAGAAAGCTGATCGCGGCCAATGCCTGGTTCTGGGTCGACGCGGAGACTCGCTGCCGCACCGCGAGGTCCGATAGAAAGGCTTGCACGTCCGTTACATCCAGGTCCACGGGGTGACGGCGACCACTAAACAGGATATACCGCCGAATCCACGCGATGTACGCCTCTTCGGTTCGCGCGCTGTATCGCCGCTCCCGCATCGCCCGCCGTACCATCTCCATCAGCCGATATTTCCGCTCGGGCTCGGCGGGTGCATTCAGATGCGATAGCGGAATGAGTGGAGGCGACATATGAAGTCAGCCTCGCTTTCCGGCGGCCCCTCAGCGACATCCATTTCCCGCCCCCCAAATCCCTCCCTCTCCCCCTCGTGCCTTAGATTTTCAAGCCTGATGACAGACGCCTTCATCGTAGACGGAATCCGCACCCCAATTGGCAGCTTCACCGGCTCCCTCTCGCCGGTGAGAGCCGACGATCTCGCCGCACACA
>JBGPLS010000296.1:0-3118 GCA_041486565.1 Gemmatimonadaceae bacterium
CTCGAGGCATTCCCTTCAATCCCCGTACTGATCGAGATCAAGATTCCCGAGGCGGCCGCCGCCGTGCGCAGGGCGGTCGAAGCGCGGCAGGCAGAAGAGCGGACGCTCGTGGACAGTCTTTATCCAGCGGCACTTCGCCCTTTCTCGGATTCGCCGATTGCGGTCGGCGCGTCGAGATCGGACGTCATGCGGGCGATGGCCGAGATCCTGCTCGGGCTTCCCCTGACGCCGTTCGCGTTCGACGCTTTTTGCGTGCCGCCAAACTATTACGGTGTGCCGATTCCCGTCCGCCGCTTCGCCAGGATCGCGCCGTCGCAGAACTGCGTGGTCCACGTCTGGACGGTGAACGATCCGCAACAGGCGACGGATCTGTGGCTGAGCGGCGTAAATGGAATCATCAGCGACGAGCCCGCGCTGATGCTGCGCGCCAGAGCGATGCTAGGAGTGCTGGCGAGGAACCAAACCGAGAGGGACACAGCGGCGAGCGGATAGCTTTGTCAGCCGCCGGCCGCGAGCGAAACAACATGGAAGCTACCGGGATGGAATGGTCCAGCTTTGAGCAACCTTCCATGGCAAGCTGGCCGCTGACTCCAATCGCGAGACGGATTCGCCGATCAAAACGCCGGATTGGGGCCACATGCAGTTCTTCGCTCGCGGCCCGTTGCTGAGCCTCTGTGAGCGCGTCGCTGTGTCTCTCTCGTTTTCTTACCTCATCAGAGCCTGCGGTCCAGATTGACGACTAGCGCGATCCGGCGTTGAGCCGCCTCAGCACGTCCCCGAGTCGCTGGATCTCCTGTCCGTACGTCGTCCAGTCGCCCTGCCTCTGCGCCGACATCGCGCGCTGGTAGTGATCCTGTGCTTCGGCGAGAAGCTGGCCGCTGGGAGTCGCAGTCGCACCGGAAACGGTCGCCGCAGCCGCACGTCCGCCGCTGTCGGCCGCGGCGGGCAACGCCGATGTCGCTACCTGTGATTGAACACCGACGTCTCCGCGGAAGAGCTGCGCCAGTCCCGTTTCGAACGTCTCCGACATCACGACCCTGTCCTGGAACGCGACGACCACGCGTTTGAGCTCGGGAATCTGTCCGCCTTGCGCCTGCAGGTAGATCGGCTGCATGTAGATCAGCGCCTCCTCGATCGGAATCACGAGAAGCTCGCCCTTGATGACAGAAGACCCCTTTTGGTCCCAAAGCGTGAGCTGGCGCGAGATCTCAGTGTCCTGATTGATCCGGGCAGCGATCTGCTGTGGACCATAAACCAGGCTCTGCTTCGGAAAGCGGTAAACCCTGAGCTTCCCGTAGTTCGCGCCGTCGTTCCTGGCTACGATCCACGCGGCGAGGTTGTTCTTTCCGCGTGGCGTGAAGGGGGCCATGTAGATGTACTCTGCCTGTTTCTCATCGGGAAGCCGCATCACGAGGTGGCGCATGAAGGGATCTTCGTCGTCCTTCTGATCGGCGCCCGTGGGGATCTGCCACTGATCCTCACGGTTGTAGAAGCTCTTCGCATCGTCCATGTGATAGATGGTATAAAGTCCCACCTGGACGCGGAAAAGATCGCGCGGGTATCTCAGATGAGCGCGAATGTCGGCCGGCATCGCGGAGATCGGCTGCATGATGCCGGGAAAGATCTTCGCGTAGGTGCGAATCAGCGGATCGGATGGATCAATGACATACGCCGTCACCGTGCCGTTGTAGGCGTCAACGATCACCTTGACGCTGTTCCGCATGTAGCTCGTCCCGTCTGGCTGGCGGTAGGAGTACGGATATCTATCGGATAAAGTGAAGGCGTCGACGATCCAGTAGAGCTCACCCTTCGTGTTGATCACCATGTACGGATCGGCGTCGAAGGTCAGAAATGGAAGCGCGTGCCTCACCCTTCCCTCTATCTCCCGATTGTACAGGATGCGGCTATCCCCGGTGATATCGCCGGAGAAGAGGATGTTCAACTCGCCGAAGTTCATCGCCAGCAGAGCCCTCCTGAAGAACCCGCCGACGCGTACTCCGGCCACGCCCTTGTACCGGCTGTAGATGTCCCCCGCACCCGCGGGGTAGTCGAACTCGGTCTGGTGCGTGTTCACGAACACGTAGTCGGTGGAGAGCTCCCCAAAATAGATCTGCGGACGGGTCACCCCGAGTGACACCGTTGACGCCGGCGGGAGGTTCTTGACGTAGAGAACGGGGAGACCTTCGCTCGTCACCTCGTTTACCGGACCGAGGGTGAGTCCCATGCCGTGAGTGAACGTGAGATGCTGATTGATGAAGTTGCTCTTCGGGAGCTTGTCGGAGTTGAGCTCACGGGGCGACAGCAGGACCTGCCGATAGCGGCCGTCGATGACGTAACGGTCGTCGTCCACCGAGATGAAGTCGTAATAGGTGCGGATTTCCTGGAGCTGGCCGAACGTCTGGAGAAGTGGTGCGCGGTCCCAGAGGCGGACGTTCTGAATCGTCGCCGAGTTGGCGCGGATGTCAGCGAGCGTCAGCCCGGCGTCTCCGGTGAGGTCGCGCGACTGTACGCCTGCCAGTCCCCACGCCTGCCGCGTCGCCAGAATGTGGCTGCGAAGCTGGGGAAGCTCACGCGTGAGCTCGGTCGGGGCAACAAAGAACCGCTGAATCGTATAGGGATACAAGCCGCCGGCGACGAACGACACGATGAGATACGCAGCTGCCGCAATGAGCGTGAACCAGACGATCTTGCGCCGCAGCATGCCGTAGATCACGAGCGCGATGCCGATGATCGCGGTTGCCGCAATGGCGTGCATCGCCGGATACCGGGCGTGGAGATCGGTGTAGCTCGCGCCTACGAGCGGGCCGGTCGTCGAATAGAGCAGCTCGGGAATTCGTACGAACCAGATCTGGAGCGCCGTCAGCAGCAGAAAGCCGGCGAGGAGCCCGGCGACGTGGTGGTCCGCCGGTGAAAGCAGAGTGATGCGCTGCGGCGGAAGCGAGATCTTCCCGCGGAGAATATACAGAACGACGACGCCGATCAACGTCAGGATGACGAGGCTTCTGAGAGTGCCGAGCAGCGACGCCACCGCCGGCAATACGAAGACGTACATCCCGATGTCCCGCCCGAACACCGGGTCCGTCACGCCGAAAGGAGTGCGATGAATCAGCTGGAGCAG
>JBGPLS010000297.1:0-3023 GCA_041486565.1 Gemmatimonadaceae bacterium
CATCTTTGAGGATGGCGTAACTGAGCAATTCGCCGTGAGTCTATTTGTTGCGGACACTAGTGCCGATCGCCGCATTAAAGAATGGTTGGAAACTGGCCGTCGTACCGGCAAGTACAGCGAGTTGCGAGGTATCCCTGGGGCCCGGCGCCTTGCACGGGTTGACGGCCTTCGACTAAAGACTTCTTGAAGAGCGGCCTCCTAACGAACGCTGAACTTGACAGCCGACGCTCCGGTTGGCGCCTGCTCGCTTCGCTCGCTGGCGCATGATTGTGACTCGGCTGCAAGTTAGCTGTGGCGTTAGGTGGCCACGCCGGCGCCATTTGCTAACGACCAGCGCGCTCACCCGAATCCGGGCGACCCTTCGGTTGACAGGCTGCCTGATCCGGGCTAGAATGACCATAATACGATATTGGTCACTGGTCATGGAGCTAAGCATGCGAGAGTGGGCCACAACGGGGTCGCCATACCCCGAACGGCTGGGCCGACTCCAGCTTGCCGCGATCTTTAGCGCGCTCGTGCTTGTACAGGCTGCGAGCCTGCTCGCTCAAGGCGGGACCGTACCTGCTCGACCCGCTCCACTCGGGCGCCTCGTCGACATCGGCGGATATCGACTCCACCTGTACTGCACCGGAAGCGGTTCACCAACCGTGATCCTGATGCACGGATTCGCCGACTTCTCCTTCACGTGGGCGCTCGTGCAACCCGCTGTGGCACAGGTGACTCGCGTCTGTAGTTACGACCGCGCCGGCCAGGCGTGGAGCGACCCGGGCCCGCCGCCCCGCGGGCTCCAGCGCATTTCCGACGAGCTGCATGTCCTCCTCGGACACTCAGGCGAACGTGGCCCATTCATTCTCGTGGGCCAGTCGTGGGGAGGGCTCGTCCCGCGCCTCTACCAACCACAGCACCCGGCAGATGTCGCCGGAGTTGTGTTCGTCGACGCGTCGCATGAAGACATGTGGATGTGGCTGAACGGAGTCACTCTACAGCCGAGGCTCGCCTCAGCGGCCGAGTGGGAGCGCATCCACCAGCTGCGCGCCCGGCGCGGCCCGCCGCCCTCGGTGGACTCTGCGGGCTCCACGCCCCGCTCTGGCCCACCTGCCGCCCCCGCCGGCACACCGCCTGCGACTTCGGCAGGCACAGCAACTCCTGCGCTGCAACCACCGTACGATCAGCTCCCGCCTGAGGCTAGGCGATGGCACGCCTGGGCCCGATCAATCCCGCCGGCCTTCACCGGTGGCGATTGGGCGGACATTCGAGCCGACCTCATCGCCGTGCACGCAGCGCGTGGCAGCCGGTCTCATCCCTTCGGGGCGATTCCGGTCGTCGTGCTCAGCGCGGGTAAGGGTGACTTCGAGAATGAGCCCGAGGCAAGTGCAGAGATACAGAGATTGCAGCACGATCGCGGTCAGGCCGACCTGGCGACGCTATCCTCCAATAGTCGACAGATCACGGCGACGAACAGCGGGCATCACATCCACCTCGATGAACCCGATCTCGTGGTTGATGCGATTCGACAAGTCATCGATGCGGTACGGTCGAAGACGCCTCTCTGCTGCCGGCGCTGACGGTTGTCTACCGCGGTACGGACTGCCTCGGCACGGGACATCGGCGCCCGCATTCTGGACGCGACCTCCCGACTCCTTGCGCGATACGGGTACTCGAAGACGACCATCGACGACGTCGCGCGGGAGGCAGGCATCGGCAAGGGGAGTGTATACCTCCATTTCGCGAGCAAGGAGGAAATCGTGCTTTCCCTTGTGGACCGGGCCGTACAAGAGGTCTTGGACGAGCTCCGCACCATCGCTGCGGAGGACGCGTCGGCCGCGGACCGGATGCGTCGTATGCTCGCAGTACGTGTCCTCGGGCGAATACTTCGGTTCCGCAGCTACTCCACCAGCCTGCACGATCTTCTCGCAGCGCTGCGACCGGCGCTACTCGTCCAGCGGAATCAGCATCTCCGTGACGAAGCCGCGATCTTCCGGGCCGTGATTGAAGACGGTATCAGGTTGCGGGAATTCCGTACGCTAGATCCCGATGGAACAGCCAGCGCGTTCCTAACGGCCACCAACAGCCTCCTTCCATACTATCTGAACCCTCGCGAGCTCGGATCGTCCGCCGTTATCGATAAGCGGATCGACGCTGTAGCCGCCCTTCTGCTTACCGGATTGGCCACCGGCGCTGCAGCGGCGCAAAGAAGACGTGCCCGCCAACGCTCGCGTTGAATGGCTCGGATCAGGTGCCACCTAACGAGCAATTGCTGCTGACGGCGCACGCGCCGCAGGAGAACGCGGGCGTTAGATGGCAACAACCAATGCTTGAAATCACGAGGAACGAACGAAAAGCTTTGCGCCGGTGGGCGAGCATCGCCTATGATCGTGAGCTTGGTGCGGAGCTCGCGAAACTTGGTACTGCCATCGAGGCGTGGCGAACCGGAAAGAGCTCGTCTCACGCGGCTAGTGACGAGATCCATCAGTTCCATGATGGAGTGGCGCGCGACCTGTTTCGGTTCTACACCCGAGCGTCACCAGAAAGCGCTGTGGCCCAAGCCGTCGTCAGCGGCGTCATCGCGGAGGCCGAGTTGCCACCCGAGCTCTTGGCAGTCGTGGCGCCGTTGATTCAATTCCACCAATGGGAGGAATCGGCGCGCGCCGCGGGCCAAACAGCTGATGATGCGGATCGTGACAATCACGGTGAGTCGTGATGGCGCGCGAACCTCCGCCCGTACGAGCCGATCAAGCATTCACGAAATTGCAGGGCCAGTACCTAGCTTTCATCGATGCGTACACGACGATCCACAATGCTGCGCCAGCCGAAGCAGACCTGCAGCGGTATTTCAAGGTCACTCCGCCGTCCGTGCATCAGATGGTTCTTACACTCGAACGGCACGCCTTCATCTCTCGAGTACCGGGGCAGGCACGCTCAATCCGGCTCCTCGTGGCTCGCGAAGCGCTTCCACGATTGGAGCGAGCCAAGCGCAGTTGAGGATCGTGGGTCAAAGTTCTCATCGCTTTGCCATCTAACAC
>JBGPLS010000298.1:0-3022 GCA_041486565.1 Gemmatimonadaceae bacterium
AAAGAGTCGGTAATGTTCAGAGCCCCGGTCAGGCTGATCGAGCTTCGGAGTACGCTTGGTCTTCGCTGTCCGGGATTCCCGCGGTTGCGACTCTTTCGATGGAATAGTGAAGGCGCACGACTCCGTCTGAAAACTTCTTTGTCGATTTCAACTTCAGCTCGTTCGTCCGCCGCCTTGGATCGAGCAGCGGGATGCCGTCGCCGATCAGCACTGGGACGACATGGATGATCAGCTCATCGAGCGCGTCGGCGTCGAGGAATTCGCCGAACACCACCGCTCCGCCCATCAGCCAGATGTCTCCGCCTTCCTCGGCCCGCCATCGTTGAGCGAGATCGCGCACGTTTCCGCTCTCGATGATTGCTCCCTCCACTGTGCCCGGCATGAGGGTTCGTGAGAGGATGATGTTTTGCTTGCCGGGCCACACCGCCTGTCCGAGCTTGCGACCGACGTCGTACGTGGTTCGCCCCATCACTATGGTATCGACCGAGCGAATGAACTCGGCCATTCCGTAGTTGCCGCGCGGGCGCGGGCGATCGAGCCAGGCGACGTCGCCGTCAGCTCGGGCGATGAACCCGTCGACGCTCGTCGCGAGGTAAGCGATGATCTTTCTCATCTTCCGGCGGAAATGGCAAGCATTGCCTGCTCCTTTTCAGGTTCATCCGGAATTCCGGGAATTTCGGCCACTCGAAAGGGTGAGGCCACCCACAGTCAGCACCCCGGACAGTTGCGCGTGATGAGTCTCCCGTCAAGCCGTTTCCCGTTGATCCGTGAGAGAACCGTTGGAGGGGCGAATTGCTGGGTGAGAACTGGGCAACTGATAACTGAATAACGGGACACGCTGAACGCGCGACTGGCTGGGTTGATCTGACGGCCGCTACCCGCCGGGATTCCCCGATGATCTCCTTTTCAGACGCTGGCGGCCGTCAGCGTATCGCGGAAAACTTCGAGTGCCAGCTCCACCTTGCCAAATGGGGCCGAGACCTGGACGCCCTGCACCGACGGCCTGACGCGCTCGAGCATCTCGCGTGCGATCGCGATCCCTTCCTGCACGCCGTGCTCCTTCGATTTGTCGCTCGCGCGCCGCATCCGCTCGATGATGTGATCGGGCACCACCACGCCCGGCACCTCGTTCGCCATGAACTCGGCGTTTCTTAGTGAAAGAAGGGGCCAGATGCCGGCGATGATCGGAATCGGCGTCTCTATTCTCGCCAGAAATCGCTCGAGCTGCTCAACGTCGAACACCGGCTGCGTGATCGCATACTCGGCCCCCGCTTCGACCTTCCATGCGAAGCGCTTGAGCTCATGCGCGAGGTCAATCGCGCCAGGATTTACTCCGACGCCGATCGCGAAACTCGTCGGCTTGCCGATGGCGTTCCCGCCGGGGTCGAGACCGTGGTTGAGCTTGTTGACGAGGTTGGTGAGACCGATCGCGTCGATGTCGAAAACCGCCGTCGCATTGGGGTATGGACCCATCTTTGGCGGATCGCCCGTGATCAGCAGAATATTTCGCAGTCCGATTGCCGATGCGCCCAGGAGGTCGCTAAGCATGCCGAGCAGGTTGCGATCGCGACAGCAATAGTGCGTTACTGTCTCGATGCCGACGCGCTGCTCGATCAGAAGACTCGTGAGCAGAGCGCCCATCCGGCTCTGCGCGCGCGGACCATCGGGAACGTTGACGGCGTCCACACCCGCCGCCTTCAGCGCCTCGGTATCGCGCAGCATTTTCGTCGCGTCAACGCCACGGGGCGGGACGATCTCGACCGACGTCACCAGCTCTCCGCGCGCGATCTTGGCGGCGAACTTCGACCGCTCGGCGAACGGCACCGGCTCGACGCCTTTGTCCTCGCGCGGAAGCGTAGCTTCGGTCTCCGACTGCGGTTTCGCTTTCTGCGGAACGCGCGCCTGGCGCGGCGAGAGCGGTCGGATCCCTTCGACGATCGCGGCGATGTGCTCGGGCGTTGTGCCGCAGCATCCGCCGACGATCTTGGCGCCCGCCTGCACGAGGTGATGCGCGTAGGTCGCCATGTACTCGGGGCTCGCCATGTACATGCTGCGGCCGCTCACCTCCCGCGGCATGCCGGCGTTCGGCTGCGCGCTCAGCTTGCGACTCGTGACGCGCGCCATCTTCTCGATCGCTTCGAGAATCGTCTGCGGTCCCACCGAGCAGTTGAGTCCGATGATGTCGGCGCCGTACGCGTCGAGCGTGCGGGCGATGTCTTCGACTGAAACGCCGTACGGCGTGAGACAGTCGGAGCCGATCGTCATCTGGGCGATGACGGGCTTCGACGGATCGACTTCGCGCGCGGCGAGGAGCGCCTGCTCGATCTCCTGGATATCAGCGAAGGTCTCGAGGAGGAAGAAGTCAGCGCCACCTTCATTGAGACCCTGAAGCTGCTCGGCGAAAACTGCGCGGGCTTCGTCGAGACTCGTCGGACCGAACGGCTCGAGGCGAACGCCGAGCGGACCGACACCGCCGGCGACGAGGACGTTCTCGCCGGCTTCCGCGCGCGCGATCTTCGCTGCGGCGCGATTGATGTCGAGCACCTGCGTTTGGAGACCATAGGGCGTGAGCTTGGTGCGGCTCGCGCCGAAGGTGTTGGTCTCGATGACGTCAGCGCCGGCCTTTACGTAAGCGCGGTGGACCTCGCGGACCAAGTCGGGCGCGCGGAGGTTGAGCTCGTCGTAGCACTGGTTGATGAAGACGCCCTTGGAGTAGAGCATCGTCCCCATCGCGCCGTCGAAGACGATGACCTGGGCGGGATCGAGGAGTCGCGCGAGCAGATCTTTGCGATTCATGTATCCGCCCGTGCTTCGGCGAGGGAGACCTTCCCGGCAGCAGCTTCCGCGATTCTGCCGTTCTCAGCAGTTCTCCTGCCCTCGGGAGGCGGCCCACCGGAGCCCGACGCGTCAACCGTAAGGTCGGCCGCCGACCCCCGCACTGCATAATACTTCGCCTCCGGATGGTGAATAATGATGGCGGCGGTGGACTGTTCCGGGGTCAGCTGCATCGCCTCAGTTAGAT
>JBGPLS010000299.1:0-2984 GCA_041486565.1 Gemmatimonadaceae bacterium
CGTGGGTTCGAATCCCACCCCGTCCGTTGGGGCGCAACGAGTTAACTCACGTTGCGCCTCTTTCGTTTCAACTCACCCTTTCGCGAGTGTGCCCTTTTTGTGCCCGCGAATTGTGGTACGGCGCGGCCCTTCGGGTAGGTGCGGCTAACGCGAGCGTCCGTCAGCGTCAGTACCTTTTGGCACTGACACTGGCACCACTTGAAATCGCGGTCATTTACTCCATCGGTCGAGGACTTCCCCTGGGAATGCACTTAGAGCACGCTGATTTCCATGCACCTCCCGATCCGAATGGGACCATATGGCGGTACGTTGACCTTCCTCGCTACCTATCGCTTCTGACTACCCGATCGTTGTATATGTCTCGGGTTGATCTCTTGGGGGATGATCTTGAGGGAACGATCTCCCGGCCTACGGTTGAGGGAGATTACCTCGATCCTCGGCGTCCAACTTCCCTACGCGGATTACAGGAAGCCCTCCGGCGCCTTCGCGAAACTCAACGGCGTAACGTGGCAATCAGCTGCTGGCACATTGCCGATTGTGAATCGGTCGGAATGTGGAACCAGTACTCAGAAAGCGGCAAGGGAATAGCGATTAGATCAACATATGCTCGTCTGATTGAAAGCTTAGAAGGATGGCCGACGCCTTTCTATATCGGCTGCGTTTCATACGCCGACTATGAGCGGGATGTAATCAGCGGCACCACGATGCTAGCTCCCTTCATCCACAAGCCGAGAGAATATCAACATGAACAAGAGCTAAGGATCGTCGTCTCGCAGCTACCGGCGAGCCCCGGCCCCGGCGGGATTCTGCAACTAGATCACTCAGTTGCGATGCCCCCTAGTATTCTCGCGCCTCTCAGTCTCGAGGTTTTGGTTGAAGAGGTAGTACTGGCTCCTAAGGTGCCTGACTGGCATAGGGATGCAATCGAATCAGCAACAAAGGCTCTCGGTTTCACGTTTCCACTGCAGGCATCATCCCTCACTCGAAAGGGGTTCTTCGGATAGATAGAAATGCACACACCATGCACGTCGGCGTTCCTCATCCGAGAGCTTGCAACGAAACTGGCGACGTAAGAGTGCGCTCGCCGTTGTTGCTTCTGATTCTTGCGATTGCCGCATGTGGATCCGACCGGGAGAGGGCTCCGGACGAAAATACCGTCGTGCGAATCGTGCACGACACTGTGCACGACACCGTCCGGGTACCTGAGAAAGCATCAGCCTCCTCGAAAGCTCGGGCTGCCGCTGCTGGAACGTCGGTATTTACGCGTTGTCTCGCCGCTGCACGGTTGCAAGCAAGAGCCCACGACGAGGCTTTCGGTGGTTTATTCCGCCCTCCAAGATTCTGCTCGCGACGCCAACATGGTGACCATCTGTAGAACAATGCCAGAGCTATACCTTTCGGAACTACGTTAAGGCACGGGCCGCGAACGGCGGTAGATTCTCGTTGTGCCCTAAGATGCAAATCGCTTCCGTTTTCTCGCTACGCGCAGACTGGCGCTTCACACCGACGGCGAGCACTACATGCTGCTTTATTGCCGCACCTTCGAGTGGTGGGTCACGGAGTGCTAGCCGATGGATGATCCAGCCGACGTCCCGCCGCATTTCTACCAGCGCCGAATTACAGATCGAGCCATTCAGGAAATGCTCGGAATGGCGAAGGGCATGGTCTGCGACGGAGAAGTGACCGAGGAGGAGTGTAAGGCGTTCGCTCGGTGGTTGACCGCCAATCCTCACGTCACGTCTACATGGCCTGGCTCGGTGCTGGCCGAGAGAATTCTCAGCGTCTTCGAGGATGGAATCGTCACCAAGGATGAAAGGCACGAACTATACGAGCTCATGTGCGACACCGTGGGCGACGGCGGCAACGCGCAAGCTCTCGCAGCGAATTTCAGCACACGCCTTCCTTTCGATGATCCGGTCCCGACGATTCGGTTCGATTCGCCCCCGTTCGTTTTCACCGGAACATTCTGCTTCGGGACTCGAGCCAAGTGCGAGGCAGAAGTGATACAACGAGGAGGGAAGTGCTGGCCGAGAATCGTCCGACAGCCGCTGACCCTCGTGATCGGACGGCTGGCCACTCAGGCATGGATCCAGAGCGACTACGGGCGAAAGATCGAAAAAGCCGTCGAATATCGGAGCGCCGGCGTCGGCATCCAGATCGTGGGCGAGGAGAGTTGGACGAGGGCTTTTAGAACCCGGCCAGGGACGCTACAAAACCATCAGTTGAGTGATATAAAACCGGCATAGCGAACGATCCCACCGCGCGCATCTTTCACTGGCTCCCACCTTACATCGCAGTTGGGAAGGGCACATATCCAATCGTAAGAACGCTAGGCAAGAGATCTGAACGATGCGGAGCGTAAAGGATTCCCGCGGCGAGATCTGGCGTGTGGAAGAGCTCGCGCGCGGTGGCATAAGCGCCAGCCATTTGAGCGATCCCTATCCAGCGGCGAGCATCGCCACGCTCAAGTTTTCAAAGAGAGAAGGGCCGAGTGTAATTGTCGACGTGCCTGCCGGGGCTCTTGAAGAATGGACTGACGAGGCGCTACTTGAGCGACTAGACGAAGGCTTGCGTACGATGCAGAACGATTTCTTCTCGGAGATAGAGCCCTTCGACTACAAGGGTCACGCTTGAAGCGAAGCTGATCACGTCTGGCCTAGGGTTATCGAATGATCTTGAGGTTCCGGCCGTCCCACGTCCCGACCGCTGGCATGGCTACATGGACGGAAAGGCGCTCGCTCGATGGGATGCGAAAGACGGCAGGGCGAGGATGACGCGCGTGCGAGACTGAGAATAGAAGCCGCCGCAGCCGTTCGGAACGGTTGGCGCTGACGACGCGCGTGAACGCCATCACACCTCCTCCCTCGAGCGGGAGTCGAAGCGACGACGAAAATGAGCTGGCGAATGGCCCTGCAAACCGCCGGGGCCGCACACCCCGTCCAATCCACGGCGCCGGAAATGCCGGTACGCTCCGAACAAACACC
>JBGPLS010000300.1:0-2950 GCA_041486565.1 Gemmatimonadaceae bacterium
CGGCGACGATCACTTCGAGCCGAGGCTTCGTGCCCGCGCGGATTCGCTCACACAGCGGATCGAGGACTGGGTTCGAAAGGCCCCGACGCCGGATTTCGTTACCGTCGATCATCCCGAGCCACACCGATGGGTAGTGCGCGTACCGGTGTACACGGACATCCAGGACTCCGCCTTTGTTGAGGGCTCTCGAGAGGCGATCGAAAATGGCTGGCGGTTACACGATGGCGAAGACGACTTCAGCGTGAAGCTGGAAATCCGCCGGGTATCACCAGCCGAGCTGTATCCGGATGGCCACATTCCTCCAAGGGGTGCGCACATTGACCTGGATGCGCACGCGGCGCGGTTTCCCCAAGACGGTGTCGTACTCACGACTGGAGGTAACGCGGTTCGTGCGTTGGCCCGGGCCATAATCCTGAGCCCGTTTGCCGCCAGGCCGGCAGTGCTCGTCCATGAGTTCGGGCATATGCTCGGGTTCAAGGACGGTTACTTTCGGAGCTACGAGGACCTCGGCCCCGAAGGCTACGAAGTACTCGAGGTTATCCTCCCTGCTGAGGATGTTGTTGCCGCACCAAGCGACGGACGCGTGCGCCGGGAGCACTTCGAGCAGATTCTGCGCGAGAAGCAGCGATAGTTTCGTCCCAGCGCCGCCGGGCGTCATCTCGGAGAAAGAAATATATTCCGAGGCCCCGAACATTCTCACGAATAACTTATGAGCCTCAGCTCGATCTCTGCTCCTCGGGCGAGGACTCTCGCCGCACCGTCAGTCCCTCCCGCCGTCACGCTCGCCGCGTCGCGAAGCTTTCCCTTCGTTGCCGCCATCGGACTCTCGGCGTTTCTGCTCTTCAGCCTCGAGCTGCTCGCCGGACGACTCGTGCTCCCGGTGTTCGGTGGCGCGCCGTCTGTCTGGACGACGACTCTCTGCTTCTTCACCACAGTGCTGTTCCTGGGCTATCTGTACGCCCACGTCGCCGCCACCCGCCTCTCCTTCCGCACGGGCGCCATCGCTCAGCTCTGTCTCGTCGCGGCAGCGGTGGTCGCCGCGATTGCCGCGCCCACCAACGTTGCATCGCTCCGGATGACCAACCTGCCGCCGGCGCTCAACGTCCTCCTCGTACTCGGCGTCATCGCCGGTGCACCCGCCTTCCTCCTCGCCACCACCACGCCGCTTCTCTCCGCATGGTACACCGCCCGCGCGCGCGATCCATGGTGGCTCTTCGCCCTCTCGAATGGAGCGAGCTTCCTCGCCCTCATCGTGTATCCATTCGTCATCGAGCCCTCGATTGGACTGCTCGTGCAGCGGCGCCTGCTGATAGTCGCCCTCGTCGCCTACGCGGCCAGTCTCGTCGCGATCTTCCTCGATGGCCGACTGGGCGCAGCGCCCACCCGCGCATCATCTGACTCGCCGGCTGTCGCTCCCGGCGCCCGCCGGCAGGCGATATGGCTGCTCGCCGCTCTCGTCCCCGCGGGACTCCTCTCCGCAACGACCAACTTCATCGAGACCGATCTCATCTCGGCGCCGCTCATCTGGATCGGCCCGCTGGCGATGTACCTCGCGAGCTTCGTCGTAGCCTTCGCGCAGCGCGGCCGCCACCTCGCGCGCGCGTGCGAGTGGCTCGCGCCGGTAGCCGCGACGCTCCTCTGGTTCCCATTCGTCAACCCGTTCGGCTGGCCCCCGCTCGCCCTGTTCGGCGGGGAGCTTCTCGCCTTCTTCGTTCTCGCCGTTGCCATTCACGCGAGACTCGCGGCAGACCGCCCCGACGCGCGAATGCTCACACGGTTCTATCTGATCGTCACCGCGGGCGGCGCCCTCGGCACAGCTTTCGTCGCGCTCGTCGCGCCCGTCGTGTTCTCGACGATCTACGAGTATCCCATCCTCATCGTCGGCGGAATGGTTGCGCTTGCGCTCCTCCCAGAGAGAGCCGCACCAACTCGTGGCGCAGCGACACCGATGACCGTTGCATGGCGGCTACTGCCGTACGCCGCTGTCGGGGTCGTACTCTACGGGCTGCTCGGCCAGGTACAGCCGGAGACGTTTCGCTACCTGGTCTTCGCCGGTGCGATCGCTCTCGCGGTTGTCGTGTCACCACGGACGTTGCCGGTGGCCGCGCCCCTCGTGGTCATTGTCGTCGTCGTCTTCAACTCCGCCAAACCGCTGGCCCAGGTCAGGAATTTCTTCGGTGTCGTCCAGGCGCGCGCCGGGCCGACCGAGCACGTGGAGTTCTCCGGCATGGTGCTTCATGGACTCCAGTTTACCGACAGCCGGCGACGGGAGCCGACGAGCTACTACGTCCGTATCGGGCCGATGGGTGAAATTTTCGGGGACCTGCGCGCCAGAACGCAGGGCGCCCGGATCGGGGTTGTTGGACTTGGCGCGGGGACGATCGCCGCATACGCACAGCCGGGCGACGAGCTGACCTTCTACGAGATCAATCCGGCGGTCGTCAGGATCGCGCACGATACTGCCATCTTCACCTATCTGGCCGACGCGGCCGTCGTTCCACGCATCGTCACCGGCGACGGTCGCCTGTCGCTACAGGCAGAGCCGGCAGGCTCGTTCGACCTGCTCATTCTCGACGCTTTTTCCTCGGACGCCGTGCCCGCGCATCTCCTGACACGCGACGCCATGCAGACCTATCTCCGAACGCTCCGGCCGGGCGGCATTCTCGTCTTCAACATCTCCAACCGCTACTACGATCTCGCGACCCCGCTCGCCGCCACCGTGCGATCGCTCGGCCTCACGGCAGTGATTCGGAGATCGGTGTACGAGAGAGATGTGGTGGAGTCAACGGGAGCCCAGAGCTCGGACTGGCTCGTGACCGGCGACAACGGCGCAGCGTCGCGATTGGTTGCAAAGTCCTGGGAGCCGTTGAGCGCTGACGGCGCCGTGTTGACCGACGATTTCTCCGACCTCACGCGCTGGCTTCACCTCGGGCGCCGTTGAGCCGCCCGC
>JBGPLS010000301.1:0-2944 GCA_041486565.1 Gemmatimonadaceae bacterium
GATCGAGGCATACGCAAAGGAGAATGCCGCCATGGACGCGGAACAAATAGTCATTCGCAAGTGCGAGCGTTGTGGAGAGGACCGCATTCGCGGATTCGGAACCGCGACTCTTGCCCCCGGTACGGCTGATTATCCCGTGAAGATCCAGGGCGACGTTGCGACGTGCGGATGTGGTACTCATCCTCTCGACTCAAAGGATCGTGAGGCCTTGGCGGAGCGCGGCCCGTAGCTTGGAGGCATTACCGAATCGGTACGCGATTACGGGCGAGATTCAGGGAGAGGTACTGCATATCGCGGCGGAGATTCGCGGGCTCGCGACGCTGCTCGCGGCGTAGGTTGAGAAGCGTTACGCTTCTATCGGAGCGAATAAGGGTTATTGGGCGAGGCTGGAAGGGCTCATTGGCGTTTCTGAGTCGTATATTATTTATGATGCCATTGCGATTCAAAGAGGACAGAGCAACGCAGGCCGCGGCTTACCTGCTGGAACGCCGTGGCGGGTGCATGTCATACATGAAGTTGATCAAACTTCTGTATTTCGCTGATCGAAGAGCCCTCTTGGAACTTGGAAGACCCATTACATACGATCAGTGGGTTTCGATGCCCCATGGTCCTGTTTTGAGCCGGACCTATGATCTGATCGCCGCAGAACCTGACCCGAATGAGCCAACTTATTGGCATCAAGTTATCTCAACAGTAAAGGGCGACTACGAGGTCGCGTTGCTCGCTGACCGCGCACCTAACGACAAGTTGGCGCCAGCCGAAGAGCAGATTCTTGAGTCGGTATTTGAGGAGTGGGGATCACGTAGTCGATGGGAAGTGCGGGATGCCAGCCACAGTCTCCCGGAATACACAGAAACTTCCTCCTCGATTCGGATTCCCTACAGCCAGGTCTTGATCCTCGAGGGGCGCACTGAGGCCGATGCGTACGAAATTGAGAGTGATTTAGAGGCCGAAGAGTTATTGAGCGTCATGGCCAGCTAGGTAAATGAACTTTATCCGGGCGGCCCGCACCTTTACGATGCCTGGCCCGCGCTCCGGAGAATCCCACCTTTGGCTCGTTCTAACAGACGAAGATCCACAGACGACTAAAGTTGTGGCTGTAATGGTGGTCACTCTCAAGGATCACACGACAAGACGGTTACCCTGAACATCGGCGATCACCCGTTCATCGTCCACGCCTCCAACGTTGATTACCGAACGGCCAACCATTTTCCCGTCTCAAGGCTAGCAAAAGCTATCGGATCAAGGGGTGGCGCCTTTGCGGCAGGATTTATCACCGAAGATGCTTCAAGATGTCCGCGCTGGAATCTTCGCGTCTAAGCGCTGCCCGCACTACATAGTCGAGTATTGCCGCCCGCTGTTCAACCTGGACGGAACGCTGATCGCGGCTACAGAATAGGCTGATCGGCTGCAGGAAAACCTATCGGCGATTTCCGGAAGACATAGGCGCGGGCGTGCATCGCTGCCTCTGTACCCGGCCGACTCGTGCATGATCTTAGACGCACTGCGGCGCGCGATTTCCGTAGAGCTGGCGTGAGTGAAGGCGAGATCATGAAACTGTGCGGGTGGAAGACACGCGACATGTTTGACCGTTACAACATCATCGACTCGTCGGACCTGTCTCGTGCGGTCGCTCAGAGGCTCAACGGCAAAGTAACGGCGAAGTTTGCAGTGGAAGTGCAGGAGGTCAGTTAGCTACGTTGTTGTATCACAACATCGCCCCCGTAGCTCAGGTGGATAGAGCAGCGGTTTCCTAAACCGTTGGCCGGGTGTTCGAGTCACCCCGGGGGCACTTTGCTGAATAAAGAATTACGCTCTGCGTCCGTACTCATGCTAGGTCTCGCCTATCCTGCGAGTATGACCGTCTTGCGGCACGGGCTGTGCGGTCCGTGTATGGTCGACGCAGCTCTCTTCCACGCGCACACGGAGATCACATGTTGCCGACAATGCGACTGCCCGTCTTCGGGTTTATCATCGCTTCGCTAGCTTATCCGCTTGCCGCTGCGACCCTCTCGGTTGATCCTTGCTCTGAGCACCCCGAATCGCCGCCTCGATTCAACGCGGCCCAATACCGACGGGTCGGTCGAGTTGAGTGATGCAGTGGTGCACGGTATCTTGTGCCCAGGGGTTTGTGACGGCCGCAACCGCACAGTAGCCCTCCGCCATCAATGAGGGGCCGGTCAACCGTTAGCAATTCCCAATGACATCGCCGAATCTCAAAAGCCGCCATACCGCAGACTCTCGTCTCGAGATGCTGTCCGATTGGATCCAGCTCTACAGCAGGCAAGTGAGTTGGGCGGTCATCGGACTCGCTGTCGTGGTCGGCGGCGCCTGGTTCTATATACGGTCGCAGAACCTCAAAGCCGAGCGGGCCGAGCGGGCGTATTACGGCGCCCAGCAGTCGATGGCTTCGGGCAACCTGCCGCTGGCCGAGTCGGACCTCCGAAAGATGATCACTCGCTACGAAGGCACGTCTGCCGCAATGCAAGCCCGGCTCACCCTGGCGCAGATTCTTTACGACCAGGGCAAGTACCAGGAGGGGGTCACGGAGCTCAAGCAAGCAATGCCGAAGCTCGAGTCGTCGAAGGACTTCGGGTCATCGGCGCACCTGCTGTCGGCCGCTGGATATGAGCAGCTCCACAAATTCGCCGAGGCGGCGGCTGAGTATGAGGCGGCCGCAAAGACAGCGAGGTTTGACGAGGATCGCCAGCGCGACCAGTCATTGGCCGCATACGCGTTTCTGACAGCGGGTCGAAGGGACGATGCGAAGCGGATCTGGACGATCCTCGCGGCCGACTCGAAGGGGATAGTCGCCGGCGAGGCGCGCGTGCGGCTTGGTGAGCTGACGGCGACGCCTCAGCCGAAGAGCTAGGTCAGGGTAAGGGAGGCTGGAGTTAGGGGTTCGTTGCGGCTTTGTACCGCTCCCGGGCAACAGCGTATAATA
>JBGPLS010000302.1:0-2939 GCA_041486565.1 Gemmatimonadaceae bacterium
CCCGGTTCCAGGCTTTGAGACAAGCAAACCTAGAGAGACACAGCGACGAGCTAACAGAGGAGCACAGCGATCAGTCGCGAGCGAAGAACTTCCGCTGGCCATACGCCGGCGTCTTGATCGGAGAATTCGTCTCGCGACTCGAACCGGCGGTCAGCTGTGATAATATGGGTACCTGCTCAAGGCTGGATCATTCCAGCCCGGTAGGCTCAATGTTGTTTCGCTAGCGGCTGGCCGCTGACAAAGCTATCCGCTCGCCGCTGTGGTTTTCTCGGTGAGTTTTTCTGCGAGCACCACCCGTCGCGGCCTCCCTTCAAACTGACCCGGCACCCGCGATTGACACGCCCACCCGGTCGGGTAGATTCGAACAACGCCTCGCGCCTGCCGGGGCGTTCTTCATTTAATCGATATTTTATCCCGCGCGGTAAGCGAGGGATTTCGGTCGCCTTCAGGCGACCGATGGAGCGGATTTGTTCGATTCGAAGACGCGCACTGTCGTTATCGTTGGCGCGCAATGGGGTGATGAAGGGAAGGGGAAGCTGGTTGACGTACTCGCCGAGCGCGCCGACTGGGTTGTGCGCTATCAGGGCGGCGCCAACGCCGGTCACACGGTCCAGATCGGCGAGAAGTCCTTCGTCCTTCACCAGATACCGAGCGGAATTCTGCATCTGGGAGTCCGCTGTGCGATTGGAAACGGAGTAGTCCTCGATCCCGAGACATTGTTCACCGAGATCGATGAGCTGATCGAGGACGGCGTGGACGTGCAGGGGCGCCTCTACGTGAGCGATCGCGCCCACCTCGTCCTGCCGTACCACAAGCTCCTCGATTCGATGAGCTCCGCCAGCCGCGAGATTGGGACTACGGGGCGTGGCATCGGGCCCGCGTATGAGGACAAGGTTGCGCGGCGCGGCGTGCGCGTCCTCGACCTTCGTCATCCCGCGCAGCTGCGCGCGCGCGTCGAGCGCGGAATCGCTCACGCGAATGCACAGCTCGTCGGCTTTGGTGTGACGGAGCGCGCCGACCTCGAGACCACGCTCGCGACTCTCGAGCGCATCACGCCGCGAATCCTTCCGATAACGGAGGACGTCGGTCTGGCAGTGCATCGCGCCATCAAGAGTGGAGCGAGCGTCCTGCTCGAGGGAGCGCAGGGATCGATGCTCGACGTGGATCACGGCACTTATCCGTTCGTGACGTCGAGCAGCACGACGTCCGGGGGCGCCGCAATCGGCGCCGGGATAGCGCCGAGCTCGATTCACGCCGCGCTTGGAGTCGTGAAGGCGTACACGACGCGCGTGGGGAACGGCCCGCTTCCGACCGAGCTCGACGAGCCGCTCGCGTCCAGGATTCGCGAGCTCGGCAACGAGTTCGGAGCCACCACCGGGCGTCCCCGCCGGTGCGGCTGGTTTGACAGCGTGGTGGTCCGTTACGCCACGCGCGTCAATGGACTGACAGGGATTGCGGTGACGAAGCTCGACGTTCTCGACACGCTCGATCGCATCGCTCTCTGCACGGGCTACCGAATCGACGGGGAGCTCCACACCGAATTCCCCGGCGATCTTGTCGCTCTCGAGAGTGCCGAACCGCAGTACGAGTGGCTTGACGGCTGGGAGAAGTCCACCGCCGATGCCCGCTCTCTCGCCGAGCTGCCATCGGCCGCCCGCGCGTATCTCGACAGAATCGAATCACTCGTCGACGCACCGATAACCTACGTGAGCGTCGGGACGCGGAGGGATCAGATCATCGGGGCGTAGACGCCGGCTCATGTCCTTGCGTTTGTCGCTTGATCGGGTACCCGTAAGCTCGGCGCTTCCGGCGGAGCCGGATCGATCATTCGGCAGCGGTCAACGCGTCGGGGACTTGGCGCCTTCGGGGAGGACGGCAATGGTGATGGACTCCTTGTGCACATCCATCCCGAGATAGATGATAGAGCGAGTAGCAGGACTGTTATCAGGAATTACTTCGGCAGCTGATGACATGGGCTGGTCTCCGTATGAATTGCGACAGTACGATCGTCGCAGGTGGCTCTGGCAACTCCGGTCACACGCGAGGAGCTAATCCACGTGAGAACCGGAGGCCAGCCCAGTCATATTTTCTAGGCGGCCACGTGATGTGACTGCGCATCCACTGTAAAGGAAGAGGCAGGTGGCATTCGATCTCCAACCGGTTCTCCGCGGGGATCTGGTAGAGTTGACCCCTTTGCGGGAGGCGGATCGCGAAGCACTGTTCGCGGTGGCCGCCGACCCACTCATCTGGGAGCAGCATCCCGTCAAGGAGCGATACCAGGAAAGTACGTTCCGCACGTTCTTCAACGAGTCGTTGGCCACCGGCGGTGCTCTGCTCGTTCGAGATCGGCGCGACGGACAAGTGATTGGCTCATCACGGTTCCATGGTTACGATGCGGCGGCGAGCGAGGTCGAGATCGGTTGGACTTTCTTGGCGCGCAGTCACTGGGGCGGCTTGTACAACCGGGAAATGAAAGAGCTCATGCTGAGGCATGCGTTCCGCTTCGTAGAGCGCGTGGTGTTTCTCGTCGGCCCGCAGAACGTTCGGTCGCAGCGCGCCGTGCTGAAGATTGGCGGCGTGCTCTCTGGTCAGCGACCAGACGGCAGAGGGGGCGAAAGTCTGGTGTACGAGATCACGCGCTCGAAGTATGGCGGGATGGCCTAGCGGCCATCGCGCCGGCCGCCTAACGCGAACGTTGCAGCAGACAAGCACTTTTCGGATGCGGCTACGCCGCAATGGTGGTAACGTGGTTGCAGCCGAACTAGGGCGTTGGGCGGACTCGGATCGAGCATGCCTATAGAAATCGGACAGGTGGAGGCGATCTTCCGGTATCCCGTGAAGTCCATGGGCGAGCTCCGCGGTCAGCACCAAGTTGCCAGCTCTCTTTTCCGCCGAGTTCAGGCAAGATCGTAGCGATCAAGGTTCATCACCTTGTTCCA
>JBGPLS010000303.1:0-2936 GCA_041486565.1 Gemmatimonadaceae bacterium
CGGTGCGTGGCTCGGTGCCCGGATCCTCGATCGCCCGGGGGCGTCACCGGCGGTGTGAGCGGACTATTGCATACGCCACATGTCGGTTTGATTCGAGCGACTCTTTGTGCCGCATCGGTCCTCCTTCTTGCCGGGTGCGGTGACAGCTCACGTTCTCACTCCGCGTCGCCCGGCGGGACCCTCGTAATCGCCACTACCGCGGATCCCGACCTTCTCTTTCCACCCCTCATCCTCAAGACCCAAGCCAGGCAGATCGCCGAGGTCATCTACGACTACCTCGCAGTCGTCGGCCTCGGGATGAACACCATCGGCGACGCCGGCTTTGAGCCTCGTCTCGCCGAGAGTTGGAAGTGGTCGGACGATTCTCTCGCCATTTCGTTCAAGATCCATCCGAAGGCCCACTGGCACGACGGCGTCAAGGCTGACGCCGAGGACGTCCGATTCACATTTGCCGTCTACACGAACCAACAGCTTGCCTCGCCAATGGCTGACGAGCTTCGAAACATCGATTCAGTAACAGTCCGTGACTCGGCAACGACAGTGTTCTGGTATCACGCGCGATCACCCCACCAGTTTCTCGACGCCACCGAGATGATGATTCTTCCCCGGCACGTCCTCGAGAAAGTCCCTGCCGACTCGCTGCGAGAGATGGGAACGCGCGGGCCACCCATCGGTACGGGCCGCTTTCGCTTTCGCAACTGGAACCGCGGATCCTCGGTCGAGCTCGCGGCGGATTCCGGCAACTATCGCGGCGCTCCAGGGTTGCGACGGGTGATCTGGAGCGTCGCACACGATCAGACGGCCGCTGTGACAAGACTCCTTGCCGGCGACGTGGATTTCTATCCAGCGCTGCGACGCGAGAACGTCGACGAGCTGAAGTCGAACAAAGAGCTTCGTGTCATGTCGCTGCCGAGTACAGAGTACGGCTTCATGATGTTCAACCTTAGGGATCCAAACCAACACGCTCGCGCGCACGAAATCTTCCGATCGCGCGAATTGCGGCGGGCTCTGACAATGGCGATCAATCGCAACGCGCTGGTACAAAATCTTTTCGATACGCTTGCCCTGGTCGCCATTGGACCAACTGTGCGGGTGTTTCCGACAACCGACTCACATCTCCCGCAAATCCCATACGATCCGCAGCGAGCCAAAGCGATTCTCGATTCTCTGGGATGGATCGCGACACCACCCGACGGATATCGCAAGCGGGGCGGGCGAGAGCTGGCATTCAATCTCCTTGCGCCGAGCTCCAGCCAGATTCGCATGAAAATGGCCGTACTGCTTCAGGAACAGCTCAAGCGGATAGGCGCCCGAGTCAGGATCGAAGAAATGGAGTTCAATTCATTTGCCGCCAGGCTCCGGGCTCACGACTTCGACGCAATTCTCTGGAGCTGGAACCTCGGCGCGAGCGCAACCGCAATCCGCGACACCTGGGGCGGAGCCGCCGCGCGACAGAAGGGAGGTCTGAACTACGGCTCCTACGAGAACGCGACCTTCGACGCATACGCGGACAGCGCGACGTCAACCACGAACCTCGCGGCAAGCAAGCGCTATTTCACCAAAGCCTACAGTCTCATTATCGACGACGCTCCTGCAATCTGGCTGTACGAGCCCCGGACTGTGATCGGCGCCCACCGCCGGGTCAGAACGGGCAGGATGAGGCCCGACGCATGGTGGTTCGATCTCGGGAGCTGGCACATCCCCGGCTCGGAGGAGATTCCACGGGATAAAGTCCCTGGAGTTCAGTAAGGCCCCGAAAAAATCACAATCCTGCCCGAAATAATGGGCAAACGAAGCAAAATCGGCATATCGTGAAACGATTTCGGCAGTTCGCCGGGCTGTGCGGCCCACCATTATCAGCAACTATATGGCTGTGACTCGTTAAAACGCGGAGAAGCAAATGCTGAAGCATGCTGTGTACTTCGACCTTCTGGGCTCGCTCGACGAGAATGCGCTGGAGCGGCGATCAACTCTGGCAGGACTCCTGGTGCTGCGGCTCGTTGACTGGCAACTGGAGAGCGATGCCTGGCAAGTGCCAACGGACTGGATGGCTGTGGAGAGCATCCGCCGGGCCGTGATGGAGGTGAGTGAGGGCGATCCGGTTCGGGCCACACTGTTGAACGTCCTCGACACGGCAAGCGGAGAAAACGTCGAGCGTGGTGAAGTCGGCCGACGCCTGATGCCATACGGCCGGGCTCTCAACCTCAACGGGCGATGGGCCCTTGCGGCTGACGTTTTCGCGACGGTGGATCGAATAGCCGGACCGCGAGTGGATCCGCGCCTTGTGATCGAAGCAGGCATCGCGCTTGGGGCTGCCTCACGCAGGCTTGGAAGCTGGGACACTTCGGCGCACGCCTATGCGCATGCTGCATACGTCGCCAACACGGTAGCGGATGAAGCCGGCCTGCTTCAGGCCGAGGTCGGCATGGCGAACACGCACATCGCCCGGGGAAACATCCCCGCTGCGGAAGCGCTCGTCGACAGCGTAGTCGAGAAAGCGCGCGCAGGAGGATTCGAGGCTGTGCTCGGCTTGGCGTTACACGCACGCGCCGCCGTCGCACACCAACAAGGTTCTTTCGCGGATGCAGTTCGGTTTGGCTACGAAGCGCTCGAGGCAACAAGCGACGGAACCGCCCGCGACGCAATTCTCGCCGACGTCGCTGCTGCGTTCTCTGGCATGGGAATGCGCAACGCAGCGCGTGACAGCCATCTGATCGTCGCCGTTACCTCGCAATCGCAATGGGTTCGGTGGCAGGCGACCGTAAATTTGATGGAGCTCGCCGCGATTGATGGCGAGGAGCCGGTGTTCGACAACTATGCTCGAGAGCTCGGGAATGCGACGCTCGATCCACGACTGCGCTCCTACTATCTCCTGTTTCTTGGCGTCGGGCAACAGAAATTTGGCCGGCGCTCGGCGGCGGAAGCTTCACTCGCCA
>JBGPLS010000304.1:0-2920 GCA_041486565.1 Gemmatimonadaceae bacterium
ACGAAATCGGGCACCACCGCGAGCATCTTCTGGTAGTCGAAAGCGCGCACACCGTTCGCAACGTCAGCGAGATAGAGCTCGCTCTCGACGATGACGAACTCCTTTGCGGGTGGCAGTGGCTCGCGCGGCGACACGATCAGCGCTCCGTGCATCCCTGAGCCGAGGTGCATCAGGACTGGCGCCGTGCCGCAGTGGTACAGAAAGGCACCTGCCCACTTCGGCTTGAAGGTGTAGCTCACGGTCTGGCCTTTCCCGACGGAGCGGAACGCTGTCTTCGGATTGATCTGTGCGGCGTGGAAATCCATCGAGTGTGGGATGAGCGCGTCGTTGGTCAACGTGAATTCAACGGTGTCGCCGACTCGGCAATGGACGATCGGCCCTGGAAAGTTGCCCTCGAACGTCCATGCAGCGACTACTGTGTCGTCCGAGATCCGGACGGGTGCCTCACGTGTGTGCCAGTGGAGCTCCAGCCTGTTCTTTTCCGGTAATGGAGGAAGTACAGGATCGTACCGGCGAAACGTCGCGCTCTGTGCTCCCGCCGCTGCTTCGCCAGTCGCCGAAGAGTTGCCGTGGCGTCCTCCTTTGAGAAGCGCCGAATCGAGCTTGCTGTCGGAGTTGTGACGTCTAAGAGCCGAATCACCAGCCGCGCCGGTCACGGAAGGCTTCTGCGGGCCCGCTCCCTGCGCCGTGTCATTCGCGCCGGTGCCGTCAGGTGAGCAGGCGGTGAGAGCTGCCGCCATGCCGGGAATGGCGAGTGACAATGCGGACGCACGGGCAAGAAAAGCACGGCGGTCGCCACGCTCGGCCAGGTCCGAGAGAAGCGGAATCGTCGAATCAGACAATTGTAACTCCGGGTTAGGGGTCACCTGCAACTTACTGAGCTTATCCCGCAACTTACGGCGTTGCTACCGCTCGAGGCTCAGGGCGTCCAAGTCTGCACCAAGGCGCATGATTTCCTCGCGGATGGCGCCGCGTTCGGCGACGAGCCGCAGGTAGCCCCAGCGCCGGAACCGTGACACGGCGACGGCTCTCAAGCCGGCGCCGAGCTCGTCAAGCCGCTCGAAGAAGAGCAACGCCACGTATCCGCTGAGCGGAGCCAGAATGAGCGCCACGACCGCCAGCAACGCGCCGAAGGCGAAGCCGATCGCCGTTGTGAAGATGACCCAGGTGAGAGGGAAGAGAAGTGCGCCGGCGATAATCTTGATCGTCGCGATGACGTCATCGTCGCCCCTTGAGAGACCGGTCGCGAGAAAACCGACCAGGCGGTACGCCGGATAGTTGAGGGCCGCACCGAGCAGCGCGAATGGAAGGCCAAGTATCAGGAAGGCCAGTGTCTGAGCTGCTTCGGTGATTCGTTGCGCTGCGCCCGTCCCCGTTGGCTTCAGCGTTTGCGGGTCGAGCCCTGCCTCACGGAGCTCTATCTCGTAGCGCGTTATGCGCGCCGAAATGGCTTCGAGTCGCTCGGGAGCGAGCGTGCGAAGCGTCGTATAGCCGGCCATGATGCGCCGACGCAGCTCGAATTTGTCTACCAGACGGTCAGCTATCGTGGGGTCCTCGGATGAAAAGACTTCTTCCGCGCGCGCGACGAGGGTCAGCGCTTCGTGCTCCTCGGCCTGGAGGGTGACATCGCTGAGCGCCTGCTCGATGCGATCCGTCAGCGCGCGCACCGCGTCGGACGCCGGCTCTCCGTCGGGATTGAGCGGCGCGGGCGCGACCGCAATCGAGTCGCCGAAGTACAGAAGGGCTGAGCTGCGAAAGGTCCGCTTCGCGGTATAGTAGATACCGAGCGGTACGATGCTGAGTGGGCGGTCGTCGCGACTTATTGAAGTCGCACCGAGTGCGATGCGGGCTGCGCCGGTCTTGATGGGCCGGAGCTTTGGATCGCCGTGAGACGCGCCCTCGGGGAAAATTGCGATAACCCCTCCGCTCGAGAGTATCGCACGCGCTCGCTCAAATGTCTGGCGATTCCTGGCCCGATCGAATCCGCCGTCTTGGTGGCGGTAAACGGGAATCGAGCCAAGCGCCTGTACGAACCAGCCGAGCACCGGCATCTCGAACAGCGGTGCCTTCGCCAGAAATGAAACCGGGCGTGGCGAAAGGCACAGCAGGAATAGCGGATCGATCAGGCCGTTGGGGTGATTCACCGCGAGCATCACCGGGCCTTCTGTCGGAACGCGATCGAGACCGGAAATCTCGATTTTCGGGAAAAAGACTCGCAAAATCACGCGAAGGACAGATCGAATGACACGCCTCATTGTCTTACGATACGATCAGCAGCCCACCCTCGCATACGTAGCCTTACGTAGTCCCCGCAGGAGCAGGCGACAGATTAGCTCATGCAGGCGGGGGTGACTGGAGTCCGGGCACTGTCGCTGGAACGCCGATATCGGCCGCGGGCTGCAGACGCCGGGTTCGATACCATTGCTGCCGGGACTGGTTGATGCGATCGGCCCGGTCAATCCACAGCTGCGTCGCCAGATCATATCGTGCCAACACATTGTGAATCCAGTACGGCCGGTTCTCCTTCAGCCACGCCTTCTCGAATTCGTCGCGAATAAGGGAGTAGCCGTCGCGGAGATCCTGAATTCTCCCATTGATCCCCGTAATGTCGGCAAGGTCCCGGCTCGGCGATTTCGACGTCGTGTCGCTCGCACGTGCGTACATCTGCACGACGTCATCGGCGAACTGGAACTTCATTCCAATGAAGTCCATCCTCCGCGCGCCAAGCGAGACCGCGTCGAGCGCGTCGTGCTCTCGCGGGGCGACGAGCCGGGCCTGTGCGACGAGAACCAACGCCGACTCCGCCAGCATTCGAAGATCATGCGTCACCGGCCGGATCTTCTGCGCGACGAGCTTGCCTTCGTCGCTCCAGGGGTCGAGCCAGAAGAGATAGTCGCTCCCATCTCCAACTCCCGCCTTG
>JBGPLS010000305.1:0-2913 GCA_041486565.1 Gemmatimonadaceae bacterium
AATCGGACGGAGATACAGGCGGCAGGACGAAATCGGCACTCCTTTCTGCATCACGGTCGATGGCGAATCGGCGCCGACCAACACGGTCACGGTTCGCGATCGTGATTCGCTCCTCCAGGAAAGGGTGGCGATGGATCAGCTTGCCGGATACATAGGAACGCGGATAGGCGAATGAAGGGCCTGACCCTTGCCCGTCTCCGGAGAGAAGGGCAGGCGTTCACCGAGGCGATATCGCGGGAAAGCTACCTCGCGCACTCGGGGCAAAAGCAGGTCGCGGAGCTGACCCCTATCTACGAGCGGTACTCCGACATCCTGGGAACGGCCGCTCTCGATCTGACTCTCGATCTCTTTCGTGAATCGCCGAAAGGCACCGAAGAGCACCGCTCGGCGCGATACCTGCTCGAGTGGCAGATCGAGTCGCAGGCCGCTCGCTTGCTTGCCAGCTTCGACGAGGCCGAGAGCGAACTTGAGAGCACAGCCTATGTCGAGACTGCCGACGGGCGTCAGGTGCAGTACCAGGAGGCGGTAATCGAGATCGCCAACGAGACCGATCGCCCCACCCGGCTCGCACTCGATGATGCGCGCGCGGCGCTGGTGGAGCGTGAGCACGCTCCGCTCCGCGTCGAACGGTTCCAGAGAGAGAAGGAATTCATCGAATCGCTTGGCATCGCGCCGAGCTACAACGCCGCGTTCGAAGAGATAACAGGTATCCTGCTGAGCCGGCTCGCCGCCGAGTGTGCTGCGTTTCTCTCGGATACCCAGTCGATGTGGGATGACACGCTTCCGCGGTTTCTGCGGAAATCGCTCGGGATCAAGCCGTCGGAAGCGACGCGGGCAGATGCGCTCGCGCTCCTCCGGGCCTCGGAATACGACTGGGCCTTTCCCTGGGGAGCGCTTCAGGAGACGGTGCGGACACACCTCGCCGAAATGGGACTCGATCCGGATGCCGGCGGACGGATCATCTACGACGTCGGCGACCGGCACGGAAAGAGATCGCGCGCGTTCTGCGCTCCGACCCGCGTACCGCAGGAGGTGTATCTCGTCCTTCGCCCGCACGGCGGACAGACCGACTACACTACGCTGCTACACGAGTCGGGTCACGCTCTCCATTTCGCCAACACCCGCGACGACTATCCCTTCGAGTTCCGCTGGCTCGGCGACAACTCGGTGACGGAGTCGTACGCAATGTTGTTCGACCACCGGATGCAGGATCCGGGATGGCTGCTTCGTTATACCGAGCTGGGTAAGGTCCGAATGCGGAAATTCCTCCGCATGGCTGCATTCGAAGAGCTTCACTACCTCCGCCGCTATTGCGCAAAGCTGATTTACGAGGTGGAAGCATACGGCGATGACGCGGAGTGGAAGGATCTCCCCGACCTTTACGTCAACACGCTCACAAGGGCAACAACTTTTCAGTATCGCACCGCCGACGCGTTCGTGGATTTCGATCCACGCTATTACTCCACGCGCTATCTCAGGGCGTGGCAGCTCCAGTCGCTTCTCAACGAGTCGCTCGTCTCACGGTTCGACGTCGACTGGTACCGCAATCCATCCGCCGGTCCCTGGCTCGTCAGCGAGCTGTGGTCGGAGGGGCAGAGAGAGACAGCTGAGGAAATCGCGGCTCGGGTTGGCGTCGACGAACAAGGACTTTCGTTCGCCCCGCTGATCAGAAACATCGAGAGACTCCTTGAAGGCTGACCGGAGCGCCGTCGAAGCGGAGACTGTAGCAATTCTCCAGCGTCTCATCCGATTCGACACCACGAATCCGCCCGGAAATGAGCTGCCGCTGGCGCAGCACATTCACGGGTTGTTCACTGCCGAGGGTATCGAATCGCGGCTGCTGATTCCCGCCGAGAACCGCGCCGCGGTTGTCGCGCGGATTCGCGGGAATGGCGGTGCCAGGCCGGTGATACTTCTCGCTCACATGGACGTCGTCGGCGTCGAGGCCGACAAGTGGTCCTGCGATCCGTTCGGCGGCGTCATTCGCGACGGATACCTCTACGGCCGAGGCGCGATCGACGACAAGGGAATGCTCGCCGCCAACATCATGACGATGCTTCTCGTGCGGCGAGATATCGCCGGGCAGAAGGAGCTTGCGCGCGACGTCGTGTTCGTCGCTACCTCAGACGAGGAAGCGAGCGGGCAGGTGGGCATCAAGTGGCTGGTGGAGAATCATCGCGATCTTCTCGACGCCGAGTACGCCGTCAACGAGGGAGGCAGGACACGGATCGTCGCCGGAGGAAAGCGTTACATCGCCATTCAGACAGCGGAAAAGAGCTCGCATCTGGTGACCCTCACGGCCCGCGGCCGCGCCGGCCACGCTGCTATTCCTCTCGAGGGGAATTCCATCTTCCGACTGGGAAAGGCTCTCGAAAAACTGAGTCATTACCGGGAGCCGGTCACGCTGACCGAAACGACACGCCGCTTTTTCGGAGAGCTTGCCCGGGTCTGGAGCGATGAGAACGAGCGCGGGGCGATGTTGGCGCTCGTCTCGGGCAAGCCGGACGACGAGGCGAGAGGCGCTGCGATTCTGTCGAGGATACCGGTGTTCAACGCCGTGCTGCGCAACACCATCTCTCCGACCTTGCTCGCCGGTGGCGTGGTCGGAAATGTCATCCCCGCTGAGGTGAGCGCAGTAATAAACGTGCGCACGATTCCGGGACACAGCATCGACGACGTAATGTCGCGCATGAAGCCAGTCGTCGGCGGCGACCACATCGAGCTCGCCATTACGGCACGCGGCATGGATGCTCCAGCCTCCGATCCCGCCTCGGCGATGTTCGAAGCGATCGCCGCGTCAGCGCGGGAGCTCGATCCCGAAATTGCGGTGGTGCCTTACCTCAGCACCGGCGTCACCGACAGCGCGCAGCTCCGTCGTCTCGGGGTGAGTTGCTACGGACTCCTGCCCTTTCC
>JBGPLS010000306.1:0-2907 GCA_041486565.1 Gemmatimonadaceae bacterium
GGTCTCGAGGCCGAATCGAAGAGTGGAATGTCGGTCGCGTTAGGCGACGCGTACAACCGTGGCCGCCTGGACGTGTTCGTCACCAACATCTCGGAGCGAGGGTATCTGTTTCAGAACAACAACCTGCGGCTGAACCTGATGTCCGAGGCGGGCCGGTTTCGCAACATGGCCGATGCCCAGGTAGCCGACGCCGGCTGGGCATGGGGAGCGCAATTCGGCGATCTCAACAACGATGGATCCAATGAGCTCTTCGTCGCCAACGGGTTCATCTCGGCCGACCGGAACGTGAGCTACTGGTACGCCATGTCGAAGATCGCTGGCGCTAATGGCCATTTATTCGAGGACGCCAGAACCTGGCCTGCGTTTGGAAACGCGAGCCTGTCCGGGTACGAGCGGTCACATGTGTTCCTGAATCGTGGTCTCTCCGGGTGGGTTGACGTCGCGACCGCGGTGGGCGTCACGGACAACTACGACGGTCGCGCTGTAGCGCTGGCTGATCTGTCGAATCGCGGCGCGGTGGACGTTATCGTCGCAAACCAGAATCAACCCGCGGTGCTCTATCGCGACTACCCCGACAGCGCCAACCACTGGATCGCCTTCACACTCGTGGGAACCCGGAGCAACCGCAGCGCGATCGGGGCAGAAGTGGAGATCGAGTCAGGGGGAATGAAGCAACGCCGGATCATCGACGGAGGAATGGGCTTCGCCAGCCAGAACGATCGGCGACTCCATTTCGGGCTCGGCCAGCGCGAATGGGTCGACCGCGTCGTGATCCACTGGCCCTCAGGCACACAGCAGGTGCTGCAACATCCCTTGGTGGATCAATTCCACACCGTCACCGAACCAGAGCGCTGACCCACATGACGCAGGCGACCGTACCGCAGCCACCGATTCTGCTTCACTGGTGGGACCGAGGCAAACAGCTCGACCCGCGTTACCTCATAGCGTTTCTCATCACCCTCGTTCTCGTGGCGGCTCAGTTCAGCTACCACATGATCGGCGGCTACCAGCGGCTGGCGGTGGCGCTGCTCACCTGCACCGTCACCGAGGCGTTGCTTTCCTGGTTCGTGCGCGGGAGGGTCGTCAATCTGTTGAGCGCGTATATCAGCGGCATCAGCCTGACGCTGCTCATCAAGCCGCAGGGCGCGGCTCTTTGGCCGTTCCTGCTGGGCGGATTCATCGCGATTGCATCCAAGTATGTGCTGCAGTATCGCAACAACCACCTGTGGAATCCGACAAACTTCGCGGTTACGGTACTGCTTCTCGCGGCGGCGAATCGCGTGTCGGTGCTGAGTCACCAGTGGGGCAACGATCTGGCGACTAACCTGGTGATCTGGACTTTTGGCCTGGTGATTGTCGCGCGCGTGAGAGTGCTGCACATCACGCTCACGTACGTTGCAAGCTTTATCGTGTTGAACAGCGCACGAGCCGCATTTCTCGGACAGCCGCTGTTACCGGAAATCGCTCCGATCACCGGTCCGATGTATCAATTGTTCATATTCTTCATGATTACCGATCCGCGCACCATCGTGCGAGATCGCCGGTGGCAAATGGCGGTGGCGGTGATCATCGCGTTCGTGGAGACGGTGATCCGATTCGGGTCGGACCACGGGTGGTTGATGCCGACGGCCTTCTACGCGGCGCCGGCCTTCCTCGCGCTGGCGATGGTCGGTCCGATTGCGAAGTGGATCGACCTCCGACGGCTCGGCTACCGGTAACCCTTCTTCAGAAGGAACCGTCCGGCCTTCGCGTAGTAGCGCTCGTCCGGTAGCTGCCAGCCCAGAGTGTCGGCTAGTCGGTCGTAAGTATTGAAGAGGAACGCGACATAGAACGCGTCGCGAACCGCCTCGCGCGTCACGCCGGCGGCGAGCACCTCACGAATGCCACTCGCGCTGAGCTGCTCATGGTGCAGTGTGAACGTCTCGAGTAGCCCGAGCATCGCGCGGAGCTTCTCGTCGATCGGGGCCGTCCGGTAATCCTTGAGGACGAGCTCCGTCGTACCGTCACCAAGCGCTGCCTCCGCGACCGCGGAGTGGGCGTTAGTTCAAAAGACGCACTGATTGAGGCGCGACACGAAGGCGGCGAATGTCTCGCGCTCGCCGACACTCCAGGGAGACGGTCCGCGCATCACCTGCTGCGTGAGCTCGGAGAACGGGCGTCCAAAAAATTCTTTCCGGTAACGCAGCGTTCGTACCACGCCGGGCGCATGGCCCATGACGATTCGCATGAAGCCGAGCAGAGCCTTGTCGGGGAACCGATGTCCCTTGTGAACTTTCTGGAGCCTCATGCTGCGTCCAGTGCCTCGAGACCGGCGAGCAACCGCTGCCGCGATGCTCCGAGCGCGGCACTCACAACGATCTCGAACATTTTGTCGTCGCCATACTTCGCCTGAAGTTTCGCCATGTCATCGTCCGTCACTTTGTACGCGTGACGATGAATCTTGTCGACGAGGTCCTGAAGGTCGGCGGGAATGCCGCTATCGTCGGCAACAGCTCTTCGGAGCGCAGGATCGCTTTCGCCCGCGCCCTGCAGCACTTCGTTAAGGACTCGGTCGCGGAGGCCCGCGTGGGGATCGGTGATCACGCCGAAACGTGTGGCGCGAGACTCAAGCTGCCACCGCCATTGGAGCGCGGTGACGGGCGCAGGTGCACATGGCCTTCACTGTATCCCGGGCTGGCGGATACATGTGATAGTACATCCCGATCACCATCGGAATGAACACGAGCGCGTTATAGATGAGATGCAGCTCGATTCGCGGGATCCAGATCTGGCCTACGCTCGTCGGCACCGTGCCACCGAACCAGAACTGGTGAGTCTGCGCCTGATAAAACAGAATAAAGTGCTCGAAATGGTGCCAGACCTGGATCCAGAAGGCCACCATCCACCACGTATGCGAGGTGCCGGTGA
>JBGPLS010000307.1:0-2886 GCA_041486565.1 Gemmatimonadaceae bacterium
GGCAAAAGTTGACCCGAAGAATCCCGACATCGTGTACGTGGCGAATACCTCGACATATCGCTCGACCGACGGGGCGAAGACGTTCACGGCGATCAAGGGCGCACCGGGCGGTGACGATTACCATCGGATCTGGATCAATCCCGACAATCCGCAGATCATTCTGCTCGCCGCCGACCAGGGAGCCACGCTCACCGTCAACGGCGGGCAGACCTGGAGCTCCTGGTACAATCAGCCGACGGCGCAGTTCTACCATGTCATCACCGACAACCGCGTGCCGTATTGGGTCTACGGCGGCCAGCAGGAGAGCGGGTCTGCAGGCGTCGCAAGCCGGGGCGACAATGGTGCCATCACCTTTCGGGACTGGCACCCGGTTGGCGTGGAGGAGTACGGCTACGTCGCGCCCGATCCGCTCAATCCGAATCTCATCTACGGCGGGAAAGCGTCGCGATTCGACGAGACGAACCTGGAGGTGCAGAACGTCGCGCCGGAAGCGATCCGCAGCGGGAAGTATCGCTTCGTCAGAACGATGCCGATCATCTTCTCGACCGTCGATCCGCACACACTGTACCTCGGCTCAAACGTCCTGTTCAAGACGACGACCGGCGGCAGCGGCTGGGATATCATAAGTCCCGATCTCACGCGCGAGACGTACGAGGTGCCTGCGAGCCTTGGAATTTTCACCGCGCTGGATCCTGAGAAGGGCAGGCATCGCGGAGTGATCTATGCCGTTGCGCCGTCGTTCCGGAATGTGAACACGATCTGGGTGGGGACCGACGACGGGTTGATTCACCTGACCAGCGACGGAGGGAAGAGCTGGAAGAACGTCACGCCGGCTGCGCTCACGCCGTGGAGCAAGGTGTCGCAGCTCACGGCGTCGCACTTCGACGATCAGACCGCCTACGCGGCGATCAACCGCTTTCGACTCGACGATCTTCGCCCCCACATCTATCGGACTCACGACGGCGGCGCGACCTGGACCGAGATCACGCGGGGAATCCCGGCCAATGAAGTCGTCAACACCGTACGCGAAGATCCCCTCGCGCGCGGTCTGCTCTTCGCCGGGACGGAACGCTCAGTCTACGTGTCGTTCAACGACGGCGACGACTGGCAGTCGCTTCGTCTCAATATGCCGGCGACCTCGATCCGTGATCTGGTGATCCACGATGACGACCTTGTCGTCGGAACACACGGACGGTCGTTCTGGATCCTGGACGACATGTCGCCGCTTCGTGTGCTCGTGCCCGGCAACGGGAAGCTGCCCGCCACGATGCTGCCGGGCGGTCGTGCTACGTTGGGTGATCTCTACCTGTTCCCGCCGCGCTCGACGTATCGCTTCCGCCGGAACAAGAACACGGACACGCCGCTTCCTCCCGAGGAGCCGGCGGGAAAGAACCCGCCCGACGGCGCAATCATCTATTACTATCTGAAGAACAACGCCCGCGGTCCGGTGACCCTGGAGGTTACCGACGCAGCGGGAAAGCTGGTTCGCCGCTACTCGAGCACCGATGTACCGGATTCGATACCGCGCGCGTTGAACGTTCCAACCTACTGGCTCAGACCACAACAGATCCTGTCGGGCGCTGCCGGCTCACATCGATTCGTCTGGGATCTTCACTACCCGCCGCCGGCGGGCGCGAGCTTCGGGTATCCGATTTCCGCGATCGCCGGTGACACGCCGCGTGAGCCGCTCGGACCAGCGGTGCTCCCGGGAAAGTATACAGTCAGGCTTACGGCGGACGGACGCAGCATCGGTGAGCCCTTCGTCGTCAAGATCGACCCGCGTGTGAAAATGACTCCCAGCGAGCTCGCCCAGCAGCATGACCTTGGACTGACCATGGCGGAGATCACATGGAGGGCAGCGCCGGTGCTCACTGAAGTTCGGAGACTTCGCGCCGGTCTCAAGGACCGCATCGGGAAAGCCGGACCCGGCGCGCTGGCCACCGCGCTCACCGATCTGGATCAACGAGCTGCGGCGATCGAAGGCTCGTCCAGACGAGGCGGCCCCGGCGGCGCGCCTGCTCCTCAGGTGCCTTCAGCCGCGACGGGTAATCTCGGTCGAGTCAGCGGCGAAGCCGTGTCGCTGCTCGGCGATCTCGAGGGGAGCGACATGCCGCCGACGGCTCAGGCCGTTGCCGCGGCGCGCGAAGTCTCGGCGAATGCCGCGGCAGCGTTCGAAGCGTGGGAGAAAATCAAGAGAAGTGATCTGCCGACTCTGAACGCGCAGATCAAAAGGGCGGGGCTCGCGACAATCGAGCTTGGGAATTAGTCGCGCCAATCTGGTGACGCGCTCGCCGCTCGACCTCGATAAGGAGACGATGCGCCGGCTCGGTCATCGGGTCGCCGACATCGTGGCCGAGCATCTGGCAACGATCCGCGACGAGCCGGTGATCGCGTCGCTTCCGCGCGCCGAGCTGGGCCAGGCGCTGGCGCGCTCGGCGCCGCGAGTCGGCACCGACTTCGAGAAGATTGTCTCGACGCTGCAGCAGAGTGTCTTCCCTTACCACGCGCGCGAACCGCACCCCGGCTTCCTCGCCTACGTGCCGAGCTGTCCGACTTTCCCCGCGGTCCTCGGCGACTGGCTCGCCACCGGCTACAACTTCTTCGCCGGTGTCTGGCCCGTCGCGGCGGGACCGAACGAGATCGAAATCGTGGTGCTCGACTGGTTCCGCGAATGGATGGGAATGCCGGCGGGAAGCGGCGGGATTCTCACTACCGGCGGCTCCGCGGCCAATCTCACGGCGGTTGTCGCCGCACGCCACGCCGCGATCGAAGCCGGCGGAGACATATCGCGGCTCACCGTCTTTACCTCTGCACAGGCCCATTCATCTGTCACGCGGGCGGCGTGGATCGCGGGGATACCGCGCGACAACGTCCGGACGGTGGCAA
>JBGPLS010000308.1:0-2874 GCA_041486565.1 Gemmatimonadaceae bacterium
CGCCCCGCGGCGCCGTGCGCTCCGGAGCCGACGCCCTGCAGTTGATGGAGCGGGTCGTCGTGCGGGGGAATCAGCTGCGGGCATTGAAGCGCGTGCAGCGGAATCAGGGTAGCTCCGGCGTCGATGGACTGACGGTGGAAGAACTCCCCGCTTATCTGCGTGAACACTGGAGCGTGATCCGCAGGCAATTGCTTGCAGGTCGCTACCAGCCGAACGCGGTCAAGCGGTGTGAGATTCCGAAGCCGGGCGGCGGGATGCGGCAATTGGGCATTCCGTCCGTGCTCGATCGGTTTATCCAGCAGGCGCTTTTACAGGTCCTGCAACCCGAGATCGATCCCACTTTCTCGGAACACAGCTACGGTTTCCGGCCGGGGCGCAGGGCACACGATGCAGTGTGTCAGGCGCAGCGGTATGTGCAAGGAGGGCGGAGATGGGTGGTGGATGTGGACCTGGAGAAATTCTTTGACCGGGTCAACCACGACGTGCTGATGGGAAAGTTGGCGAAACGGATCGCGGACGCACGGGTGCTGAAACTCATTCGGCGTTATCTCGAAGCCGGAATAATGGCAAGCGGGGTGACGCTCGATCGGCACGAAGGAACGCCGCAAGGCGGACCACTATCGCCGCTACTGGCGAACGTGCTGCTGGATGAGGTGGACAAGGAACTTGAGCGACGCGGACACCGTTTCGTGCGCTATGCCGATGACTGCAACGTGTATGTGCGGTCCAGGCGGGCGGGCGAGCGTGTGATGCAAGGTCTGGTCAGACTGTACGCCAAGCTCAGGCTACGAGTCAACGCATCCAAGAGTACGGTGGCGCCGGTGTGGGAGCGCTCGTTTCTGGGCTACAGCTTTTGGGTAGCTCCGGGACGTGTGGTCAAACGCCGTGTGGCACCCAAAGCCCTGATGGCAATGAAAGAGCGAGTCCGGCAGATCACTAGCCGGAATGGCGGGCGTAGCATCGTGCAAGTAGCGGCGCTGCTGCGGAGCTACTTGGTGGGATGGAAGGAATACTTCCGTCTCGCCGACACGCCCGGAGTCTTTGCCGATGTGGACCAGTGGCTTCACCGCCGGCTGCGCATGCTCATGCTGAAGCATTGGAAGCGCGGGCGGACCATGTATCGAGAGTTGCAGCGTCGCGGAGTTGACGGCGCAGCGCTTTGGATCGCGGCCCGGTACGGGCTAAGCTGGTGGCACGTGGCAGCACACAAGGCGCTCAACATTGCATTTCCGGGCGGGTACTTCGAATCACTCGGCGTGCCGCGCTTATGTATCCGCTAACCTCAACACTCTGAACCGCCGGATGCGGACCCGCATGTCCGGTGGTGTGGGAGGGAGGTAGAGGAGTTATCCTCCTCTACTCCCTATCCCGATTCAGTACGTTTCGGTTCCCGGATGAAACGACCGCCAGCTGTGCCAGAATTCCTGGTATGCCGACAACATTTTCAGCGCGCCCGAGTCGCCACGGCCGCTGAGCGCGTAGGTCTTGCCCGAAGCGACGAGTGAATCACCGCGAAGCTCGACCACCGTCGTCGCATTGGGGCGCTCGAACGCGAAGAAACTGGTGCGGTCGGCGGCCAGTACGACGACGACTGGTACTCCACCGACTTCGTCGTTGATGACGTTTTCGCGCCGCAGACGGTTCCAGTCGAACGCTTTGCTCTTTCCATTCACAGTCAGGCCCACGACCCACGCTTTCTCGTGCCAGGAAATCGTGTCAGTACCGGTAAGCGTCTTGCGACTCGTGCCGTTCTCGAACGCGAAGTCCTTAGCGTACTCGTCCTGCAATGAAGGGTCGGCCTGCATGATGAGACTGTTGGGGTGCAGGGCGAGCCACTCTTCCAGAGTGACCTGCTGACTCGGAAGCTCGGCGAGGAACTCTCCTTTCTTCGGCCCGACAATGGCCTCACCGTTTGCCTGTCGCCACCACGTGTGGCTCGTCTGATCCTCGAACATCGCGTTGAAATGGTCCATCCCTACTAAACGGAAAGTCTCGAGCTTACCGTCCACTATGGGCGCGAACACGCGGCCACTTCGACAGACCGTGCAATAGCTGACCATCACTGGCTTCTCGCCAACAATGTCGCGAACCTGGTGGTGATATCCGATGAACTGAAGAGGATACGCCCGCGCGTCGCCGTTGAGCTCTATACCAACTACGAGCCGGTTCTTGTCGACCTTGTTTCTCGCAGCCGGCTGCATTGAAAGCGTTCTGGGCTGAACGAACATGTGATCGGCGGACATTTTCAGATTGACGACGGCGGCGACTCCCATCGCGAGGAGGAGCGACGCCGGAGCGAGCCACTTTTTCCATCCTGGGGCCAGCCACGCAGACCGGACTCCTGCCAGTATCAAAACTCCAAACACCAGCCGAAACGCCCATCGCCAGCTGTACAGGAAATAGGCTACGTCGATGCTGCGTACCCGCTGGCTGCCGGGCATCGGCATGATGAAGTACACGTTCGCCAGCTCGAACAACAGCAGCCCGAGAACCCCGACATACAAAACCTTTTTCATTTGTTACGCTGCCGGGCAGGATGATGCGGCATGATTGCGGGAATCCAAGTTAGTATCGGATCTCAGGCGGCACCAAGAGTTAGTTGAGACGCTTTCCAGTTTCTGTGTCGAACAGGTGCCCGGCCTCTCCGCGCACGCGGATGGCAATCGGCTCGCCGGCCTTGACTGCGGGCTCCGATGGCACGACTGCAATCACTCGTGAGCCACCCGGCAGCATCACGTACACCACCTGCTCGCTTCCCATCGGCTCGACTACCACCACTTCTCCCCGCACGCTCCCCTGGCCGTCGTCAGCGATCGAGAGGTCCTGAGGCCGCACTCCGAGGACGACCCGACCGTCCTTGACCCTCGAGTCGCA
>JBGPLS010000309.1:0-2861 GCA_041486565.1 Gemmatimonadaceae bacterium
CGCACGTCGAAGCGCTGATCGAGCACTGTTCCGAGCACGGCGTCGTCCGGAGCCTTGACGATGATCGGCGTTATCCACGCGTAAGGGTTCGCGCCGGGCAACCGGTAAAGATACTCCCCTATTCCCGATGCATCCGGCGCCGGACCGGCGACGAGCGTGGCTCCCGGAAAAACGCCCGACGCGTCGGCGGCGTTGGTAAGCAGGAACTGCGCGTTGAGAAGATGCCAAATGTTGGGATTGATCAGTTGCCGATACCCTTCGCGACGGCCGAGCAGCTGGTCGTAGCGCCCGATCTGATTTCCATGGTAACCGAGCACGTTCCGAATGCGGTGCACCATGAGTCCGTCGCCCTCGAGGATCGGGTCTCGCACGCCAATCGGAGCGAGCGGAACGGCGACCACCCTGGCGGGCTGCGGCTGTCGCTTCAGGTAGTCGATCGTCGGGTCGGAGGCAAAGAGCTGCGCCGCCGGTGCGGAAAAGACCCAATAGAAACGGAGGATCGTCCACAGGTCAGCTGCGGCGAGCAGAGAAATCGCCCACCCGAACACAGTCGAGCTGATCTTCCCGCGCTGCACGAACAGCACGAGCGCAACGCAGCCGACGACGAACGCGAACGAGCGCCACGCCCCAATCATGAGGTTGAGGGAGTTGGCAATTGCGCGGTCGATCATCTGCTCCCCCGCCAGACCCTCGGCCATCGACGTCAGGATTCCGGTAGAGGCGAGCAGCGCGACTACTATCGCGAAGCCCAGCCATCCGTAGAGATAGCGCCGGTTTATCGCGCCATCGAGCGCGCGATCCACTCCCGCCGCGGAGAGGACGGCGAGAGCGAGCGATCCAACAAAGAAAACGGAGTTGGGCGCGCGGAAAAATTTCGTCCCCGGTACCAGCGCGTACGGGATATGATAGAAAGGTGTGTGAGAGCCAAGCGCCCACAGCGTTGCAACGACGACCATTATCGCCCAGAAGCGGATCTGCCGGCGGTGCGGGTTAGTCCTGAATCCGGAGAACGCGGCACCGGCCATCACGAGCACCCCTGCCCCGACGTAGTCGCTGTGAAAATGAATTCCGCTCACGCCCCAGTACGCCTGGAGCATCCCGGTGAACTGCGGCAGGTACGCATTGAACAGCTCGGGCGGCGGCCATGCATAAGACGTCGCCGTGGCGTAATCAGCGAGACCGCCTGCACGAGGTGACCACGCGACATACTCGCGGACTGGGAGATACTGAATCGCTCCCATCAGCCCGCCGATCACGACCGCTCCCAGCGCGAAGCCCAGCCGGATGACCGCATCGCGACCGGAAATCTCGTTTCGTCGCCACGCCGATACCGCGAGAAATAGCGCGTATGCGGCGGAGGAAAGGAGCAGATACTGGAGCAACTGAGGATGAGGGCTCAACACGACGAGACCGATCACGAGCGCAAGCACTCCCCAGCTCCAGCGTTTGAAATCCCGGATGCCGACGAGCAGCATCCACAGCGCGAGCGGAAAGAGAGCGCTCACGAACAGCTTTCCGTCGTGGCCGGGCGACACGAGCGACGCCACCTGGCCGCCCATCATGTACGCCACCCCGCCAAAGAGCGATCCGAAGAATCCGAACCCCGAAGCGCGGAGGAACAGGAAGGTGAAGAGACCGGCGAGAAAAACGTGGATGATGAATCCCCACGTCATTGCCACGTCGGTCGGCAGAATCATCCTCAGAAGAAACGTGGGATAGAAGATGTCGCCGTGCATCGCGGCGACGAACGGCATCCCGCCGAAGAGATAGGGATTCCACAGGGGAAAATGATGGGCGGTCCGCAGCATGCCGGCCGCGAACTCGCGAAATGCATAGCCCGCTATGTACTGATCACTGTTGGGCCCGACGAGAAACTTTCCGGCGAGGGCGGGAAAGCCCAGTGACATCGTAAGGATTGCGTATGTGAGCGCGGCCCAGAGGAGCTCGTGGGGCGGCGCCTTCACGCTCGTCGCCGGAACGGTGGGCTCCGCGGCATCGCGAACGGCATGTTTCGTGGCTGTCCCTTCCCCGTCTCGCGGCGAGCCGCTGGTGCGTTTCATGAGGTCTTCTGGATCGTGTTGGACGAGCGCCGCGCGAGCGCAAGATAAATGAATCCCGGCAGCAGCTCGACGACCGTCAGCCAAAGTCGTGACGCGACCGCTACGGCAAACGCATCAGCCTGGCTGGCGAGTCCCAGACGCACCATTCCAGCCACCAGCGCGCTCTCCCGCACGACCACGCCGCCGGGGGCGAACAACGCGAGAAAGCCGATGATGTAGGACGCGGCATAAACTGCGATGTACGATGAAGTCGCGCCAGCCGCCGATCCGAGCACCCCGCGCACGAACAGCTGAAAAGCCACCCCGTACGCGATCCAGGAGAGAAGTGACCGGGCTACCGCAAGCCAGAGTGTCCTCGCCGGCAGAGGGGGAACTTCAAGCGATCTGCCCATCATGCCGGCGACCGCACGCGCCAGTCGAGGAAGGACGATCGGCATGGACGCGATCCCGAGCGCCAGCACAACTCCAACCGCGATCGCCACACCCGGCTGGCTGATGGCACGAATGCCGGTTACGGGGACAAGGGCAATTCCCGTCGCAACCGTCACCAGCTGTATGAGAATTGACGATCCGGCGGCAGCGACGGGCGAGACCGCCTGCTCACGCGCCATTACGCTCATTGCCGCGATCGACCAGATCTTGCCCGGGAGATATTTGCCGAGATTCGAGACGAACCAGATTCGGGAAGCAACGCCAAATGGCAGGTGCGCATTCCACCCGGTGAGGATGCTCCGCCAGGTCTCGATGAGGAGAAGATAGGTGAGCAACACCAGCACCGTCGCGATCGCGATCCAGCTCCAG
>JBGPLS010000310.1:0-2859 GCA_041486565.1 Gemmatimonadaceae bacterium
TCCCCAACGGGTGAGAGAAATCGCTGCGGCGCTGCGTGGCGTTCGTGAAGCCGCGGTGGGCTCCCCCTGACGAATCAGGGGGAGCGACACGGCACTAGTGAGTGATGCAGGTGTCCGAGCCACCGGATACGGGGCACAGATCCTGTCTTGGTGCCGTGACATCACTGCATGCGCCAAGTGTGAAAGCGAGGACTACGGCGGCGAGGACCAGCAGCTTCGGGCGGGGCATGGTGGACTCCTGAATTGGGAGGGGAGGTTGACTGCTCACTCAACCTAGGCCCGTCCGGACGACGATCTATGCCGTTTTCATATCGGTAACTGCTGGTTTTGTATCAAAAAGGCTGTTTTTGTATCGTTGAGCACTCGCGGGAAGTCAAACCCGGCACCAGTTTCAGAGGATGCCGACCGCGGCCCGACGATGAGCGTCCTGATCTTCCTGCCCGAAAGGTTGCGCGCTCACGTTCGCCACGTCCTCGCTAAGGAGAAGGAAATCTTGATCGCTCACTCGTGGGAAGAGCTGGACACGATCATCCGTGAGAAGCCAGTCACCGCGGTTGTCCTCGACCCCGCGGCTGATGGGGTGATGAACGTCAACGGTGTCCTCGGCATCCTGAGCAGATACCCGTCTCTTCCTGTCATCGCGTACGTGGTGCTGAACCAGGCTTCATTTACGGCCGTTACGCAACTGTCGAAGCAGGGTCTCGAGAGCGTCGTGTTGCACCGGTTCGAGGATGCTCCCGAGCGATTCAGGGCGACCCTCGAGCGGGCGCGCACCAATCCACTCGCAAGCCAGGCGCTGAGTGCCCTCAAGCCACAGCTCGCACGCCTGCCGGTAAAGCTGGCGCAGGCGGTGGACGAAATGTTCGAATCGCCCCATCGCTACCTGCGCGCCAATGATCTGGCGATGAGCGCCGAGATGTCGAGTGTGCGGCTTTACCGGAACTTCGAGGTGGCCGGACTCGGCTCGCCCAAGAAGCTCCTTGTCGCGGCAAAGCTGCTGAGAGGTTACGGGTACTTGAAGGATCCTGGCTATTCCATCCGCGACATTGCGAAAAAGCTGGGGTACCGAAATCCGCGAATCTTCGGAGAGCATTCGAGCGATGTGTTCGGTCTCAGACCGTCTCGCCTGCGAACGCACCTCACCCCCGATGCCGCCGTCGAGCGTATGGTGGCGTGGCTGGATCTCGGAAAGAAGCCGGGCAAGAGGAGTAATGGCAACTATCCTGATTGCTGAAGACCGGCCGATCGATCGCGAGCTGCTGGCGGACGTATTGCGTAGTGGCGGACATCACGTGCTCGAGGCGTCGGACGGCCTCGACGCGCTCGCGATCGCCCAACGCGAACATCCACACATGATCATCAGCGACGTGCTGATGCCGACCATGGACGGCTTCGAATTCGTTCGCCGCCTTCGGAGCACCGACGTGGTTCGCGACACGCCGGTCATCTTTTACACGGCCACGTATCATAAGCGGGAAGCACGGGCGCTGGCGAAGCGGTGCGGTGTTGTCAAGATCCTCGTCAAACCGAACGAGTCTCAGGAGATTCTCGCCACGGTCGACGCGATCCTGTCAGGGGACCCGGCGTCAGGCGCCACGCACCCCAGCCTGGAGTCGTTCGACCACGAGCACGCCCAGCTGCTGAATACGAAGCTGATGGAAAAAGTGAACGACCTCGAAGCCGCCGAGCAGCGCCTCGCAGTCGCGGTTGATATCTGTCAGCATTTGGTGACCGAGCGTGATCCGGTCGCGATCCTGCGCCACGTGTGCAGGGCGACCAGAGAGGTGACGCTGGCGCAACACGCCGTGGTGGGGCTCGTCGGCGCTGACGGATCTGCCGTTGAGATGCTTCTGACTAGCGGATACGACGAGCAGACGGAACGCACCGTCAAGCCGCCATCGCGATCGGGCGTGGTGCTTCAAACCGTGTTGTCCGAACGGTTGCCTGTGCGCAAACGCAATGAAGACGGTCGGCCGGAGTCGCTTGGACTGCCTGAAGGTCAGCCCGAAATTCACTCCTTCCTGGCGGTTCCGATCGCTTCGCCATCGCGCGTATATGGCTGGTTGAGCGTTCACAACAAGCTCGGTGCGGATGAGTTCAGCGACGAGGACAAACAGGTCGCGCTCATACTCGCCGCACACGCCGCCGTCGCATACGAGAATGCCCGCCTGATCGACGATTTGCAGCATCAGACGACGGCGATGCGCCGAAGCGAGGAGCGAAAGCAGTTCGCGCTGGGAGTGGCGCGCATGGGCGTGTGGGAGCTCGACCTCATCGACAACGAAATGACATGGTCGGAGACGATGGCGCCGGTGTTCGGTCTCACTCCCGAACAAGCGCCAACGAGCAAGGAGGCCTTTTTCGCCTTGATTCATCCGGCTGATCGACAGGCGGTCGAGGACTCTCTAGCGGAGGCCCTGCGGGAAGGGACCAACCACGAATTGGAGTTCCGCGCAATCTGGCCCGATGGCAGGGAGCGCTGGGTGGCCGGCCAGGCGCAGCTGCTGCGCGACTCGGACGGCAAGCCAGTGCGGCTGCTCGGCGTCGGCATGGACATCAACGAGCGAAAATCGCTTGAAGCGCAGTTCCGTCAGGCACAGAAAATGGAAGCTGTCGGTCAACTCGCAGGCGGTATAGCCCACGATTTCAATAACCTCCTGACCGCGATAATCGGATACTCGAACTTCGTCCTCGATTCGCTCGAACCTGAGGATTCTCGCCGCTCCGATATCGAAGAAGTCCTGAAGGCAGGGGAACGAGCGGCGGCGCTCACGAATCAGCTCCTCGCGTTCAGTCGGAAACAGGTCCTGCAGCCGACCACGGTCGACTTGAATGCTCTCGTATCCGGCATGCGGCAGA
>JBGPLS010000311.1:0-2847 GCA_041486565.1 Gemmatimonadaceae bacterium
CACTCCCGGAGTGTGCGCAACCTCCGACCCCAATAGATGGATCAATCGGCCCCAAGATCGCTCAAGCACGAGTACGATCTGTACGTCGAGAATGAGATCGAAGATTACAAGGAATCGATCTCACGGTCGGCTCTTCTCAAAGTTGGAGATGAGGCGGTAGCGGCGCTTCAGTCGGGGATGCAGATCTCGATGGACGAGCTGCTGCTCGTTGTCGAAGTAGACAAGATCATTCGCAAGCGCATCGGCCTGCCATCGTACGCCACCTGGCGGAAGCGCGAGGTCAAGCGGCTGAAGGAGCGCGAGGAGTTTCTGCGCCCCGAGCACTGGGGCCTCAGTCCCGACAGCGCGGTCGCCCGCGAGATCCGGCCATCCGCCGAGTCGCACGTCCTCGTCGCGGGGGCACAAGTGGCGAACGCTGCGGCGTATCTGGCGGCGCACGGCTGCGCGGTGACCGCGATCAACGGCCGCTCGGACACGCGCGCGAGCGTGCTCAACAGCGCCGAGGTCGCCAGACTCCCCGGACGCATCGACCATTATTCCGAAGGACTGAACGAGTGGTCTCCGCAATCCGAGCAGTCGCTTAGCGCGGTCGTCTGCGCTCCCGCCGCGTTCGACGGACTCACCGCCCGGCAGCGCGCCAACGTGATCGCCCTCCTCCAGGGCGCCACCGAAGACGGGGGCGTTCACCTCGTCGAAACTTTGGTCGCCGGACAGTCAGGCGTCTCGCTGTCCGAGCTGAGGAAGAACTACAAGGGATGGCAGGTGTCGGTGCTCGAGGATCGCGTCACCGGCAGGTCGTTCCTGGCGCGAAAAGCCGTCGCCTAGCCAGCCCTTACGCTGCATCGCCCTCAAGGAAGCCTATACAAGGGACGTATTGTTTAGACACATAGTGTCTGGCTTTCGCGTGTCGTTTTGCGACAAGATGGCCCCAAGATTTTCCGCCGACTTTCTGTAAGTCGAATGGATACAAGATCTTGGCGTTCTGGCCCCGACTGGCATCATGGGTGCCTTAGGTGTGTGCGCCCGACGCATGTCGAGCTGTTACCGCCAGAGGCAAGCATGAAGAAAACTCGTCAGCCGGCCGAGCACCCAGAACCGCTCGGCATCATAATCTCCAACGGAGACCGTGAGGAACCTGCCACCGTGTTCTCCGCGTATATCTGGGGACCGGCACCAGAGCCAACCCACGATCCGGCATCGAAGGCGGCATGACTCAGGTCTAGTCGCAGAGCCTGATATTATTACTATTATATAGAACAGAGTAGGCTGAAGCCCCGTCATCATGGCGGGGCTTTTTTCTTTTGAGGCTGGCGGGCCTCCTCGGAAGCCGGGTAATTGCCTCATGATAAACGGCATCGCCCGCGAGTCACATTCGTCTATCGGTACAACCCTTTGCCCCCGAAGCCGATCGTGGAAGAAGCTTTCGCCAACTGGGAAGGCGAGCGTCGATCCCTGATGGCCCGAAAGATCTCGGAATTCGGTCTCGCCATCACCGGCAGCCGCGTTTGAGAAAATGGTCGAGCAGCTCTACGCCGAGCTGGCGGCGAAAGGGCTCGCGTTCCCGAAGGGACTGCCGACGATCGCGAGCTGGTCGGCGAAGTGGGGAGAAGACGGCGAAGGAAAGGGTGCGGAATTCGCCGGGACCGAATCCATCTTTCCCACTGATCTTCCCGAAGAGCTGGCGGCTCGGATCAAGAAGGTCGCGGTGGATGCTTTTCAGGCGCTGCGTCTTCGCGACTACGCGCGGGTCGATCTTCGCGTCACTGATTCGGGAAAGATCTACGTGATCGAGGTGAATCCGAACTGTTATCTCGAGGCTAAGAGCGAATTCGCTGCTGCGGCGCTGAAGGAAGGAATCGAGTATCTGGCGCTGATCAACAGGATCGTGGAGCTGGCGAGCGCGCGTTACTCGCGCTGACGTCGATCGCTGAATGACGTAGTGGCGGAAAAACGAGAAAGCCGGCAGAACGCCGGCTTTCTCGCTTGTCAGTGTCGCGCGGTACTAGCGGCGCTTTCTGGCGGATTTCTTCTTCGCAGCCTTGCGGCCGCCCTTCTTGGCGCTGCTCTTCTTACGGGATGACTTCTTCGCGGCCTTCTTCTTTGCTGCCATTGTGTCTCTCCGTGATGGAGTTGAACTCCCGGCGAGTCCCCCGGTGGAACTGCCGAGTGCTGCACGTCGGCCAGACAGGCCCGCATGGTCACTTCGCAACGCGACTTCACGCGCGATGCATTCGTAACCACGCGCGAATATAGGAACAACGAAAAATTCACGCAACAACTATTTCTGCGGCGGGTCTTGCGCGACCCGTGAAACAAATTCCGTTTGGGTACATATCGGTGCGCTCGCCAATGAGACGGTGAGGCGGTGAGAATTGCAAAAGGAAAAGGAAATTGCATCAGCTCGCAACTCACTCGATCAGTCTTTGAAGGTGCGTTGACACGTCAACTCGAAGTGCGGGCAAATATCTCGTTCAGCTGGTGCAGTCCCCCTTGTCTTGCAGTCCTCACCGTCTCACCGTCTCACCGGCGACCTCAGAGAGACATGAGCCGCGCGAGTCCGTCTCACGCGCCTCGATACTTCCAAACACGGCGCGTGGATTGCACCTTACCCCCGCGCGCATTCCGCGCCGGCACCACGCGATTAGCCGCGACACGAAACTCCGGAGTAATCAAACAGGTGAAAGCTCTCGTAAAGGAAACCACGGGCCCCGGGATGGTACTGCGGGATGTGCCCGAGCCGAAGATCCGCGAAGACGAAGTTCTGATCCGCGTTCGGCGCGCCGGAGTTTGCGGAACCGACGTGCACATCTACGACTGGGACGATTGGGCACGAGGACGATGCAAGCC
>JBGPLS010000312.1:0-2833 GCA_041486565.1 Gemmatimonadaceae bacterium
CCTCGACCTGAGACTCCCCGACGCTACCGGACTCGAACTGCTGCCGCGCATCAAGGCGCTCGACGCGACGCTCCCCGTAATCATGATCACGGCGTATGGCGAAGTCGAGACGGCCGTCGCCGCTGTGCGAGCCGGGGCGCACCATTTCCTCGAGAAGCCGATCAATCTTCCCGAGCTTCTCCTCTTGATCGAGCAGGCGCTCGAGGCCCGGGAGCTCCGAAGTGAGATCGAGCGATTCCGCGATGGCTTTCGCTGGCAGTTCGCTGACGTCTCCCTCGTGGGACGTTCGCCCGCAATGCGCAAGATCGCCGAGCTGATCACGCGACTCGGAACGAAGGGAAGCACGATGAACGTGCTGCTGCGAGGGGAAAGCGGCACAGGAAAGGACGTCGTGGCGCGAGCGATACACGCGCACGGACCTCGCCGCACACAGCCGTTCGTCAGCGTCAATTGCACCTCGCTCCCCGAGCAGCTGGTCGAAAGCGAGCTGTTTGGCCATGAACCGGGCGCGTATACCGACGCGCGTGAAGCGAAACGGGGTCTCTTCGAGATCGCTCACCACGGCACCGTGTTCCTCGACGAAATCGGCGACGTGCCGAAGCCGATGCAAGCCAAGCTGCTGCACTTCCTCGAAACGTACGAGTTCCGCAGAGTCGGGGGCGTGCGCAACATCGAGGTCGACGTGCAAGTCATCACCGCAACGAACCGCGATCTCGAGGCGGCGGTTGCCGCGGGCGATTTCCGCGAGGATCTCTTCTATCGGCTCAATGTCGTGCCGATCGTCATTCCGCCCCTGCGCGAGCGCCCCGAAGATATCGCGCCGCTGGCCATGCACTTCGTCGAGTTGTTGTGCCGCGATCTGGGACAGCCCGTGCGGCAGGTGACGAAGGAGGCGCTGCGCACGCTCGAGGCGTACTCCTGGCCCGGCAACGCTCGCGAATTGCGCAACGTCATCGAACGCGTGCTGCTGCTCGAGGATTCCGACGCTATTCAGGCTGAGCATTTACCGGCGGAGATCCGCGGAACTGCAGCACGAAATCCGAAAAGCATGGTCCTCCCCGCGAACGGGCTCGATCTCGAAGAGCTCGAGCGCGATCTGATCTGTCAGTCCCTTGCCCGCGCCGAGGGAAACAAGACGGGAGCGGCGCGCCTGCTCGGACTTTCACGCGACACTTTGCGATACCGGCTGGAAAAATATGGAATTCACTAGAGCGCATCATCCGACACCGTCAGCACGGTAGTCCAACCCATGAACCCGACAAAGCACTTCGTCAGACTGCTGGCGCTGCTCGCCATCGCAGTTGCCGGCTTTCTCAAAGCCAGGTCGATGATTGTACCTGTGGATTTCGGCAAGCTCGGACACTTCAGAGCGTCGGCAATCACTGACGCCGCGGCGCGCGAACCGCGACACCTCGGCAGCGCGGCGTGCGCCGAATGTCACTCCGACATCAGCGAACCATGGTCAGCGGGGAAGCACCACATCCCGCAGTGCGAGAACTGCCACGGCCCAGGCATGCTGCACGTGAAAGTCGTCAGCGAGGATTCGGTGGATGCATACCCCGACCCGATCAAGAAGAACAAGAACGCGCTTCGGCCGACGACCGGCATCAGGGAGTGCAAGTGGTGTCACCTGAAGACGTTCGAACGTCCCGGCCCGCTGAAATTCATCACGTCCGTCAGCGGGCACATCACGGCGAAGGGAGGAACGTTCACTCCCACGTCGAAGTGCACCGACTGCCACAACCCTCATACGACGGTGGTCAAATGACCATCTTCTGGGACAAGCCCGAGATCAGCCGGCGTGAATTCTTCGAGAAGTGTGCCGAGGCCGGCGCGAAAACCTTCGTCTTCGGCGGGCTCGTGGTCACGACCGCGAATCTGCTCCTCGCGCAGGACCCACAGGACACGCGCGCCCGCGCGGAACAAGCGCCCGCGAAGGGCGCGAAGGGCCCGATCTATGGATTCGTGGTCGACACGACGAAATGCATCGGATGCGGATCGTGCGTCCGCGCCTGCCGTGACGAAAACAACGTACCCGACGGTTTCTGCCGAACGTGGGTCGAACAGTACACGTTCTTCCCGAACGGCGAGGTCATCGTCAATTCGCCAAATGCCGGGGCAGACGGCTTCGGCGAGAATCTTCCCGACCGCAACATGCCCGAGGAGCTTGGCCAGCTCCCCGTACGCGGCTTCTTCGTGCCCAAGCTGTGCAACCATTGCATCAACACACCTTGCATTCAGGTCTGCCCGGTCGGCGCGTCCTATGTGACCAGGGAAGGTGTCGTGCTGGTCGATCAGGATCGCTGCATCGGATGCGGCTACTGCGTGCAGGCCTGCCCCTTCGGCTCGCGGTACCTCAATCCCGAAACGAACACCGCTGACAAGTGCACGTGGTGCTACCACCGGATCACAAAGGGAATGCTGCCGGCGTGCGTACAGGCGTGCCCGGCCAAAGCGAGAATCTTCGGCAACGTCAGCGACCCGAACAGCGAGATCAGCCGGATCCTGGCAACCAATCGCGTGCAGGTCCTCAAGTCATACCTGGGAACGAATCCGAGAACCCGCTACATCGGGCTCGATTCGGAGGTCATCTAATCATGCATCATTACGTCACCCAGGGTTACGTCCTGCCGAACCAGATGCACATCTACTGGACGATGATGATCGTCCTGTATCCGTACATCACAGGCATCGTCGCCGGCGCATTCATCATCTCTTCTCTCCACCACGTCTTTGACCGGGATGAACTGTTGCCGGTCAGTCGCTTCGCGATGCTGATGGCGCTGGCCTTTCTGCTCTGCGCCCCTCTCCCGTTGCTGGCGCACCTCGGGCA
>JBGPLS010000313.1:0-2813 GCA_041486565.1 Gemmatimonadaceae bacterium
CACCCGGTTGCTCTGTCCGATCTGAGGAACATTGTCGCCGACGACGAGGCAACGACCGAAGACGTCGTTTCCGCGCTCGATGAGATAAAGCGCCACTACGACGACGAGGGACACGGTGTGGAGCTGCTCGAGGTCGCCGGTGGATGGCAGATTCTCACGCGCCCGGAGTTCACCGAAGTCATAGAGCGCGCCCAGCTCGCGGCACGGCCGCAGCGTCTGTCGGCGGCCGCGCTCGAGACGCTCGCGATCATTGCTTATCGCCAGCCGATCGGCCGTGCCGAGATCGAGGAGATTCGCGGAGTTGGCGCGGGCCAGATGCTCAAGTCACTCCACGAGCGTGAGCTGATCGAAGTCGTCGGCAGAGGAGAAGGAATGGGACGGCCGCTGCTGTACGGAACGACTCCGGGCTTTCTCGAGCAATTTGCGCTTCGCCATCTCGGCGAGCTTCCGCGAGGGGACGAGCTCGCGATCGCGCTGCGCGATCCAAACGCTCCTCAGCCCGAGCGCGAAGTCGAGACGGCGTCGTCGCGCGACGGCGCCATCGAACAGCTGCATCTCACCGACGTCGCCGAACCGACACCGCCGATCGAAGGAACCGAGCAGCCGCGGACAGTGGACGCACCGGCCTGATGTCCGAGTTGATGCGTATTCAACGGGCGCTCGCCAGGGCGGGGATTGCCTCACGCCGCAAGGCCGAAGAGCTCGTCGCCGCTGGAAGGGTTCGCATCAATGGCGAAACAGCCAGGACCGGTCAGAGTGTGGACGTCGATGAGGACGTCATCACCGTTGACGGCAAGCCACTGGCTACGCCGGCCACGTATTTCTGGATCGTCCTCAACAAGCCGCCCGGTGTTCTCACCACCAAGGCGAAGTCGCCTGGGAGGCGCACGGTCTTCGACATGGTCCCCGACAGGCCAGGGCTGATATACGTCGGCCGCCTCGACTATATGACTGAAGGCGTTCTGCTCTTCACGACCGATGGAGAAGCTGCCCACAAGCTGACTCACCCCAGCACCGAGGTGGAACGAACGTATGTCGTCACAGTCCGCGGCGACGGACCTGCCGCGGTCCGTGCGGCTCGAACCGGTGTAGAACTCGACGATGGCTGGGTGAAGCCGTTGGACGTTCGCGCGCGGAACGTGAGTCGGGGCCTTTGGGATCTCGAAATAACGATCGCCGAAGGGCGCACGCGCGAGGTTCGGCGATTGTGCGAGGCGCTGGGGCTGGGAGTCGAGCGCCTCGTTCGCACCCAGTTCGGGCCTGTCAGGCTGGGCGACCTGCCTCCCGGCGCGACTCGTGCACTCACGGGCCGCGAAAGGGACATCATCGCAGCGATCGTCCGGTAAAGAAAACGAGTCAATCTTCTCGGGAGAACAACGTGGGCACACAAGCGCCGCCGGCAGTCGATTCCTCGCTCATACACGACGTCGTTGACCAGGTGGGCCTGCGGATAGTCGGCCAGAACTACATGATCGAGCGCCTCCTGATCAGCATCCTCACCGGGGGCCATGTTCTGATCGAGGGGGTTCCGGGCCTCGCCAAGACTCTGGCAGTGCGGACGCTCGCCGAAACCATCAGCACCACCTTCCAGCGCATCCAGTTCACACCCGATCTCCTGCCCGCCGACATACTCGGCACACAGGTCTACGATCAGTCGAACGGCCAGTTCAGCATCAAGAAGGGGCCGATCTTCGCGAACATCATCCTTGCCGACGAGATCAACCGTGCGCCGGCGAAAGTCCAGTCGGCGCTCCTCGAGGCAATGCAGGAGAAGCAGGTCACCATCGGTGGCACCACGTACAAGCTCGAGGAGCCGTTCCTCGTGCTCGCCACTCAGAACCCGATCGAGCAGGAGGGAACGTACCCGCTGCCCGAGGCGCAGGTTGACCGCTTCATGCTGAAGCTCCATGTCGGATATCCGACGCGAGAGGAAGAGAAGGAGATACTGCGGCGGATGGCGAGCGGCGACGCGATCCCCGTGCGCCAGGTGACCACTCCTCAGGCAGTGATGGCGACCCGCCGACGCATCGCCGATCTCTACATGGACGAGCGGATCGTGGACTACATCGTCCAGATCGTACACACCACGCGTTTTCCCGCCGAGTCGGGACTCAAGGATCTCGCTCCGCTCATCGAATACGGCGCCAGCCCGCGCGCGACGCTGGCCCTCGCCCAGGCGTCCCGCGCTCACGCATTCCTGCGCGGCCGGGGCTTCGTCACGCCCGAGGACGTAAAGGCGATCGCGCCCGACGTCCTGCGCCACCGCGTGCTGACGACTTACGAGGCGGAGGCCGAAGAAGTGACCAGCGACGCGATCGTCACGCGCGTGCTGGACACAGTCGTCGCGCCGTGAGCCCGCGCCGCATCTCGTTCCGCCGGGGCAGCGGGCTCAATCCCGTTTCGCAAGCCGCGGCCGGCGGCGATATCATATCCGCCCCCGCGCTTCGCTCGCCGGCAGGGCGGCAAAGTGTAATCCGCGGCCCGGCTCACGCCGGCGGCGAGGCGATTCGCAAGGGCGTCCCGCCCGAGATACTCAGGCAGGTGAAGCTGATCGAGCTCCGCACACGCGGACTCGTGAACTCGGTATTCACCGGCGAGTATCGCAGCGTCTTCAAGGGACAGGGAATGGAATTCTCGGAGGTGCGGGAATACCAGCCCGGAGACGAGGTCCGCACCATCGACTGGAACGTCACCGCGCGAATGGGCAGGCCGTTCGTGAAGCGCTACGTCGAGGAGCGCGAGCTTACCGTGATGCTGGCGGTGGACCTTTCCGGATCGGAGCGTTTCGGAACGATCAACCGGTTCAAGAGCGA
>JBGPLS010000314.1:0-2737 GCA_041486565.1 Gemmatimonadaceae bacterium
AGTACTTTTTCCGGGGGCGCGACGAAGCTGGTGCCGGCGTAGTTGGCCTCATAGCCATTGGCGCGATCGAGCTCCGTCGGGTGTCCGATGGACTCGTGGATCGTGAGCCAGAGATGGCTCGGATGCAGCACGAGGTCGTAGCGTCCCACGTCAACCGGCTTCGCCTTGAGCTTCTGCGATGCTTCCTCACCCCACTTCGCCGCATTGCCGACGAGATTCTGCGCGAGGACGTATTCGTAGCCGCGGCCCATCGGCTGGCTCACGCTGCCGCGATTCTGGAAGTCGGACGCGTCGGGGGCGACGGCGGTGATCTGCATCGGCACCCAACTGTGGATGATCGTCTGCGTGACGACCGACCCGTCGGTGTTGGCGTAGTTGCGCTCGTCCTTGCGGAAGAACATCGCGCTGAAGACGTACTTCACGTTCGTCGCCTTCATCGCCTCGGCGTTCGCCTTGAGCAGGAGATCCGCCTTCTGCTCGATGGGGATCGTCCAGGGATCGACTGTGAAAGCGCTTTGCCAGGCGACGTCCTTGTTGGCGGCCGCCGGTGCGAGCTGCACCGCCCGGTCACGCCCGACGCGAGTTGCCTTCGCCACAGCGACCGCCTTCTTCGCCGCGCCTGCTACGCCGTCCTTCGTAAGAGTGCGTGTCGCGGCGAACCCCCACGTGCCGTCGACGAGAGCGCGGACGCCACAACCCATCGAGTCGGTGTCGGCGACGTTCACGATCTGATGCTCGCGTGTCTGGACGAAGTTGGCGCGATAGCGGCCGATGCGCACGTCGGCGTAGTCGGCGCCCGCCATCTTCGACGCGTTGAGCGCTTCCATCATCAGGTCGCGCGTGGCGGCGTCCATCACCGGCATCGGTGGCGATAGAGGCTCGCGGAGCTGCGGCTGGGCGCCGGCTTTGCGGAGCGCCGAGTCGGCGACGATCGCTCCGGCGACGAGTCCGCTCTGCTTGAGGAAATCCCTGCGGTTTGTCATGACGGTTCGTTGGCTGATTGTCGCGGGAGGATCGTTGTCAGCCGAAAAAATGCGACGGGGGCCGGTTGTTGGGCAGTCCGAATCGTGTAAGGATGTTGTTTACCCGGTGCCCGGTGCCCGGTGCCCGGTGCCCGGTACCTGGTACCTGGTACCTGGTACCTGGTACCGGTAGTAACTGGCGCGCCGCACGGCTCCTGAACTTCCTCGACTACGCGTGGAGGAAAGTTCCGAAGCGGTGCGACGCATATGGGGATACATACAAATGGCGGGCCAGCGGGTTATCCACAAAATCACTGCCGCGTACTGATTCGTGACCTACCAGTTCCCTTCCCGCCGCAGATCGAGGCGAAGTGGATGGTTGCTCTGTCCTTCGGCGACGATATACGGAATCGTCAGCAATGAGTTTGCGATGGTACCGATGATCTGCTTCGGCGCCCGCTTCTCCTTCGTCTTGTCGGGGGTGAAGGTGATCTTCGTTCCGCTCATCGAGTACTTGCCCTTGTAGGTCTCATTGAGGAGCGGACCGGGACTCACCGCTGCGCGCGGACGGACGTGCTGCCGATAGTAGCGGAACGACGCGATAAAGCGTCTGTCAGGACGAAGCGTGATGTTGGCTTCCTCGAGCTTGAACCAGTGCTCCCATCCGTCCTGCGATGGGACGCGCTCGATGCGAGGCAGCGGGTGATAGTTGAGCTTCGTGGCGACATAAAGTCCGGACTGGTCCACGGCGGACGTGGCAGAACTGGTGGCGGTGGCAGGCGCGGCAGCGGCCGGAGCCAGGAGCGCGAATGCACCGGCGAGTGTGCGAAGCAGCATGGTGGATGAAGATATGCGACTGAGGGGACTGATGTACATCCTTCCTGCTACCGCGCGGCCTGATTTTGGTTCATCGCGGAAGTCCGGGAGTAGGGTGTCAGAGAGGATCGGACCCATCCAGTAGCCGGTTACGAGTTTCCTGTGATGCCGTCGTCCGTTGGTCCGTGACAGGTACGGGAAAACGGGTTACTGAAAAACTGGACACTCAGCACGCGCAACTGGACGGGTTGTTCTGTAACTCTCCTCCATCAGCGGGATTCCCGGCAATCCGTGCAAATCCTGATTCCTGTGCGTTTGGCGGGAGTGACTGAGGGCGGTTAATTACCTTGATGTTCCCCGCTCTCGAGATCCGCCGCGTGCTGTTGATCGTCAATCCCGCCTCGCGGCTCGGTGCTCGCGCGCTGCACAAGGCCCAGTCGGCATTCGCCGACGCCGGCGTTCACTGCGACACGCGAATCACGGATTCGCCGGGACACGCTGCGAAGCTGGCCGAGGAGCTCGCCTCGGGCTACGACGCTGTGTTCACGCTCGGCGGGGACGGTACCGCGATCGAGGTCATCGGCGCACTGGCGCATGCCGGGCCGCCGGTGGGAATCCTTCCAGGTGGAACGGGGAATGTCGTCGCGAGAACACTTGGGACCCCATTGAATTCCGCGCGCGCTGTGCGGGCTCTCCTCGGCGGCGACGAGGCGCGGATCGACCTCGGCAGACTCGTGAGCGGACAGAGGTTCGCGATAGGAATGGGTGTGGGACTGGATGCGGCGATGATCGCCCACGCACCGGCGCCGCTCAAGCGGCGGATTGGTTTTTTCGCCTACGTTCTGAGCGCGACGAAAGCGGCGCTGCGAATGGAAAAGTTCCACGTTCGGCTGACCGTGGACGGCGAGGCGATCGAGCTGGAAGCGACGGCGGTGCTGATCGCGAACTTCGGCGCGGTG
>JBGPLS010000315.1:0-2710 GCA_041486565.1 Gemmatimonadaceae bacterium
ATCGACACCGTGCTCTCTGCTCCCGAGGATGTCGCCCTTGCGACACACGTACGTGATAACGTACGTGAGCTGACGAGCCGATTTCCTCTCTATCCGTCGTCGTTCAACGGACGGGGAGTCGAGTAGCATGTCGGAGCTTGCGTTCCGCGAAGGAGTGATGGACCGCATCCGCGTGCGCGAGTCCCGATACGACGAGCAGGCATACCTGTTCGTTCTCTCGGCGCTCGAGTACGCGCAGGTGAGGCTGGACGTGAGGCGCCACATCTCGGCCGCCGAGCTGTCGCACTCCTGCCGTGAGCTGGCCCTCGAGCGGTACGGTGTCATGGCCCGCATCGTTCTCGAGCGGTGGGGAGTTCGCGCGACGTCTGACATCGGCGAAGTCGTGTTCGCGCTCGTCGACCTCGGGTTTCTCGCCAAGCTGCCGAGCGACACGCGCGAGGAGTTCTCCGGCGTGTACGACTTCGCGGGCGCCTTCGAGCGCGATTATCCGTGGAACTGCGCGTATAACGCGTAACACTCGCCCACAATAGAACCATGCCCGCTCGCGTAGCCACCGCCAGTGAGACTGTGGCGTGCGAGCGCGCGACGATCTCCGCGGGTACGTCCTCGCAGGAGCTGATGGAGAGCGCCGGCCGCGCGGCTGCCGACGAGATCATCCGGCGCTTCGCGCCAGTCCTTCCGCGCGGAGCCGCTGTCTTCACCGGGCCGGGCAACAACGGCGGCGATGGGTGGGTCGTGGCCCGCTGTCTCGCCGAATCGGGATTCCCCGTGACAGTGATCGAGGCGGCTTCCGCGAAGACCGACGAGGCGCGGGAGGCCGAAGGTGCCGCGGGCATTCCGGCCGAGGAGATTCAGGGCGACGCGCCGCCGGTCAGCGAGCCCGCGATTGTCGTTGACGCGCTCCTCGGCACCGGCTCGACCGGCGCACCGCGCGACACAATCGCCGCAGCTATCGAAATCATCAATCGCTCCCGCGCCGACGGCGCGACTGTGGTCGCGCTCGACCTTCCCTCTGGACTCGATGCCACAACCGGCGCGCACGAGCTGTGCGTCGAAGCGGATCTCACTCTCACCTTTGGAGTGTTGAAGCGAGGCCAGCTGCTCGCCCGGGAAGTCTGCGGCGAGATCGTCGCTCTCGACATCGGCCTTCGAGCGCCGCCGGTCGACGCACTGCCCCTCGTGGTCGATCGCGCCTGGGTCGCTCCACGTATTCCCGCGATTCCTTCCGCTGCCCACAAGGGAACGCGCGGCACCCTCGCGATCATTGCCGGAGGACCGGGAATGGCGGGTGCGGCGATTCTCGCAGGGAAGGGTGCTCTCCGGAGCGGCGTTGGTCTGCTGAGACTATCAGTCGCCGGAGAAAACATCGCGGCCATCCATGGCGGTTTGCCGGAAGCGCTTCTTCAGCCGTGGCCCGAGGATACAGCTGCCCTCGAAGCGCTGGCGGGCATGTCGGACGCACTCGCCATCGGCCCTGGGCTTGGAAGGTCTCCGGAAGTCAGAGATCTCGTCGAGCGGGTGCTTCGAACGTGGAAGGGTCCTGTCGTCGTTGACGCCGATGCGCTGAACGTTTTCGAGGAAGATTCCGCGTCGCTCGCCGGGCTCCTCACCGGGCGGCCGGCGATCATCACTCCGCATCCCGCGGAGCTCGGAAGACTCCTGGGGATCGGGACGAAGGACGTCCTCGAGAACCGCTTCGAGGTTGGCGCGGAGTTCGCGAGGAAATCCGGAGCGACGGTTCTTCTCAAGGGTGCGCCGACCGTGATCTTCGCTCCGGGTGGCGAGCGTTTCGTGAGCGCTGCCGGGACGGCCGCGCTGGCCACCGGCGGAAGCGGGGATGTGCTGACTGGAATTGTTGGAACGCTTCTCACACAGATCATCGCTCATTCGATGAATGCCGACTCGAGCGAATCGAACGAAGCGAAACCACCGAGCCAGTGCTCGGCCGCGGAGGTCGCCGCCATCGCGGCGTTCGTCCACGGCCGTGCCGCCGAGCTGTGCGGGCCCGTCCGAGGCACGACGCTCGAGGACATTCTGCTCGCCCTCCCCGGGGCGTGGAACGAACCCGCCGAACCGCCTGCGCCGCACGTGCTGGCGTCAGTGCCCGCGGTTCCGTGACACATCCGCACACACAGCTCGGCGAGGGGGTCGAGTTCGATCTTGTCCGCCGGATGCTCAACCGGTGGGGCACGACAGCGAACGGCATCGGCGACGACGCAGCTGTTCTCTCACTCGGAGCCGGCTCCGTTGTCGTGAGCACTGATGTGTCCGTCGAGAACGTCCACTTTCGCCGGCGCTGGCTCACACCGCGTGAGATCGGTTACCGCGCGACCGTCGCCGCGTTGAGCGATCTCGCCGCGATGGCTGCGGAGCCGCTTGGAATTCTCGTCGCTCTGACGCTCCCGCACGACTGGCGCGGCGAGCTCGACGAGATCGCGGACGGAATCGGGGAGGCAGCGTCTGGATCTTCGACGCGAATTGTCGGCGGCGACTTGAGCGACGGCCGCGATCTGTCGCTCGCAATAACGGTCCTCGGCAGTGTCGAGCGTCCGCCGCGCCGCTCCGGCGCGAGCGCGGGAGATCACGTCTACGTCACCGGAAAGCTCGGCGGGCCCTTCGCCGCATTGTCCGCGCTGGTCGAGCGACGCGCACCATCGCGCGAGGACCGCAAGCGCTTCGCTCATCCCGTGCCGCGCATCCGCGAAGCGAT
>JBGPLS010000316.1:0-2695 GCA_041486565.1 Gemmatimonadaceae bacterium
CGTCGGTGCGGGACGGCGATGAAGCTGCGTTCGCCGCAATGATGAGACAGGGGAACCAGTATCTGGAGAGCTCACCGTGAGGCGGTCGCGATGACTCCAGCAGCTGGGCGTCGGTTGGCTCTGTCTACATACTATGGTATTGGACCAAACTGACCCGAGGCGGATGTTGATCGCCATCTCGGCGGCGGGCGTGTATCGCACGGACGACGGCGGCAAGACGTGGAGGGCGCGCAACGTCGGCGTGCGCGCGGCGGCCCTGGCGCTCTCACTTCGTCCCTGACAGACTGGAGGAGCTGGGGATACGCAGCCAATCAGCGTCTACAAGAACGTCATTGGGCAAATGTGCCTTCTGACTCGTCGCGCGAGTAGCGTACTCGTTCTCCGCTAGGTGAAAACCACTCCACTCGCTTGCCAACTGCACGAGCTTTCGCACCACCTCTCCTCCCGAGCCGCGCGCGTCCATCGCTTCGAGTATCAATGGTGCCATCTGGCGCTTCGTCAGAACACGACCAGTTGCTTCATCACGCCGGATAAAAAGCGGGCGATAGACTTCGGAAGGGACGCCGGCAGGCTTCACCAGAAGCTCCGCCATCGTACTCTTGATGTGAACGAGGGTCGCGATGATCTCAATCGCGACCCTACGACCGTCAATCCCGAGGTCCACGAAAATGCTCCTCTTGCAGCCTTCTCAGTTTATGGTGCGAATGGGGCCGGACGCAACACTGCGGATCCGGCGTAGGCTACGGGCGCAAAGCCCGCGCGCGCGCAGATCAAGTTCTGCGTCGTTGACATTCGGCTGGCGCACAAGCGTGAGTCTACCCCATTTGACGGCTCCCGTCAGGTTCACGCGACTGACGGCTTACTTTTGAATACGACAGTAACGGAGGCGGTGGTTCTGATGAATACGATACTTGAGCGTGATCTCGCCACAGCTCAGACCGCGAGCATACGCGACCTTGGAAAGCCCGTCCTTCAGGCGGTGATCGACTACGGCGTTGGCGTATTTGAGCGGTGCAGTCATACGGCTCCCGATGGCGATGCCAATCTTGCGATACTGATGCCACTCCATCACGCCCTCGAGATGCTGGATGGCGTGGAGGTACTACTGGATTCCTCGTGTGTTGTAGCGGCGCGGACGCCACTGCGCAGTGCATTTGAGGCGTCTCTGGGCTTGAGGTATGTGCTACGGTCAGACTTGAATCGTCGGGCGATGTCCTACGTCGTGACGGACTTGAAAGAGCGTATTGATTGGTATGAGGAGATGGACCCTGATACGGATGCCGGGCTCCGTTTCAGGAAAGACATGGGAGTTTCCGAAGTTACTTCTGATTTCCCGTTTCCCACGCCTGAAGAGTGCAGATCGAACGCGGCGAGCCTGCAGAGCCTTTTGCAGCGTGAAGACTTCAAGGGCGTCTCCGAGGAGTACGATGCCGTCGCCAGGAAACGGAAGCGGCCGGCATGGTACTCGCTTTTCGGCGGGCCTAGCAACCTGCGGGAACTTGCTATCCAACTCGGCGAGGGGGACAATTACCTGATTCTGTACCGAACCTGGTCGAGAACAACGCACGCCGCAGACTTATATCGCCAGTTGACGGGAGGAGCTAATGGAACCGCATCCGTGCGAGTGATTCGCAACCCTCTCGGAATTTCCACCGTTTACTTGCACGCATGCAACGTGGGCGTAGAATCGGCGCGGGTCGTCCTCGAGCACTACAGGCCAGGGGAGTTGAAGCAGCATGCGAAGTGGTTCATGACTGAAGTCAATCCCCGATTGAAGCGGCTTGATGCGGTCGAGGAACGGGAATCAGTCTAACCCGTTTAAGGGAAAGCGTTCTGCTGCGGGTGATCCAATAGTGCGACGCGCCAGCGCTGCGTTCAATAGCTCCGGCATCGGCGGCAATCCGGGTTAGGTCGGCTAGGTACGCGAGCGATCGACGACGGTGTGAGGCAAGCCCATCGCGTCAGCGCGTTCAGTGTCCGTCAAAAAGTGTGACGAGGCCACAGCGGTGTCGAGTGTCGCCCGAAGAACCTGTCCTTGTGCGGCGACCATGACACCGCAGACCCGGAACAGGAGGCCAGCTGTCGCGCCGAGGAAGACACCCGCTGCAGCAAACGGACCGTCCCCTTTGCTCAACGAACTGACTACGATGATGCCGCCAAGAACTGCGCCCGCCGCCTTGATCGCATTGCCGAGTCCTACTAACGCCGCCCCGACGCGATACGCGTCGCGGTACCTCGTGACCACCGCCGAGCTCGCCCGCCCACCTGCACTCGGGACCAGCCGATTCGACGAGTCGGGTGAATTGCCGCTCGTAGGCGATCCCGGGTCCCCCTGGCGTGGAAGCACTGACGACAAAGCAACCCAATCTGTGCTATGCTTGAGAGACCCCAATGACTGCCCAGTCGCCTCAAGAGCTTGCACGTCCCATGAAATTGTGCCTGCCTGCATCTGCGCTCGCACCTCGTCGAGGGTGAGCGGTCCGATTAAATCCAATGAACTGGGTTGTTTGAGCCAGAACTTCATTTGTCCCCAACCTGAGCTTTGCTCGATACGGTCTTGTATCTAGCTCTGGAGAGAGTTTGCAGTCATTCTGATCGGGGCGCCAGCTCGATGCGGTCTGGGTGGAGTCGAAAGGCGAACACCGTGCGTTAGCCGGAGCGGCGTACCCGATCTCTCGTCGCACAGAGCCCGAAC
>JBGPLS010000317.1:0-2672 GCA_041486565.1 Gemmatimonadaceae bacterium
GCTTCACGGTTTCGGCGATCGAGCCCTCTGCATCTGGCTTGTCCGCAGGCTTGGCGTGGCTAGTCAGATCGTTTATCAAAGCAAGCGCTATAAGCACATTTCCAAATACAAATACCGCTTCCTTTGCGGCTGGATCCTGCCGGCCAGCCTTAATTTCAGTCTGCAGCGAAATGTTGTCGACGTTGACATAGAACGTCCATTTAGACCGTTTGTCATCACCTGGGATCGGATCTTCGACAACATGGCAGGATGTCATGTCGTCGAATCCCTTGTCCCGCCAGTTCGAATCGTTCCGACGGACCTTACGAATGTCAGGCAGATCAATGCCGGCTGGGTTGTCGCCTTCTCGAGCCGCCTTGTTTCCCTTGGCGCCTTCCGAGCCGGATGTACCGATCCCATTACCCGGGCGCGTACTGCGAGGGGCCAGGGGGCCAGGGGTGTGTGAACTTTGAGCCTGGAACGTTAGGCGCGCAACGTTCACGAATGGCTCAATGATCGTCGAGTCCTCCACACTGCATTGGATCACGGTTTTGTCGCCGACCTCAAGCCCCTCATTTGGCAGCGCAACACTCCAACTGGCTATGCCTTCGTGTAATGTCAGGCTGTGGTCAACGTCCTTGCCTTCAAGTGAGCCGTCCAACACCTCGAGATGATAGCGACCCGGCACGTCTGCGCGACTGAAGTAGTCATTCGCGGCGTCAGTCTCAAATCTCATTCGGCATCGCCGGCCGATCTCCGCACTTCGATGAAGCTGGTCTCCCGGTTTCTTATTGAAAAAGTAAAAAAAGGAAGGGTGCTTCTTACCCACGAATGCTGACGATCCTTCACCCGAGCCGCCGCCCTGCCCTGTGCCGTTCGCGCCAGGCTGTGCGCGCAACGTTTTGTTCAGGCGCTGACCGTATAAGAACAAGCGCGACAACGTCGGCGAGCGCTTGAGAATCGTCGCCAACACGTCTTCCAACGGCTTCGATTCCTCCAATCGGTCTTGCACTTCTTCGCTGCGACGTCGCTCCTGGAGTTCGCGCAGGCCATGATGGTGACTTATCGCATCCTCCAGCTGTTCCTCGACGGCCTTGCGAAGCTGGCCGTTGCTTAGACGATCCCGGCTGTTCATGAACAAATCTTCTCGCGCACCGACTGAGAGTGAGCTGCAATCGACCAGTACAACCAGCGACTTCGCCAGGCGTTGCATCTTTACGCTCTTCCGCTCGAAAAACGTCCGAGGCAGGGTACCGTGAGTCTGACCGTTTATCGCGAAGATTACGCCGTCCTTGTTACTGTACGTTTCCGCCTTGTTTCCCTTGAAAGCGTAGATTTGCGCGATCATCCGCTCCCCCTGCACAGTAAATGTCAGAGAGGTAGGGTATCCATCCTCGAGATTGTCTCCCCGATTCTGTTTAAGGCGCGCGATGAGCCCTACGAGCGTATTCTCGAAGCTACGTTCTTTGGAACCCCTATAACTACGGCACTCGTGAACCCGAACGGGCAAAGCGATCCCGGGTAGCAACGTCTCCAACCGGAACAGAAGGCCGTCGTTCATCAGGGCATGACTTCGGAAATCCCTCATGTCGTATTCGTAGAGTTTGATCACGGACCCGAAAGCCAATTCCCTTTTGTAGGGTTCGTTCTGTTCTGGTAGGAGTGGAAGTGTCTTTGCGGAGAATGACAGCAGCTTGCCATGCTCCGGGTTCGTCATCGCACCGACGGGGGCTAGATAGCGGTATACTGAGTTTCGCACGCGTCCCGCCCCTGCCTTGGGCCGCTCCCGACGCACGACTGTGAAGCTCCATTCGCTCTCGTGACTGTTCGACTGTTCCTTCGATAATAGCGCAGGATTGCGCCGGGTTAGAAGAAACTGGATGGAGTTTTCGCCGCAGAATTTCAGCGCCCCCGTCCCGCCCATGTTGAATTTTCCCTGCACGAACGGAATACGCAGCTTGTTTCCCCGGTCCAGTGAGAGGAAGGTCTCTGTAACCCCAAGCGGTGTTTGCCCCTCGCCAACGTCAGCGATGCTGATGCATCCGTTACCTGATCTGGGCGTTGCCCCGGTGACCGCCACCGTAATAAAACGCGATTGTTCGCGCTGCTTCACGACGTCCCACTCGTGGAGTTCAGAATCGGGATTCTGACTCCCCGTTGAGTTGCCGAAGAAACGAGCAACGGCCTCGCGAATTGATTGAGGTGCGTGGTCGGAGGTGGGATCGATCGACCGCATCAGGCATTCATTCATGAGACGAGCGTCTACTGAATTCACGATCTTCTCGACGAGTGCCGCTTCCGGGCGGCTCTGCTGATTATTCATCGTGGAAAAATTGGACTCGGTATCACCGTACAGACGCCACATCCGTTGGTCATCCCAAAGTTCGGCACCTTGCAATACGGTGATCACGGTCTCTTCGCTATCTGCATGAAGCAGACGGAGAGCAAGGGCGCGGGCTTCCTTGGTAGTGTTCACGGGCATTTGAATTACTCTCGATTAGGAACGGCGGTCCAAGCGCTGTCGATGACGCGTTGCCCAATATCTTGTCGAGCAAGGCAGTAGCTAGTCTTGCCAACTTTTCGGAGAAGTTGAGCGTCGCGCAGCCAGGCGACGACTAGGTAGGCCTGATATGATGGGATCTCTCGGGTTTTTCCGTCTCTCACCGGGAGAATGTCATCCATAGAGAAGGTCC
>JBGPLS010000318.1:0-2658 GCA_041486565.1 Gemmatimonadaceae bacterium
AGTGGCCCGGCGGAGAATACGTTCCGGCGCCGTCGTTCCACTTCTGAGCGATCGCGAGCTGCTCATTCGTGAGGTGCTCGACCGTTTGCTTGACTTCGGCCGTTTCGTCTTTCATCTGCTGCGAGCCCGTCGATGGCGGCGGCCCCGGTCGCTCCGCCACGATATCCGCCGGCGTCATGTTCCACGCGCGCACCTGGCCGAACAATGGAAGCATCGGTGGACGCGCGGGAATGTCACGGCTTATCCAGGCGATCTCTCCGCGTGCCGTGGCGGAGTCGGCGAGCGCCTTCCATAGCACCGCCGATCCTCCGGCAGTGCGCATACCGTCAGCTGCGGCACGGGCGAGGAAGACTGCCGCCACAGATTTCCCGAGCGCCAGCCCTGCCGCGAGGTCGCTCGCGGTTGCCTTGCCGGACCAGAGTGCAGCGTTACGTTGTTCGGCCGCTTTCAGCGTGACTTCCTCTACCGCCGCCGGGAATAATGTCTTGAGCATCTCGACCGTGACGCCTGATATCACGGCGTCCTCCGACGGATACGACGGCAGGTCAGACAGCGGCATCAGCGCGGTGATCGCATTGTCGTTTTTCGCGGGCGACAGCCGGTTGTACTGAAACTTCCAGTACCACGCCGATTTCAGTGCGTCGTACTGCGCGGCGCTCACGTAGCTGTAGGCGCGAGCGGCATATACCGGGTTGGCGAAGGGGAAAACCGGATCGCCGAACGGATTCTCCGCGTCGGGGACGGGATACCCTCCCTCGTCCCTCGGCGCTGGAGGGAGGTTATAGCGCGCAACCAGCTCGCGGAGAATCTGGTTCCAGCGCATCACGCCACCACCACTCCAGTACGCGATCGCCTGCCGCTGTGCGGACGTAAGATTCGCCTGGCTCGATTTGATGGCGTCCAGCTCCGCCGCGTATGCGGCGGACGTTACCGGCGTTGGGACGGCAACACTGATCTGACTCGGGCTCGTCAGGAGGATCATGCGCCACGATCCCGCCGTCGGCTCCAGCGTGGACGGCTCGAGTGGTGGAAGGACTTCGAATGGTCCAACGGACTTGTCGCAGCCGCCGGCAACAAGCGCGGCCGTGCACAAAATCACCGCCAGTAAGAACGGCCGGCAATTCGACGGCTTCAGGGAGCTGGCCTCACGACTAAAGGTGATGCGCATAGAACAAGCCGGATGTGAATGTCGTCGACTGACCGACATTTCGGCCGCTCAGGACGTGGGCGGCGCTGACTTGGATCGAAAGGTTTTTCGGCAGTGCGTACATCAGCCCGCCACCCAACTTCACAAAATTCATGCGGTTCGAGACGAACGGCATGTCCTGCCGACGGATATCATCACCGCCGAGCATGCGCTGTTGGACTAGGGACAGCGGAATCCGCCAACGACCTCGATTGACACCAGCACTGAGCGTGTAATCGAGCACATTGGGCATCGCGACTTCGTTGGTCAGGTATAACTGACCATCGGTGTAATAGGAGTTCCGGTTGAGCTTCACGTTGCTGCACCACGTGTAAGCGGAGGAGGCATTGACGAACCACGCCGATGTGGACTGGAAGCTCAGAGTGAGACGACCAGATGCCCGACCGCCGCCTGTCCCGATGGAGAGCGGGAAAAAGTCCGGCGTGTAGTCTCCCACGGGAACGGCGGTTGTAGCCACGACGAACGCGCTGAAAGCACCGCGGCTGGTGGGCTCGGTGGTGAGAAGCCTGTACTTGGCGGCGAGGGTCAGATCCTGAATGCCACTCAAGTCGTGAAGCACGCCTTGGCTGGCGTGCGTCCAGACGTACGGGAGTGCTGCCATCAGGCTCAGTCTGTCGGTGACACCGTATCCACCGATCCAGGTAAGGCTCTGCTGCGTTAGCGTGCCGATGTTCTCGTTCTTTCGCTTCAGGGTTCCTTCCCAATACTGGTCCCAGCTGTCGCGGGTGTACAGAACGCCGGCGCTCAGCATCCCTTTCGGCATCATGAGTCCGTCGTCGGTTGTCTGAGCGGCTGCTGACGACGCGCCGAGGACCAGGAGCATGACCGCTCGAAATGTTCGCGAGAGCATAAGGGTCCGCCAATTTAGAAACGCGATACCCGTTGCGCAATGACCGAGCGAAGCCAATACTTCCCTTTTACTCCGACAGGAGTATCTTCCCTTTCACTTCGACAGGAGTATTGTGGGTTGACCGAGACGGCGGATGTCATGCAGGGCACGCTGGACTTGCTGATTCTCAAGGCGCTGTCGCTGGAACCGATGCACGGTTGGGCCATTAGCAATCGTATTCAGCAGATGTCGCGGGAGGTTTTCCGGATCGGACAAGGGTCCGTTTATCCGGCTGTTCATCGATTCGAGAATCGCGGTTGGGTTACGTCGCACTGGCGGACCACCGAGAACAATCGGATAGCGAGGTACTACGAGCTCACAGCGGCGGGAAGACACGCGCTGGCTGAAGAGCTCGCGCGTTGGCGCCGCTACACCAGCGCGGTAGATCTCGTCATCGACGGACAGTAGGAGCCGGCTACTTCGAAAGAAGCTTGGCTTTCGCAAGGATCCTGACTTGATTCGCCAGGATCTTCTTCTGGTTCTTTACGATCGCCTGCTGGTTCCGTATGATCGCCTGCTGGTTCCGTATGATCCTCGATTGATTGCGGAGCAACAGCACAAG
>JBGPLS010000319.1:0-2634 GCA_041486565.1 Gemmatimonadaceae bacterium
CCCTTCAGCATCCGGGAGTTCTCATGCAGTCCAAGGCATCCCCGGGCGTCGTCAGCCCGGTTCGCCGCCGCCGCCGGCGCCGCTCACCAACGAACGACCCTCTTAGAAAGCTTACGCTTCAGTTGAGCAAGTCGGTCGTTGAGGCAATCAAGGCTGCCGTCAATACTGGCGAGGCGCCCAGCGCCAATGTTTTTGTCGAAGACGCTGTTCGCCACAAGCTTCGGGAACGGCGGCGGGCGAAGGTTTATGCGGCTTACGAGGAGGCGTCTCGTGATCCCGGGTACATGCCCGACCTTGATGGAGACATGTCGGCCTTCGACGTCACACTTTCTGACGGTTTCACCCGCTAGCGGCCGTGGCTTACATGGGCGCCGTTCACCGTTGGGACGCGTATTGGGCGGACCTCGACCCCAGTGTTGGAAGCGAGCAGGGAGGTGAGCGCAGGCCTGTGCTGGTCATCTCGAATGATGGCTACAACAAGGTGTTCGACGTGGTGACCGTTATCTCGTTGACGAAGCTCGAGGGTAAGAAGCGGAAGGTCTACACGTTCGAGGTCGTGCTGCCAAAGGGGACAATCACGCCGGAATGGGCCAGCATAGTGATGCCGCAACAGATCCGCGCGATTTCGAAGAAGCGTCTACTGGAGCCGATCGGGGCGCTTGAAAGCGAGGATTTGCGAGCAGAGATAGAGAGTCGAGTCCTCGAGCATCTCGACATAGCCTTCGAGCCGGACGAAGAAGTGTAGAGGCCGATTCAGGTGAGGATTTACGGACCGGCAGCGGAGAATTGATTGGGGCGCCATTGCGTTGGTGACGCGGCCGAGCGTATCTATGAGTTGAATGCACTCGTCTCCATTCGGAGGATGTCGAGTGCCCGTTACGGCAAGACTCTCACGCAAATTCTACGAGCGGCTCGGTGACGATATTGCCGGTGAGCTCGTGGATTGGTTCAACGCCGTGGACGCTACGTATCAGACTCAGCTGAAAGAGATCAACGAACTGAACTGGGAGCGATTCAAGGCGACGCTGCAAGCTGAAGCCGCAGCGATACGCGGCGATCTCCGCAGCGAAATGGCCGCGATGCGTGCCGACCTGCTCAGATGGATGTTCATCTACTGGACCGGGACCGTCGTGACGCTCGGCGGACTGATCGTCGGGCTGGTGATGTTCGTCCTACGGTACAAGTAAGGCGCGACGCCGGCAGCGGCGTAGCTTCTCATCAGGCGCTGGTCCCGCCCGGGATACTGGCCGAGTCGGGTGAAGAGAATCCGCGTTTCCGCGGAGCAGTTCCTCCATTAGTTGTGGTCCTCACAGCCTCACGGTCTCACCGGCGACTGACCGGATGCGTCCTCGCGCAGAGATTCATCCGAAGCGGTAATAGTTTCCTCACTCAAGGGTCTTGTCGGTGATACGAGGGGGTTCTCTCGCTGACGAAGCTCGAGCATCTCGACATAGCCTTCGAGCCGGACGAAGAAGTGTAGAGGCTAATCCAGGTGAGGAAATTCCGGCCCTCTAGGCGAGCGGCTTGACAATGAAACTAAAGTAACATTAAGTTCATCTCTTAGGGTAACGCTTTGCCGGAGTCCAAAATGGGAACCCTGGTGACAAAGCTCCGTAGTCAGGGAGCTTCGACAATTACCACCGTACCGAGCGAGATCGTTCGCCGTCTTTGTATTGATGACGGGGATAATATCGCTTGGGTTGAGGATGGCTTTGGCGGATTTCGGGTAAGTCGTTATTCCGCAGATACCGCCGCCGCTGTCGAACAGCACGAAGCAATTATGGAGAAGTTTGATTCTGTATTCCGTGCCTTGGCTAAGTGAATCCAGGTCTCTTTCAGATTGGAGACGAGCCAAATTGGATTACAGAGCCAGCCCTCTTCGCAATGCATGCCCAACAAATCGAACGCTATGGCGGGTTGCACGGAGTACTGGATCCGAATGTCGTTCACTCTGCTCTGGCAAGAGCAATTACCAAGTGGGCGTATGACGATAACTGTGACATGGCAGACCTTGCAGCGATGTATTTGGTCGGATTCGCCGGGTCACAGGGGTTCAACGATGGAAACAAGCGCACAGGTGTAGCCTGTGCGCTTGTTTTTCTTGCAATAAACGGAATCAGCGTGGACAGCGTTGACCCGCTCTTGCTTGAGAAACTGACCTTTGAAGTAGCCAATAACCAGGCGATTGCCGAGGATGTGGCTGGTTTCTTCCGGTGCCAGATAACTGGCCACTAGGTCTTCTTGATCAACTAGCCGACGCAAATTTTGCACAGCCGCTTAATAGGCGGGCTGATCGTCGGGCTGGTGATCTTCGGCCCAGGGTAGAAGGCCGCCGACCGCGTTTCCGCGGTGCAGTTCCTCCATTGGTTGTGGTCCTCACAGTCTCACGGCCTCACCGGCGACCCCACCGATCTGTCCGGGCCACCGAGTCTATCCGAAGCGCAACGATTGGTCCGTCATTGCGTTGATGTCGCCGCCGAGCATACTATGTATTTGACTGCACTCGACCTCCACCCGGAGCAACCGAGTGCCTGTGACAGCAAAACTCTCCCGCAAGTTCTACGAGCAGCTGGGCGATGACATTGCCGGCGAGCTCGTGGATTGGTTCAACGCCGTGGATCTGACCTATCAGAC
>JBGPLS010000320.1:0-2629 GCA_041486565.1 Gemmatimonadaceae bacterium
CACGACACGATTGCGCCGTAGTCGGTCTCGGTACAGTGAAGCTCACGCAGGAGAGTCGGCGACAGGATGCAGATCACCAGACGCTCTATGTAGTTGATGCTGGTTGCGGCGAAGAGCAGCGCCACGATGGTCCACCGGTAACGGGTGCGTGCCGGCCGCACGGCTGCGCCGCTATCGCTGAACGCGGCCACTGCCATCTCCTTCCAGCAGCTTTTGCACCTCCGCGGCGCTGACACGGTTGAAGTCACCGCTCACGGAATGCTTCAGACAGCCGGCGGCCGCTGCAAACTCGAGAGCGCTCGCGTCGCCGCCGCGCGTGAGCAGCCCAAAGATCAATCCCGCCGCGAATGCATCGCCGGCGCCTATGCGGTCCACGATGTCGGTGATCTCATAATGACGGCTCACCAGAAGGTTGTTGCCGTTCCACATGCACGCCGACCAACCGTTCTGGTCGGCGTTCCTGCTCTCACGCAGCGTGATCGCCTGCTTCTCAATGTTGGGAAACTGTTCGACCACGTTTGTCGCGAGCGAGCGGTAGGCTTCGAGATCCAGCTCCCTGGCGCTGACGTCGACGCCGGCGCTGATTCCAAGCGAATGCTGGCAATCCTCTTCGTTGCCGATGCCGACCTGCACGTGTGACACGATCTCTCGCATCACGTCGGAGGCCTGCCTCCCGTACTTCCAGAGATTTCTGCGAAAGTTATAGTCGCACGAAACCGTCACCTTGGCTGCCCGCGCCTGCCGGACGGCTTCAAGCGAAAGTTCCGCGGCAGCGGCGCTGATTGCCGGCGTGACGCCGCTCAGGTGGAACCAGTTTGCACCGGCAAAGACTTCGCCCCAATCGATGTCATCGGGACTCGCCGTCGCGATGGACGATCCTGCGCGATCGTATACCACCGTGCCGGCGCGCTGATTGGCGCCACTCTCGAGAAAGTAGATGCCGAGCCGTCCTGCCTTGCGACTGATCAGACCCGTGTCGACTCCGAATCGCCGCAGCTCGGCGATCGCGGCATCGCCAAGAGCACCGGTGGGGAGGACCGTCACGAACGCTGCGTCGAGCCCGAAGTTGGCGAGCGATACGGCGACGTTGCTTTCCGCGCCGCCGAACGTCGCCTCGAGGCGATCTGATTGAAACAGCCGCTCGGCACCCGGCGCCTTGAGCCGCAGCATTATTTCACCAAGCGTCACTACGCGATTCGCAGGCATCGTCAATTCTCCGTGATCTTTCTGACCGCCGAAACGGTCGCTTCGACTGCGCCGCGGATCCGGTCGAACTCACCAGCGGCGATCCACGCCTGAGGGGCCATCCACGAGCCGCCACATGCGACGACGTTCTTCAGCGCGAGATAGGACGGCAGGCTCGCCGCCTTCAATCCACCGGTCGGAATAAACCGTACGGCCGGGTAAGGACCGGAGATCGCCTTCAACGTTCCTGTTCCGCCCATCGCCTCGGCGGGAAAGAACTTGAGGGTCGTGAGGCCCTTCTCGAGCGCAGCTTCGATTTCCGTCGGTGTACACACGCCGGGGTAGATCGGGATGTCGTGCTCCTGGCAGTAATCCACCACGCGAGGATTGAATCCGGGAGAGACGATGAACTGAGCTCCGGCATTTCTCGCCTCGGCCGCCTGCTGGGCAGTGAGGATTGTGCCGGCGCCCGCGAGAATACCGGCGTCGGCTTCCGTGAGTCGCCGCAGCGCCTCGCCAGCCGCCGGCGTGCGGAACGCAATCTCGGCGCAGGGCAGCCCGCCCGTCGAGAGCGCGTGCGCGAGTGGACTCGCGTTCCTCGCGTCGTCGATCACGATGAGCGGCACGACCCGGATACGCGGAAGGAGCATTAGCGGGTCAGCGTTCATGGGCGCGAATGTAGTGCGCCGGAACGAGCGAGTCTAACCGGCTCCTCCCAATCCCTCCCACAATCCCTGCAGATACATCGCTCCAAGCGCGCGATCGTACAGGCCGTAGCCGGGTCTTCCCGTCTCGTTCCAGATCATGCGTCCATGATCGGGGCGGATAGGCCCATCGAACCCCGACTCACGTAACGCGAGCAGCACTGCGCGCATGTCCACGTTCCCGAAGGGATGTGGTGTCTCATAGAACTCTCCCGCGCCGGTGATCCGCACGTTGCGGCAATGCGCAAAGTGTATTCGCGAGGCGAATTGCCGGATCATCGCAGGAAGGTCGTTCTCCATCAATGAGCCGAGCGAGCCGGTGCAAAACGTTATGCCGTTCGCATCGTTGTCCACCAGGGCGACGAGGCGGGCGAGCGCAGCTGCGTCGGTGATGATTCGCGGCAGACCGAAGATCGACCACGGAGGATCGTCGGGATGAATCGCCATCCTGACCCCTGCGTCCGCGGCAACCGGCACAACCCGCTCGAGGAAATAGCCGAGGTTCTCCCAGAGTCTTTCCGAGTCGACGTCCCGGTACGCCGCGAGTAATACGCCGACCTCGGATGGCGTATACGAACTGGCCCACCCTGGCAGCGTCCCCGCGCCACGTGAGAGGTCAATTCGACTCAGATCGCCATCGCTGAAGGCAAGCGTGGTCGATCCATCGGGAAGCCGCATGTCGAGACTCGTGCGAGCCCAGTCGAATATCGGCATGAAGTTGTAGCAAACGACGGAAACCC
>JBGPLS010000321.1:0-2628 GCA_041486565.1 Gemmatimonadaceae bacterium
CTCCCGGCACGATCAGGTCAATGCGAATGTGATACGGGCTCCCCTTTCTGTGATGACGGTGTGGCACTTCTATTGCCACCCGACACGACATCACGCGGTTGTAGAAGCTATCGAGCTTGTCAGCATCGTCGCGGATCCATTCCTCGATGGTTTCCGACGGTGTCATATTCCGGAAGGTAATTTGCAGCGGAAATTGCATGGCGACCTCCCTCAATCTAACAGTCCATGGTGCGTTCGCATGATTCATACCCACATCAGCTCGGTTGCGGAACCGAGATTGGTGTCGATCTGGCAATAGTAAGGTGTCCCCGTCATTATGTCTTTTACCTTCATAGACTTTCTCCTCTGCGCGGCTTCTTTCCCTGGACTTTTCGGCTCCGAATCACCTCGACGGAACAATGACCATGAAATGCGACATGCTCCGACACGCTCCCCAAGGTCAGGCGGTCGAAGCCACGCCGGCCATGAGAGCCAACAACAATCATCTGCGCGCCCCACTCTTGCGCTTCGTTCACGATTACCCTGGCCGGACTGTCCTGCGGGAAAGGTGTTCCCGCGCTCACCTTCGCATCGAGCTTGGACAATATCTTGGCGCCCGCGTCAACGGCCTTCTTCGCCTCCTTCAGCGCAGATGTATTGAGGTTCTCGATCTCCTTCGATTCGAAATACGGAAATACGTTAATCGGAACGAAGGGCTCCGGAACGCAGAGCACTTTCACTTCGCTCCCCATTGGCCAAGGGCGACTGGCCACGGAGCGTAGCGCTGCGACCGAGTATTCCGAGCCGTCGGTCGCCACTAGAATCTTCATTCCCTTTCCTCGCGATCTCTGCCCGTTCGCCGATGGCCGTACGATTTCGACGGAGCAAGGTGCTCGCCGGAGGACCGACCGCGCCGTGCTGCCAAGAAGCAATCGAGCAACCGGACCGAGGTCGTTTGACCCAAGCATCACGAGGTCTGCCTTCCACGAGGTGACGCTTTCACCGATGGCGCTGCGAGGATGCCCTAAGATTACATCCGTCTCGGTCTTCCAACCGGCGTCAGCAAGGCCCTTCTTGAGATTCTTGAGCTCAGCATGAGCGGCATCTTTGGCTCTTTGAAGCGAGATCGGCGCCTTGACGAATCGAAAGGGATCCAAAACATGCAGCAGGAAAAACGCCGAATCGGAGGGCCAAGGCCGGTTCACGGCTTCCTCGACGATCTTTGCACAGGACGGTGTCGCATCGAGCGCGATGAGGATTCTCATGGGTTTCACCTTTTGCCGGATCCGTCTCTCTTGGAACCCAATCTGTTTTTAGTACAAACGGGCTCTGTGGGATGTGATCTCCGGCGCAGCCAGATGTGACCTTGCTCACAACGGACGACGCCATCGCGTCGAACAGGAGGTGCTTAAGAATGTCGCGCGTCTTTGCACCGAGGGCTCCGCCGGGGAAACACCCTGCATCCCACCTCACTATCGTCTAGTGACGCCGAGAATCGCCGGCTGTGAGAGCTAGCTCCAGAGCCGCGTCATGCCCGTAGATGTCTTCGAAAAACCGCACGTCACCGTCTTCCATCACCACCGCCGTGCCGTACACGATGAGAACGGGAATGGGTTTGGAGAGAGCGACTCGAATGGTTTTCTCGCCATTCATCGCGCTTCGAATGTTCTCCGCCGACCATTCGGGCTGGTCTCGCAGGATCCATGATGCCAACGAGACGGGATCTTCCACGCGAATACATCCGTGGCTGAAATCCCGGCGAGATTTGGAAAAGAGCTCCGTCGAGGGCGTCCCATGCATGTAGACTTCGAACTGATTCGGGAAATCGAACTTTATCAGACCCAGAGCGTTATCGGGGCCGGGGCGTTGGCGGATGCCCAGCTGCCCGGATCGAAGCTTTTCTTTGACCTCATCTTTGGCAGGGTCCTCACCAACCACGTTACCTTCCCGGTCCACGATTTCGTAGGAGTTCCCGGCGAGATACCCCGGATTCTCCTCGATCTTGGGGAGGAACTCTTCGCGTTGGATCCCGAGCGGCACGTTCCAATAAGGCCGAAAAATAATGGACCGAACCTCGCTTGCAAAAGCCGGAGTCTGATGCTGATAAGCCGTGCCGACTACTACCTTCATCGAAAGAACCCAATGATATTTCTCGTCATTCGCACGCAAGCGGAATTCCGGGATGTTAACGACGATCGGAGGACGGACGAACTCATGCGGCACCCACCGCCAACGCTCGAGCGTGAGTTCCAGTTGAGCCACTCGGCGGCTGAGGGGAGTGTTGAGCGCCTTCAGCGTCTCTTCGTCGAGAAATCCAGTGGATTCGAGGCCGTGTCTTTCCTGAAAATGCTTGACGCCGTCCACCAGGGCGCCTTCGTAAACCGCTGAGGACGGCGCGCCGGCCTGCGGTGAAAGATCTCCGACAAGCCGCAGCAAACGAAACAGTCGCGGCACGCCGGCATAAGAATCACCTGGTTTCATCGTTGTTCCCGAGCCAGGAAGTGCTTCTCCATCATCCTCGCGGGCCAGCTTTCGATATTTTTGCAACGCGAGAATGGTTCGGTGGTAAGCCGGGAACGGCGGTTCCACATCCTGCAAACCCGAAGCAATGTCCGGCCCGCTCGCAAGCACGCCCTTCAAGAACTCAGA
>JBGPLS010000322.1:0-2611 GCA_041486565.1 Gemmatimonadaceae bacterium
TAGACTGCGCGCTGATTTAATGAAGTGGATGTTCATCTATTGGTCGGGAACCGTTGCGGCGATTATCGGCATGGGCTATTTCGGTCCCAAGTAGACACCTTTCCAACACGCCGACACCTACCACAGCTGCCGACATCCCCGCCGACCTCCGCGACGCCCTCGCCGGCCGGTACACCCTCGAGCGAGAGCTTGGTCAGGGAGGAATGGCCACGGTCTATCTCGCCCACGACGTGCGCCATGACCGGCCCGTAGCGCTCAAGGTCCTTCGTGGCGAGCAGAGCGCTGCACTTGGCGGCGAGCGGTTCCACCGCGAGATCAAGGTCCTTGCCCGGCTGCGCCATCCATTCGTTCTGCCGCTTCATGATTCGGGTGAAGCCGCCGGCGCTCTCTATTTCGTCATGCCGTATGTCGAGGGCGAGTCACTCCGCGCGAGGATCACGCACGAGTCAAAACTTTCGCTCGAAGATGTCGCGGCAACGGTCCGACAGATCGCCGACGCGCTGGACTACGCCCACGGTGAAGGCGTCATTCACCGCGACGTGAAGCCGGAGAACATTCTGCTCTCCCGGCACGGCCACGCCATGCTCGCCGACTTCGGCATTGCGCGTGGCGCTTTGCTCGCGTCGAGCTCGCCCGCTACAGGTCGGGGCCTTACTCAGTCCGGCATGACAATCGGTACCGTCGACTACATGAGTCCCGAGCAGGCGCTCGGCGACGACATCGACGGACGCAGCGATGTCTATTCGCTCGGTTGCGTGGTGTATGAGGCGCTCGCCGGTCGTCCGCCATTCACCGGCAACACGGCTCTCTCGATTGTCGCGCAACACATCGGGGTTCCGGCACCAACCCTTGCCGCGAGCCGTGCGGACCTCTCACCGTCATCGATCCGTGCAGTTGCGCGCGCTCTCGAAAAGAAGGCGGATGACCGATTTCCCACCGCGACCGCGTTTGTGCAGGCGCTCCTGGCCGCCGACACACTCGCGCCACCGGCGCAAGCGCAGCTCGCATCGACACCACGTCTCTCGATTGCCGTCCTGCCAATCTCGAATCGCAGCTCGGACGCGGAAACCGAGTATTTCAGCGAGGGCATGACGGACGAATTGATGAACGCGCTTGCGAAGGTCGAAGGGCTCCGCGTCGTGTCGCGCACGTCAGCGTTTGCGTTCAAGAGCGGCGACGTTCCCATCAAGGAGATCGGCGCGCGGCTCGGCGTTGGATTCGTTCTCGAAGCAAGCGTGCGACGCGCGGGCGCCCGACTGCGTGTGTCAGCGCGGCTCGTCGGCGTCGAGGACGACTCGACTCTCTGGTCGGAGACCTACGAGCGGCAGCTCGAGGACGTATTCGCGGTGCAGGATGAAATCACGCGCTCGATCGTCAAGACGATCACCGAAGCACTTCAGTTGGGTCACCTGCGTGGCGCGATACCTGTCCAGCCACCTCGAAGTCTCGAAGCGTACGATCTCTATCTCCTTGGTCGACATCATTGGTACAAGAGAACCGAAGCGTCGATGCGACGCGCACTCGAGCTCTTTCAACAGGCCGTTGCCGCCGATCCCATGTATGCCCCTGCCTACTCCGGCATCGCTGACGCCTCGGCTCTACTCGCTTCGTGGCAGTTCGCAACTGCCAAGGAGACATATCCACAGGCGGTAAAAGCTGCGCGGCGTGCGCTCGAGCTCGATCCGTCGCTCGCGGACGCCCACGCGTCGCTCGGCTTCGTGAAGCTCAACTGGGAATGGGACTGGAACGGCGCGCTGCATGAGTTTCAGCGGGCAATCGCGCTCAATCCGAGCCACGAGGCGGCGCACCGCTGGCTGTCCGCGTTTCTCGCGGGCATCGGGCGTGACAACGAGGCAATGCCAATCGCGCTGCGCGCGCTGGAGCTGGATCCGATTTCGGTTCTTCCGCGCATGAACCTCGGAATCGTGCACTGGCTCGCCTGGCGCTTCGAAGACGCCGAGGTGGAGTTTCGCCGCGTCCTCGAGAAAGACCCGGGCTTCGCACGCGCCTATGCATTTCTTGCAACAACGTTGTCGTTTCTGGACAGGCACGACGAAGCGATCTCCGCCGCACGCATGGGAGTCGAGAGATCGAATCGTCACGCGATGCTGCTCTTCGCGCTCGGCATATGCACCGCTCGAGCGGGACAGCTCGACGAAGCGCGCGCGATCTTCGAGCCGATTCTCTCCGAGCTGGATCCATTCTACGAGGCGACGGTCTACGCAGTGCTCGGAGAGGACTCGGTCGCGCTGGACACGCTCGAGCGCGCTCCCGAGGCGAAGTCGGACTGGATGTACTCAGTCGGCAGGCAGCCATGGTTTGGCCAGTACCACTCTCATCCCCGGTTCATCCGCCTGGTGGAGCAGTTGCAACTTCCGACGAGTGAAGGATGACGCTGAGAACGGCACAGCATGGCCAGTGAGCTGGAGCGCCTCCGAACGGCTCTTAGCGAGCGTTACCGCGAGGGAAGGTACCACGGAGAACACGGGGGACACGGAGAAAAACTTTGAAGGGAATAACAAAAAAGAGAATCTCCGCAGTTCTCCGTGTCCTCCGTGTCCTCTGTGTCCTCCTTTCCTTCTTCCCCATCCTTGCGATCGGATGCTTTCGA
>JBGPLS010000323.1:0-2597 GCA_041486565.1 Gemmatimonadaceae bacterium
GCTCAACTCATGCGCATATCTTCAATATAATCATGCGCAGAGACAGGCATCGATGACAAAAATCGCAAAAAATCTCTACCTCGATCCCGACGCAATCGAGCACGCGGAACACTACGGCCGAATGCACCGGACGAACCTCTCCCAGCTCGTCAGCGATTTTCTGCGCTCCCTTCCACTCAAAGGCCCGAGCCGGACGGAGTTTTCTCCCGTCGTCCAGCGACTCATTGGTGTCGGTGTGCCGCGGGATCCCCATGCCGCAGCTGTCGACGTGGAAGACTATCGGCGCCACCTCAAGAAAAAGTATGGGACGCGCTGAAATCAGGTGAATGCTCCTGCGCTACCGAAGCTGCTCATCGACATCAACGTCGTCCTCGACGTCGTTCTCGAGCGAAAGGCGTGGCTCCGCGATTCCGCGGCAATTCTGGACGCGATCTCGACCGGCCGAGCCGACGGATTCATCGCCGGACACGGAGTGACGACGATCTACTATCTCGCGGCCAGTGCGAACGGGCGAGCGGCCGCAACAACAGCGGTCGCTGATCTCCTCCAGATCTGCGATGCGGTGCCCCTGACTACGGCCGACTTTCACCGCGCCCTCGCACTCGGGCTCAAGGACTTCGAGGACGCAGTGACGGCAGCCGCAGCGCTGGCGATCGGAGCCGACTACCTCGTCACGCGCAATGAAAAGGATTTCAAGGGTTCGCCGGTCGCGATCCGTTCTCCCGGAAAGATTCTCTCGCTTCTTCCGGCATCGCCGTAGACTCCGGGAGATAACAGTGAGCTGGCGCGCCCCTCCGCATCGTCGCGCTCGTTCCGCGCTAGAATCTGAAGTTGTACTGGGCCTTGAGCAGTAACTGGTTCGACACAAATGTCAATCGGCTGTCACGGCTTGCCGGATCGCGCGTGCGGAGATTGTGGTCGTAAACGACGAACAGATCGCCGAGGGGATCGAAGGTCCACCTGAGTCGTGTATTGGTTCCGAATGAATGCGATTGGCTGTCGTACTGGAGAAAGCCGTTGAGCTGAAGGTCAGGGGAGAAATTGAGACGTACTCGCGTACCTACCAGATCTTCGGTGAATCGGCCCTGGGGAAGCCGCCCGATGTTGCGCTCGCCTGAAAATTCCATGATGAAGAGAGATGACGGCTTCCATGCCGTCGTCAGCTCTATCTGATCGAGCTTGCCACCGTAGAAATCTCCAAACCACCAGGTGAGCTGCCCATTGAATCTCCGCTTCGCCGCCAATCCTCCCTCCAATCGATATCTCCTCCAGTGGTACTTGCCGGCGGGGATAGTCACTCCATCGGCGATCTCGAACGGTACCTCCAGCCGCTCGCCGATCGGGACGATGTTGAACTCGAAGCGATCACCGCTCTCGAGCCGCCAGTTGACCGGCGCGGCGAATATCTCGTAGCTCTCCCATCGACCATCGAGATTCGTGACGAGACTCGATTGAAATTCATGGAACATCTGCCTCACATGCAGCGGGCCGATCGGCCGGCTGGGGCGCGGACTGTAATCCACGCCGAGACTCGCGATCTGCACGCCGGGTCGCGGGACGAATCCGAGTGACGGCTCGAATCCGTCGTCTATCCACTTGTACTTGAGCGAAATGTCCCAGAGATCGTTGGGATACTCCATCTTGAATCCGCGGGCAGTTTTCCGGCCTCCGAGTCCGGCGCGGTCCATGGCGAGGCCCCAGATGCCCGTGAGAAAATTCCTGCCGCCGCGGAAGTGGGACGTCTGGTAGGTCAGGTCCGCGCCGCCGAGCCAGCTGTCGCGCAGGCCCCCTGGATCGCCGACGGTCGCGATCATTCCCACCGAGGATTCGCCGAGCACATTCTGCTTCACGCGAAGAGCGCCCATTGTGTTCGCCGTTGCCAGCGTGTCCAGCCCACCGGTCCGCACGACGAGACCACCGAAGTTCGTGTCGCCGAGGCGGCCGTTGAACTTGCCGCCGACATCGAGCGGAACCTCGCGCCCGTTCAATAATCCGATTCGTCTGCTGAAGAAGGGCCGCACATCTTCGTCGAGTCCGAGTCCGAACTCGAAAATATCCGAGCCTTCGAGGAAAAACGTGCGCTTCTCGGGGAAGAAAAGTGGAAAGCGCGTAAGATTCGTGCGTCTGGTGTCTACCTCCGTCTCTCCGAAGTCGGTGTTCACGGTGAGCGACGCAATGGTATTCGAGCCGACGCGCTGTGTGGCATCGAGACTTGCATCGGCGTGTGAATCGAGTGCGGCGCCGGGTGCTGAATAGCCGGCCTTTCCGGAGAGCGAAGGCCGAACGCTCAATCCGAGTCCGAGATCGAGTGGAGGGATGCCCGTGAGGCGTCCCGCTCTGCTCATCTGGGTGATCCCGTAATTGCGCTCGGGGCTTGCCCAGCGATCCGTCTCCTGAAGTCGCTGAATGCGTCGCTGGATGTTGAATCCCCAGGCCGTCAGCGCGCGACGGTATAGCAGACTGCGCACGGGAATTCGTATCTCCGCAGACCAACCGGTCGGGGTTCGCGCGGTGGCAGCCTCCCATGCCGCGTCCCAGTTGCTGTCATCACCCTGGCCGGAGATGAGCGCATCGTACCGCGCTCCGTTGGGATTCAC
>JBGPLS010000324.1:0-2580 GCA_041486565.1 Gemmatimonadaceae bacterium
CGTCGGCGTCGGATAATCCGTGATCTTCCCCGTGGCCGGATCGAGCCGTCCTATGAAGCTGTTCTGCTGGTCCGTGTACCAGACGATTCCATCTCGGCCGACAGCCGGATCGTGCGGAAATGCCTTGTCGCGCGGAAGTTGATACTCGACGACTGCAAGCGGCGCAGCAACGGCAGCGATGCATGCGGCGACCGGAACAAGCAGCGCGGATTTGCGGAATCTGCGGAAGAGCATTTGAACCTCCGGCGGCACGTTTACCCTTGGCGAGAACACGCCCTCTAATTTATCCTGGCGCGATGTCGGCAACACCTTCGATGAGCCGCTCCACCTCGTCAGCGCTCGTGTAGCAGGCGCAACCGGCGCGTACGAGTCCCTCCGCCCCGAGCCCGAGCCGCTTCACCACGGTTGCCGCATAGAAGTCACCGTGGGAAAGGAAGAGTCCCTTTCTGGCCAGTCGCCGCGCGACCTCAGTCGATGCAACTCCCTCCACGGTGAACGACACGGTCGGTGTTCTGGGCCGCTCCGGTGGCGGGCCGTACACGCACACGTGAGGGATCGCCTTCAGTCCGTCCCACAGTGACTTCACCAGCTCGTCGCTCCGTCTGCGCAACGCGTCGTACGCGAGCGCCATTCGCTCGCGGCGAGAATCACCGTCCGCGAGAAATGCGAGAAAGTCGACCGCCGCTCCGGCTCCTACTATCCCTTCGTGATTCTGCGTCCCGGTCTCGACATTTTCCGGAGGGTAATCGGGTGCGGGCTCGAGTTTCGGAAACTTGATTGTCCGAAGAAGCTCCCGTTTGCCGAAGAGTACGCCGATGTGCGGTCCATAAAACTTGTAAGCGGAGAGTGCGAGGAAATCGCAGTCCAGGGCGCGCACATCCATGAGAGCATGCGGCGCGTAATGCACCGCGTCGACAAACACGAGCGCGTCGACTGCACGCGCCATTCGAATGGCGCGTGACACGTCGTTGATCGTGCCGAGGGAGTTCGACGCGGCGCCGATGGCAACGAGCTTCGTGCGCGATGTCACGATCTGCTCGAAATGGTCCCAGTCCAGCTCGCCTGTCTCAGGGATCATTCGCACCATTCGCACGGTCGCGCCCTTCTCTTTCGCCAGCCACTGCCATGGCGCGACGTTGGCGTGGTGATCCAGCTCGGTGACGACGATCTCGTCGCCGGGAGAATAGTCCGCGCCCAGTGCCCGGCTGAGGTGGAACGTGAGCGTCGTCATGTTCGCGCCGAAGGCAACCTCGGCCGATGACGCATTCAGCAGATCGGCGCACGCTGATCTCGCGTTTTCGATCGCGCCGTCGGTTTCCTCACTCGTCGGATAGGCCCAGTGAGTGTTCGCGTTGTGGCGATAGAGGTAGTCGGCCATCGCGTCGACGACCTGCCGCGGCACCTGTGTGCCGCCGGGGCCATCGAAATAGGCGACTTCATAATCGTTGTGCACGCGCTGCAGCGCCGGAAATTGCGCCCGTATGTCGGTAGTCGACGCGATCTTCGGCGATGGCAGCGGGCTATCCATGATTGCGCTCGATTGGATTGGATTTGGCTGCGCGGATTGCCCGCTCGCGGGAAGAGTGACCTGGGGCTGGTGGACTCGAACCACCAACTTCCTGATTGACTGTCAGCGGTCACCACTCACCAATAACGATAATCTGCCGTACTTCCGAGGGAAACCGAGCGTCGGTGCCGGACTTCCGTCTTTGCGCGCGGCGACGACCGACCGCGAGCACCGCGCCCCACCACGCTCCCTGAACGTCGCCCCGCGCGCCCCGGCTCACCCGTCGGGGCCGTTCAGTGCGCGTAGCGGCCCCACATCGGTCCGGCGCCCCTAGGGCAACGACCCGCAGCGGGGCCGACCGGACGACCCGCGACGCGGGCAGAGGGCGAACGACCCCGCCCGGGACTCGTGGCACTGCGTGAAGCGTCGCGTCATACTTCCACGACCCCGGTTGAATTTCCTATCCCGGCCGGGAGACAGAGGAGCTTGCGCAGTCTCGTGGAGCTTTACGGGCTCACGCGCGCGGTCGAACGGCTCAGCGCTAGAAGCCAGGCGGCTTGGGCAAAACAAGCTCCACCCAAATGGCCTCGAACTGTGGCGGGTTACTGCGCCGCGCGAAGCCGTCCGTCTTTACGGAAATGTCAGAACCAACCGCAATGTCGTGGATGTCTCCGGTTCGCCACGAAGTCTCGTTCTGCACGCGAGTCGAGACAAACGTCGACGGTAAAACCCAGAGTATGCGTTGCACCGTTTGCCCTTGCTCGAACGACTCCAGCCCAACATTGGCCGACGACTGGTCGTGCATCTCGACGTATTTCACTCTTCCGGTGAAATCGAAATCGGTCGGCCTGGTCAGTCCGCCGTCACAAGCTGCGAAAAATACGAACGCCATCGTTGCGGCCGAAGCACCCAAGGAACGCGAATCGTGTGTCATCATCGTGCCCTCCGAAACCTTTCTTGAAATCGATACCCCGAACCGATGGTCTGATTCTGAGATGCTAAGCACCGGCGCAATCAGCACCCCCACCCAGGGTAGCATACTGTAAGCGTACCTTGCAAGTCTCGTTCGAGAC
>JBGPLS010000325.1:0-2579 GCA_041486565.1 Gemmatimonadaceae bacterium
CGGCTTCGCTCCAGAGCTACGCTGGGTTGAGCTGGCGGTATTAGTTTGCGCGGGCGCGCCCCCTTTCCGCCGCGGCCGAACGTGGCCGGCGGTGAGACGTTTGCAAGCGCCGGCAACATCACAAGAAGCGTTAAGCACGACGCCCGAACTGAGTGCCGGGTCCACCAGCGGCACCCGGGAGCGAAACTCGGCACCCCTGCAACCCGTGACTCGTTATTTTCTTGGGAGTCAGGAGATGGACCCGCCGGACGCTGGAGAATTCGATGCTGGACCTGATGAAGACGTACTACGCCTACAACTCATGGGCAACGGCTCACCTTCTCGATTCCCTCGAAAAGCTCAGCCCGGAAGAGCTGTCTGCCCCTGGCTGTAGCGGCCACGGCACTATTCGCGACACGCTCGCCCATCTGATGACCACGCAATGGGGATGGTTCTCCTGGTTCGATGGCTCGCTTACGGTGAGCCAGGCGTATGCGCTCAAGGTCACCCCGGATTCCATCGACACGATCCCCAAGGCCCGCGATCGCTGGCAGCCGATCGACAAGCAGGCAACCGATTGCGTCAATGACCTTACCGAGGCGAAGCTCCGCGACCTCTGGTCGTGGACGCTGCCGACGGGTCATTCCGATTCGCTTCCCCTCTGGAAGCTTCTGCTGCATCTCGCGAATCACGGGACCCACACTCGCGCGCAGATACTCGCCGGGATTCGCCGCGCGGGGCACGAGCCGCCCAACATCGACTTCCTGAACTATTCCCTCAGCGTCAGGTAGCGAAGCCGCCACAAACCATTCCGGACGTTCGGACGTCCAACCGTCCGACCACAACAGGCCCGGACGATGATTCTTCGCCGCATTGCCTGCACGATGATGATGTGCATGGCCAGCCTTTCGTACCTGCGCCCTGCCGCGGCCCAGCCCGCGCCCAGGGTTGCCTTCGAGCCATTCTCGCTCCGCACGTACGACGGTCAGGTCCATCAGATCGAGCTCGGCAAAGTCATCGTACCGGAGTCACGCGCCAAACCGAATGGCCCGAGTCTCACCGTCGCCTTCCTGCGACTCAAGTCCACCAGCGCCACACCCGGTGCTCCAATTGTCTTTCTGATGGGCGGGCCCGGAATACCGGCGACCGTGATGGCGCCGATTCCACCGTACTGGCAGTTGTTCGACGCGCTGCGCGCAACGGGCGACGTGATTCTTCCCGATCAGCGCGGCCTCGGGCTGTCGTCTCCGAAAGTCGACTGCCCTCCCCTGCCCACGCCGTTCGACACGGCGTTTCTCACTTCGCACGCGACATTCGTGAGCGCGTACCGCAGGGTGGTCGCTGCCTGCGCCGACTACTGGCGCGCGAAAGGCGTGGATCCGCGCGCGTTCTCGGACGTCGCCATCGCCGACGACATCGACGACATCCGCCGAGCCCTCGGCTTCCCGCGGCTGAGTCTCCTCGGTTTCAGCTATGGAACGCGCCTGGCAATGACCTTCGCACGGCGCTATCCGACGCGACTCGAGCGCGTCGTCCTGCAGGGTCCGACAGATGCCGATCTCGAGTACCATGAATCTGTTGCGCGCGACTCTCTTCTGGCGCAGATGGCACGCGCCGCGGCTGCCGACAGCGTGGCGGTGCCATTCTCACAGAATCTCGTCGAGCGCGTCCGTGCTCTCTTCAACCGTGCCGACAGTCAACCCTTTTTTGTGAAGATCCGGCGTGTAGGCGGAGACAGCGTTGTGATTCCCGTCGGACGCGACGGGCTTCGCGGGCTGGTCGAAGGACAGCTGACGGACGCGCGCCTGCCGGCTTTCGTGGCCACCACTGAACGGGGCGACCTGACGATTCTCACGCGGTGGGTGGAAGGGATGTACAACGACTTCAGCGGCGGCGCGGGAACGCTGATGGCACGGGCATTGAATTGTTCCGGACGCCCCTCAGCCGCGCGGAGAGCAAAGGTCGACGCATTGGCTTCTGGTAGCATGTTTGGCCCGGCGTTCGACAACTTCGCCTCCGACCCGGCGTTCTGTGACGCCCTCGGGGGACAGCCGCCGGCTCCACAAAGGCGTTCACGCATTCCGCTCGCCGTTCCTGCGTTGTTCATCACCGGCCAGCTCGATGACCGCACGCCTCCCGGGAACGACGCGGCGCTGGCGGAGGAATTCGCGCGCAGCAGCCGACTGATCGTCGCCAACGGAGGGCATGAGCTTCTCCCCTACGGCCCTGTACGCGATGTGGTTGTCGACTTTTTCGCGGGACGTGACGTGCACGAACGCGTGCTGCGCGATGATCCGCCGCGCTTCATGTCAATCGATGACGCGAAGCAGCCGCCGCGGCGACGGGGACAATAGCGCTGCGCGTGCGCCACGATCTTCTGATTGCTCATCGTCTGTAAAGCACATAGAACGACACCGCGATCAGGAGATACCCGAACACCTGCCTGAGCCGCTGTTGCGGAACGCGGTTGCTCGCCATCGCCCCGAGGATGCTTCCGACGGCGGCGATCGACGTGAACCAGGCGACGAGCATCCAGTCGATGGCGGCGTGGCCGAGATAGCCGGCGAATCCGGCGAGCGCATTCAGCATGATCACGAGAA
>JBGPLS010000326.1:0-2530 GCA_041486565.1 Gemmatimonadaceae bacterium
CGGCGCAGATGCCGAGAAAAGACGTAGAGCTTCTCGAGGTCTGGGTCGGCGAACGTGAGAATCTGTGCGAGGAACGCGTAAAGCCGGACGTAATCGGTCAACTGGCTGCGAAAATCCACCTGCTCTTCCTTGCTGACCTCGTGGAACCGCTCCAGCACAGGCGCGAGTACGCTGTACAACTGATCCTGCGTCGCCTTCGCATCGAAATAGACTTTCGCGAATCCGTGCACATCAGCTTTTGTGTAGATCGGAAACTCTGCCAGCGTCGTCTCTATCTCGTATAGCAGATTCGGATCGGTCGCTTCCGACAGTAGCGTCGTTTCGTAGTACGGCTCGAAGGCAGCCTTGATGTCGTCGCTCTCATTGGCGAAGTCGAGCACCATCGTTCCGTTCTTCTCTGTGCGAGTACGATTGAGCCGCGAGAGAGTCTGCACTGCATTGACCCCGCCAAGGCGCTTGTCCACGTACATCGTATGTAGTAACGGCTGATCGAAGCCCGTCTGGAATTTGTTGGCGACGATCAGGAAACGATTCTCGGGCCTATCGAACACCTTTGCCGTCTGAGCCTCTGAAAAACCGTTCATTCCGAACTCGGTATAAGAGTGACCACCATCCTGAACCGCACCCGAGAATGCCACGAGCGCGCCGAAAGGAAGTCCTCGCTCCTTCAGATATTTGTCGACTGCGAGTTTGTACCTCACCGCATGTAGCCGAGAACGGGTGACGATCATTGCCTTCGCCCTTCCGCCGATCTCGTTCTGTACCTGAGCGGCGAAATGCTCGACACAGATCTTCACCTTCTCGGCGATGGCGTGAGGATGCAGCTCGACGAATGACTTGAGTAGATACTCCGCCTTTTTGCGGTCATACCGCGGATCGTCTTCTATCTTTTTCAGCAGCCGCCAGTACGCCTTGTACGTCGTGTAGTTGGCGAGCACGTCGAGGATGAATCCCTCCTCGATTGCCTGCCGCATGGTGTACAGGTGGAATGGCGCAAATTTCCCGTCGGGCCGCTTCGTCCCGAACAATTCCAGTGTTTTCTGCTTCGGAGTGGCCGTGAAAGCGAATGTCGAGAGGTTTGGCAGCCGCCCGCGCTTCTCCATCTCGGCCAGTATCCTTTCTTCCAGCTCCTCCTCGGGGGTCGCCGCACCTGACTCCTCTGCCTCCGCCTCTTCGAGCGAGCGGGACGCGAGCACGGATTTGAGACTCTTGGTACTCTCCCCCGACTGTGACGAATGCGCCTCGTCCACTATGAGGGCGAAGCGCTTCCCCGGGAGTTCGCCAATCTCGTCCGCTATCACCGGGAATTTCTGAAGGGTAGTGACAATTATCGTCTTTCCCGACTCGAGCGCCTCCTTGAGCTGTCGCGACGTGGTGTCGATGTTTTCTACGACGCCGAGCGTCTGCTCGAACTGCCGCATCGTGGTTTGGAGCTGCTTGTCGAGTATGCGGCGGTCGGTTATCACGACGATCGAATCGAAAACCCGGCGATCGTTCGCGTCGTGTAGTGTGGAGAGCTGATGTGCCAGCCAGGCGATGGTGAAGCTCTTACCGCTGCCGGCGGAGTGCTGAATCAGGTAGCGTTGACCGGCACCGAGGCTGCGCGCATTGGCGACCAGCTTGCGTACCGCATCGAGCTGCTGGTAGCGCGGGAAAATGAGAAACCGCTTACCGGTTTTTCGTCCGCGCTCGTCTTCCTCCTCCACTTCATGAATGAACTGGCGGACGAGATCGAGGACGCTATCGCGCGCCCAGGTTTCCTCCCACAGATAATCCGTAGCATATCCCTTCTGGGTTGGCGGGACGGGCGGATTTCCAGCACCTCCGAACTTGCCCTTGTTGAGGGGGAGAAACCGCGTTTTTGCAAGAGCAAGGTGCGTTGTGACGTAGACGAGATCTGGATCGACCGCGAAATGCGCGAGGCAGCGCCCATAGGCGAGTAGGGGCTCACGCGGATCGCGGTCCCGCTTGTACTGTCTGATGGCCTCCGCAACATCCTGACCGTTAAGCGGGTTCTTGAGCTCGGCGGTGAAGATCGGGATACCGTTAAGAACGAGCACCAGGTCAAGGCAGTTCTCGTTTTTGGTGCTGTACCGCAACTGGCGGACGACGCTGAACAAGTTCGCGGCGTGCAGCCGGCGTGTTTCTTCGTTCAGTCCGCTCGCGGGGCGAAAATACGCGAGTCGGAACTTGACACCGGAGTCCTTCATTCCGTTGCGCAGGACATCGAGTGCTCCACGCCTCTCGATCTCAGCCGCCAGCCGCTTGAGGAATTGTTCCTTTACGGAAGTCCCATGATGTTGGGCAAGCTTTTGCCATTCCTTAGGCTGAGTTGCAAGGACAAAGTCAACGACGTCAGCTGGAACCAGGCACAGAGCGCGATCGTAATCCGTCGATCCACGCTTGTGATAACCACCGGGCGCTGTGTCTCCGTACGGCCGGGCCGCCGGCTGATGGACCGAAGCTGCGTCACGGGCGCACGCATCAGGTCCGTGCTCCAGGAGTGCGCACTCGATCGCCTCTTCGAAGC
>JBGPLS010000327.1:0-2524 GCA_041486565.1 Gemmatimonadaceae bacterium
CAGCACGATATCGTACCATGCTGCAACCTGAAACATCGTCCTGAACCCGCTCCAGCTGGCGCTATTAGTCTCCATGGTCCACCTCCGTTGAATAGGCTGCCATCTCAAGCTCAGGCGCAGCGGATCTTCTCTGGCACCTGAACGCCGTGTTGCGGGCGCGCTTCGCGTCTTCGGAGTAAAGTCTGCGCGCCAACTCGACAAACCCCGTTTCCAGTTCTTCAACCGACATCAGCAGCGGCCGCATGTTCACATCGAACAACGTGCACTTTTCCCATCCCGCCGGGTCCAGCAGACGACCTTCATCCAGCATTCTGGAGTAGAGTTGCGATCCGGGTAGCGGCGTCATGACCGTGATCTGGACTTCCCGAACGCCGCTTTCGTTGGCGAACCGCCACACATCCTCGAAAACCGAAGTCGTGTGGCCATCGAGTCCGAGGACGAAGCACGCTGTGACGACAATCCCGTGCGACTGGATGCGCTCCACCGCGTCCATGTAACTCGCCACGCGATCGTGCTTCCAGTTGCGCCGCAGCTCGATTCCCTCGAGGGCTCGAGCCGTGGGACTCTCGAACCCAATGAGCACCTGCACACAACCGGCATCCCGCATCAGTCTGAGGAGCTGCGGGTCGTCGGCAACCGAAATATCGGTCTCGGTGAACCAGCGGACGCTCTCGCCGGCAATTGCCTCCATCAGCTCTTTTGAATGTTGCTTGTTCACGAAGGAGTTGTCGTCGGCGAATTCGATGAACGGCCGCGACCAGAGCTGCTTGATGGCTCTGATCTCGTCAACGACCTTCGTTATCGGCTTGAGCTTGTATTTCGGCGTGAGCATGATGGAGCTCGCGCAGAAATCGCAGCGCCACGGGCAGCCGCGCTGCGTCTGCACCGTCAGCCGATTGTAGTTATCGGGATCGAGCAGATCGAAGCGTGGCATCGGCGCGTCGGCCAGGTCGAAATCGCGGCCCTGCGCAGAGTAGATGCCACCGAGCCGTCCGGCTTCCAGATCCCGCAGGACAGCGAGCCAGCTCAATTCCCCTTCGCCGCTCACGACGGCGTCGAAGTGACGAAGCGCATCGTGGGGCATGGCGGTCGCGTGCAATCCCCCGATGACAGTCTTTGTCCCCTGGAGCCGATAGCGGCGCGCCACCTCGTAGGCATCCTTGACCTGAGCGGTCATCGTCGCCACCGCTGCGAGGTCGCAGGGCGGCAGGGTGTCGGTTCGGCGCAGGTCGGCGATCTCGTGATACGACACGTCGAATCGCTCCGGCGTCATTCCCGCGAGAGTGAGCAGCGCCAGGCTCGGCAACTGCGAGACGGCGCGCTCCCGCCCGGCGAACCCGGGCAGCGACATGCCGAGCTCTGTGAGCTCGTGCTTGAAGGCTCTGACGCCGCTCATGGCGATCAGCGCGATTCTCATTGCGACGTTCCCCGGCGCCCCAAGTCTGCCTCCGCGAAGCGCGATCTAATCTATGTCGGGCCGAACCCAGGACGCGTCAGGGCATCCCTCACTCCCTTTCCTCGGTTCGCCCTACAGCGGCCCCCGAGCCGACAGGGCAGGCTTCAATAATCGACTCGAATGACGGGCACCCGCGCACAGAGTGTCGCGTGCTCGCCTTCGTCTCACCTGGGAGACAGACCGATGGCAACCGCTGCCGCACCGTCGCGCAAGACACGACCGCTCTTCGCGGATCGCGTCGCGATGCTGGACACCGAGAACGCGTTCAAGGTCGGTCCGTATATCAAGGAAGTCGAGGACGCGGGCAACCAGGTGGTGCGGTGCAACATTGGAGAACCCGACTTCCCTCTTCCCCGCCACATCGCCGAAGAGGTGAAGCGCCAGATAGACCTGGACCTAACGCATTACAACGATCCGCAGGGAATCCTCCCCCTTCGCGAAGCGATCGCCCACACCATGGGTGAGAGCAGAAACATCCGGATAACGCCCGACCGCGTGGTGGTCTTTCCCGGGGCAAAACCGCCCATCGGATTCACACAGCAGACCTACTGCAACGCCGGCGACGAGATCATCTACCCGAGCCCCGGATTCCCGATCTACGAATCCTTCGTTCGATACATCGGCGCGTCCCCCGTTCCCCTCCATCTCGAGGAAAACTCGGGATTCAGCTTCCGCGGCAGCGATCTCCGACCGCTCATCACCGATCGCACGAAGCTCATCTACATCAACTTCCCGTCCAATCCAACGGGTGGAGTCGCCAGTCGCGATCAGCTCGCTGAGATCGCCGACGTGATACTCGCCGAAACTTCGCCCGAGGTGCGTGTCTACTCGGACGAGGTCTACGAAAGAATCCTGTTCGACGGCGAGGAGCACGTATCCATAGCGTCGGTTCCGGGAATGGAAGCGCGCACCGTGCTCGTGTCGGGGGTCTCCAAATCGTACTCGTGGACAGGTGGACGGGTCGGTTGGGCGGTGTTTCCGACGGCGGAGGAAGCGGCGGTATTCAAGAACCTGAACATCAACTACTTCTCCTGCCTCCCCGCCTATAACCAGATGGGAGCCAAGGTC
>JBGPLS010000328.1:0-2521 GCA_041486565.1 Gemmatimonadaceae bacterium
AACAGCTCGCTGTCGCGATCGACGCCGAGCACGAGCTGTGTGAGATCGTTCGATCCGATCGACACTCCCGAGATGCCGAGCGATGCGTACTTCGGGAGCCAGTAGACGACCGATGGCACTTCCGCCATGATCCACCGTTCGAGCCGTGAATCGGCACCCAGTGGACTTGCATCCACAAGCCGGAGACACGCTTCGAGCTCGTGCGCCGTGCGAACGAACGGGATCATAAGATGGAGATTCTCGTGATCACGGCGCACCTCGGCGATCGCCCGCAGCTCGAGGGCGAACAGATCGGGCTCCCGTGTGTAGCGGAAACAGCCTCGGTAGCCGATCATGGGGTTCGCTTCAGTCGGCTCGTAAGCCGATCCGCCGGTCAGATTGCGAAATTCGTTCGACCGAAAATCCATCGCGCGGTAGACGACAGGGCGCGGTGCGAATGCCTGTGCGAATACACGAAGGCTGTCGGCCATCCGGCGGACGAACTCGTCGCCGCTGCGCTGCGCGAGAAAGGCACGCGGGTGCATGTGCTCGAGCGCCTCGAGCATCATGAACTCGGCGCGCAGCAACCCCACACCATCAACGTCTCGCGCGGCTACTTCGGCAGCGCGATCGGGTTCGGCGAGATTGACGTAGAGGCGAGTGGCGGTGACTGGCGCGCCATTCGCGCCGTGACCGCTTTGAACGATTCTCGTCGCTGGTGCGACGGCTGGCTGCTCGGCGCCGACCTGTCCTGCAACGACCGTCCCTGCACTTCCATCGACGGTCACCAGCGTTCCTGTGACGAGCACCCGCGTCGCGTCGTGCGCGCCGACGATGCACGGCAGACCAAGCTCGCGCGCCACAATCGCTGCGTGCGACGTCATGCCACCTGCGTCGGTCACGATCGCCCCCGCCCGTCGCATGATCGGCACCCAATCGGGCGACGTCATGCGCGTCACCAGGATCTCTCCAACGTGCATCGACGACTCCTCGGCTGTCGAATTCAACACCCGCACGGTACCGGTAGCACGACCAGGACTGGCGCCCAATCCGTGCACGAGTGGCTTCATCGTCGATTTGCCGGTGGCCGCGCTTGTCGTCGCCGGATGCAGGGTGGTGATCGGCCGACTCTGCGTCAGGTAGATCTCTTCGCCTTCGATCGCAAACTCGAGGTCCTGCGGCACCCCGTAGTGCTCTTCGGCGCGGCGCGCGAGCGTGCCGAGCGTCTCGAGCTCGGTCGCCGTGAGCACCGGCGCTTTCGCTCGCGGGTCCCCGCCAAGATCGACGCGGGTAGTTACCTGCTTGCCCGGGTCCCAGGTGAGGAGGAATTCCTTCTCCGCGATTGTGGTAGCGACGACGGAAAGCGACTGCTTGTCGAGTACGTGGCGATCGGGCGTCACGGCTCCCTGCACTACAGCCTCGCCCAGCCCCCACGCGGCCTCGATCACCATCCGAGAGGGATCGCGTGAGGCGGGGTCGGAAGTGAAGATCACGCCCGATTTGTCCGAGTCGACCATTCGCTGAACAATGACCGCCACCGGCATCTCCGCCGGCAGTCCCTGCTTCAAGCGATAAAAGAGAACGCGCGCACTGAATGTCGACGCCCAGCACGCTTTGACCGCCTCGAGGAGGGAAGTCTTTCCGGACACGTTCAGGAAGCTCTCGAACATGCCGGCGAACGAAAATTGAGCCGTATCCTCGGCTGTCGCCGAGGAGCGGACGGCAACCCGTCCGCGCGAGGCTTGATCGTTGACGAGCGCGTCATATGCCTGCTCGATCGCCAAACGCAGACTGTCGGGCACACTCCCTTCGAGGATCAACTGACGGAGAGCCACCGCGTTTCGATCGAGCACGGCCGTGTCATCCGGGTCGATGCGCTTCAGCTCGGCCGCGACTCGCGGGCCAAGCTCATTGCTGTCGTAGAACTGGCGATACGCCTCGATCGTGAGAATGAAGCCCTGCGGAACGGGCAGGCCCGCCGCGATCATCTCGCCGAGGTTCGCGCCCTTGCCACCGACTGTCGACACGTCCGTGCGACGGACGTTTGCGAAGGGCACAACCATGCCGGTGAAGCGCAGGCTCGACGACACCGCGGGAGGCGTCGGCTGAGGCGTAAGAGTGGCAGTCATTGTTTTCGTGTCGATATCGTCTTCCCGTCAATACTCGCCTGCCCTGTTACCCAATTCTGTCAGGGGGACTGCGCGGCGACCGTCGGGGTTCCGCTGACCCTTCGACTGGGACATCCTGACTGACTTCTCGCGTGATCGCAGGCAGCTTGTGGCAGAATCGCGCGATTCAGGCAATCACATCGGGGGAACTGCCATGGGCGCCGGCAAGCGAGCACAGTTCAGTGCGGAGATTGATGAGGCGCTACGCTTGCTGCTTTGACAACCCCGGCCGCTGAGGCATCTGCGCCACCTGCGAAGACGGCCGATCGGCTGCAGTACGTCGACGCCATTCGCATCACGGCGATCGGCCTGGTGTTCCTCGTCCACGTCTCGGAGGTCTTCAATCCGTGGGACGAGTGGCATATCACGAACAC
>JBGPLS010000329.1:0-2516 GCA_041486565.1 Gemmatimonadaceae bacterium
CTGGGTGCACCTGATCATCGATTCGTACCACGACCGCCGCACCGCCTTCCGCTTCACCGTAAATCCATTGGGCGTGAAGAAGGACGTGTACACATCCAATGACAACCAGGAAGACCTGAACTGGGACGCCGTGTGGGACGTCGCCACACGAGTCGACTCACTCGGCTGGGTGGCCGAGTATCGCATTCCGTTCTCGCAGCTCCGCTTCGGGAATCAGAGTGGCGAGCGGGTGTGGGGATTCCAGGTGCAGCGCGACATCGCGCGCCGTCAGGAGCGTGACACCTGGTCGCCGTGGGTGCCCGACGGTCGCGGATTCGTATCGCGTTTCGGCGATCTCGCGGGGCTGGTGGACGTCCCGACGCCCGAGCGTCTGGAGTTCGTGCCGTACGCCAGCACGCGTCTCACTCGCGCGCCGGGAAATGCTGCCGATCCGTTCTTCGATGCGAACGACGTCAAGCCGTCCGCGGGCGCGGACCTTCGGTATGGTCTGCCGGGTGGTCTGACTCTGACGGCGACCGTGAATCCTGATTTCGGCCAGGTGGAGGTAGACCCGTCGGTGGTGAATCTCTCTGCGTTCGAGACGTTCTTTCCGGAGAAGCGGCCGTTCTTCCTCGAGGGCTCGGACGTGTTTTCCTTCGGCCAGATCGTCACTCAGAACGACTACGGGTCACAGCGCTACTTCTACTCGAGGCGCATCGGACGACAACCGCAGCGATTCGCCGGTGGTCCGGGCGTAGCGTTCTTCAACGCGCCCGACGAGACGACGATTGCCGCGGCGGCGAAGGTCACGGGCAAGAACGGGCCGTGGACGATCGGTGTCATCGATGCAGTCACGCCCGAGGAAAAGGCCGACATTCTGTCGGTGGCGGGCGACGAGCCGGCCCAGCGATTGACGACGCCGGTGGAGCCGCTCACGAATTATTTCGCGGGCAGAGTGAAGCGCGATTTCAGAAAAGGCGCGACGGTTGTCGGCGGAATGTTGACGTCCACGCTACGCGACGATGGCGATGCGGTGTTCGAGAATCTGCTGCGGTCAAGTGCGACGTTCGGCGGCATCGACTTTCAGGCGGCGAATGCGGGAAGGCAATGGATACTGAGCGGCTTCCTCGCCGGCAGCCATGTTGCCGGCAGCGCGCAGGCGATCGCTTCGACGCAGCTCAACAGCTCGCACTACTATCAGCGGCCCGACGCCGATTACATCGAGCTCGATTCCAAGCGCACGTCGCTGGACGGTCACATCGGCGAGCTCGCGCTGGCGAAGAACGGAGAGTGGTTCGGCTCGCTGGCCATCAAGCAGGTGAGCCCGGGTCTCGAGCTCAACGACATGGGCTTTCACGGGCGCGTGGACTATCGCGCGCTGTCCACGATCTACGGCTACCAGTCGCTCACCGCGACCAAGCGGTTCCGGGATTACGGGTATTACGCGTACACGAACCAGACGTGGAATTTCGGCGGCGACATGATCTACAATGGATTAGCCGCCGGCGGGTACTGGACGTTTCTCAACCTGTGGAACATCGGCTGGCAGGGCGGCTACAACCCGTCTGTAGTGAGCGACCGGTTCACACGTGGTGGTCCGCTCGCGAAAGGGCCGGCGAACTGGAACTTCAGCATCAACGGCGCGAGCGACAACCGAAAGCTGATCTGGTTCAACTACTTCACACAGTACTCGCGAGCCGAATCGGGAGGCGACTCGAGGTACCTGCAGGTGACGGCCAACATCCGTCCGGCGTCGTCGCTCAACCTGAGCTTTGGTCCCGTGCTGAGCGGAGACCGCAGCACCGGTCAGTTCGTGCGGAGCGTGGGTGACCCGCTCGCGGCCACCACGTACGGGCGGCGCTACGTCTTCGCCAATCTGAATCAGACGACGCTGTCGATGGACACGCGCGTCGAGTGGACGTTCACGCCGCTGCTCAGTCTTCAGGTCTACGCCCAGCCCTTCGTCTCGGCCGGGCGGTACTCGGGGTTCAAGGAGTTCGAGGCGCCGAGGACGTACGACTTTGCGGTATATGGAAGGGACAGGGGGACGATCGCGCGCGACGCGTCGGGAGTTTACACCGTTGACCCCGACGGATCGGGCGCAGCGCCGGCGTTCGGCTTCGGCGATCCGAACTTCAATGTGAGGAATCTGCGCGGCAATGCGGTGTTGAGGTGGGAGTATCGTCCGGGCTCGGCGTTGTTCGTGGTGTGGCAGCAGCAGAGGAGCGGGTTCGAGCCGATCGGGGACTTCGAGATCGGGAGGGATGTGGGTGACATCTTCAGGACCGTGCCGACGAATGTGTTCCTCGTGAAGGCGACGTACTGGATCGGTCGCTGAGTCGAGGTAGAGATCTGTGGGGTCGCCGGTGAGGCTGTGAGGCGGTGAGAACTACAAAAGAAAATGGGGAACTGCACGCGTTGCCTCAGGCCCCACATGCGGTTGTAGTTCCCAAAAAAAAGGAAGACGATCCGTCTTGAATTGGGAGCACGGGCAGCGCGAGATGCCGCCCTGGTTTTCCTCACCGCCTCACAGCCTC
>JBGPLS010000330.1:0-2514 GCA_041486565.1 Gemmatimonadaceae bacterium
CGGATCCTGACAGATTTCCTCGCATTCAGTCGGTAGCTATTGCTGGCAAGCACATAAGCCCACACTTGCGGATGGAATTAGGATAGCCTAACATAATCATCCAGCAGTAGCGTAATCTCTCTTTCCACGATACGAAACCGACACTGAGACGGTGGCCACCCGACTGAAGAAGCCGCGCCCGAGAGAGATACCGCACACCCCCGATACGGGGTGGCGCCGCGCGCGCGTCACGCCATCGCTCGCCGAAGTCTACCGATCGGTGCCGGTCGTGGGCGGGCCGTGGTGGCGAAAGATCCTCGCGTTCGCCGGGCCGGGCTACCTGGTCGCCGTGGGCTACATGGATCCGGGCAACTGGGCCACCGACCTCGCCGGCGGATCGCAGTTCGGCTACACGCTGCTGAGTGTCATCCTGATGTCGAACCTGATGGCGATCCTTCTCCAGGGGCTGGCGTCCAAACTGGGCATCGTCACCGGCCGCGATCTCGCCCAGGCATGCCGCGATCACTACTCCACCCCGGTTGTCTGGTTTCTCTGGGTGATCTGCGAGCTGGCGATCGCAGCCTGTGACCTGGCCGAAGTGATCGGCTCGGCAATAGCGCTCAACCTGCTCTTTCACATTCCCCTTCCCGCCGGAATTGCGATCACGGCGTTCGACGTGCTGATCGTGCTCTACCTCCAGAACAAGGGATTCCGGCTCCTCGAGGTGCTGGTCATCGCGCTCATCGCCACGGTCGGCATCTGCTTCCTGTTCGAGATAATCATCTCGCATCCGCCGATCGGCGCGGTACTGAGCGGATTCATTCCGAGGACGGAGGTGATCAGCAATCCGTCGATGCTCTACGTCGCCATCGGAATCCTCGGGGCGACCGTGATGCCCCACAATCTCTACCTGCACTCGTCCATCGTTCAGACGCGGGAGTATGACGAATCGGTGGCGGGAAAACACGAGGCGGTGAAGTTCGCGTTCATCGACTCGACGATCGCGCTGTCGTTCGCGCTGTTCATCAATGCCGCCATTCTGATCGTCGCCGCCGCGACGTTCCACACCTCAGGGCACAGCGAGGTTGCGGAGATTCAGGACGCCTACAAGCTGCTCACACCCCTCCTCGGCGCGGGGGCGAGCACGATGTTCGCGCTGGCGCTGCTCGCGTCAGGGCAGAACTCGACGATCACCGGGACGCTCGCCGGCCAGATCGTGATGGAGGGATTCCTCAACATCCGCCTCCGCCCCTGGCTCCGCCGGCTCATCACCCGTAGCATCGCCATCATCCCCGCGGCGATCGTCGCGCTTCTCTACGGGGCGAGCGGCACGGCCCGGCTGCTCATCCTGAGCCAGGTGATTTTGAGCATGCAGCTCTCGTTCGCCGTCTTTCCGCTGGTGGCCTTCACCTCGAACAAGCTCAAGATGGGCGAGTTCGTGAACCCGGTGTGGCTCAAGTCTCTCGCATATCTTGTTGCGGTGGTGATCGCCGGGCTCAACATTTGGCTCCTTCTCCAGATTTTCCGCGGAGGGTGACGCGATGTACAAGCGAATACTGGTCCCCGTGGAGAACTCGTCGTACGACGAGGCGATACTCACCCACGTCCAGCAGCTGGCGCGCGAGAACGGCTCGTCGATCGTGCTGATCCACGTGGCTGACGGATGGGCGGCGCGCAACATCGGTCCTCTCCATCTCCGCGACAGCGAAGAGATGGAGGGGGATCGCGCGTACATCGAGGGAATCAACGCCTCGCTCGAGGCGGCGGGCTTCGATGCGGAGGCGGTGCTCGCCTCCGGCGATCCGGCGAACGAGATCGTCGAAGCCGCCGAGCGCGAGAAATGCGATCTCATCGCGATGGCGACGCACGGGCATCGGTTCATCGGTGACGTGATCAGAGGGAGCGTCGCCAACGCGGTGCGCCACAAGTCGCTGGTGCCGGTGCTGATGGTGCGCGGGAATCCGGCGCCCAAGGGGCACAATCCCCAATGAGGAATACGAAGCGCGCCGTTCTGCAGCTCATGAGCTCTGCGCCGGCAGACGATTCGCTCACCGGGCCCGTTGAGGACTATCTCAAGGCGATTTACTCCCTTGGACGGGGAACTGAAGCGGTGGCGACAAACGACATCGCCCAGCGCCTCGTCGTGGCGCCTGCATCGGTTAGCGGGATGGTGCGTCGCCTGGCGGACCAGGGGCTGTTGTCGTACGAGCGGTACCACGGCGTGAAGCTCAGCGAAACAGGGCGACGCGCTGCGCTGCGCACCCTGCGGCGGCACCGGGTCATCGAGTCGTACCTCTCGACAGCGCTCGAGTACCCGTGGGACCGGGTTCACGTCGAGGCCGAGCGTCTCGAGCACGCGGCATCGGATGAGCTGGTGGACAGGATGGCGGCGGCGATCGGAGAGCCCGCGGTGGATCCGCATGGAGCGCCGATTCCATCGCGCGACGGAATGATGGACGAGACGGAATACTTTCCGCTCGCCGATCTCGGTGCGGGGCTGGGTGTTCGAGTGGTGAGGGTGAGCGACGAGGATCC